>JBBSGM010000218.1:0-5489 GCA_038254065.1 Mycobacteriales bacterium | reverse complement strand
CTTAGTGACAAGACGCCACTGTCGCTGATGAGGAGAAGGTGCCCATGTCGACACCACCGCTCGGTCCACTCTTGACGGTCCGAGCAGCCGTAGTGCTGCTGCTGGCCATCGTCGTCGGGGTCGTCGCCGGCGGGGGCTGGCCAACCTTGCTCACTACGACGTGCCAACCGCGGTCCTCGTCGCGGGTTGCCCCGCGGGTGGCGCGCTGCTTAGTAGAGACGCTGGTCGTCCGTGACGCGCTCACGACGTTAACCGAAATAGTGCCGATGCGCCGAAGGTGCCGGAGAACTCTGCACGGTCGACGAGCCAACTGTTCTCGACGGTCTCGGCCACCTCGATCGGCTCCGCAGACATCGGAAATCCAGTGGTGTCCGGTAGCATCATTGGTAGGTAGTCGTGGAACAGAATCAGGGCGCCCGCCGTGACGTGGTTCTCGAGAGCTTTGAGATCGGCCGTAACACCTTCTTTCGAGTGATCGGAGTCCACGAACACCAGGCGCGGGCCATATTCCGGGACTGCCCGAAAGAATCTGTCAGCGGAGCCGCATACGAAGAGGACCAACTCGTCCACGGCGTGCACCTTGGCCGAACGCTGCGCAATTGCGAAGGTCAGCGAGTCAGTGTCCAGGGAGACGATGGGCACCTGAGCCCCTCGGTCCGCCACTGCCGTCGCCACGACGACCGTCGAACGCCCGCAGTAGGCGCCGATCTCAAGAATCGGTCCGTCGGCCAGATAGGCCAGCTCGTAGAGCTTTAGCGCGTCTTCCTCGGTCAGCCACCCCGGGATATGCCAGACGGCGTCGGAGATCCGCCGGTGCCGATCACCCAAGTCGGCCGACCCCCAGTCGTAGCTGGGAGCGTATGAGCGGTCGCGCTTTTCCGGGTGCGGCTGAAAGGTGGGTCTCTCTTGGCGCAGGACTGTGCTGCTCAATGTGTCGACTCCATCGGTCGTCCGTCTGTCAAAGTTATGAAGCGTTTGTGGTCTAGTTCGGCGCCCTCATTCACTCCAGGCCGTACCTCGGCGTACGTGGTATGCCCCAATCACGCCGATCAACGCAGCTCTTCGCCACTGTGCTTCGGCACTGGATCGGGCCGGGGTCCGGGGCGGTGGCGGTGGCCGGAGCGCGGCGAGCAGGGCGTCGGCGCAGCGCAGCAACGTGCGGTGGCGCACGGTGGGTCCTTCCACGAGCGGCCGCAGCCGAGGCCTCGCGGTGTGGCGGGCGGCCGGCCGGTGGGTGACCCGCAGTACGCTATCAGCATTCCAGGTGCTTACTCCCGCTCGTGATCTGGTGTCATCCGTTCGAGGGGCCGCGCACGTTTCTGACTGCGTCTCGCCGGTCCGTGCGGGTTCGTCTGAGGTCTCTGGTTGACCGCAACGTCGCTTCTAGTCGCTTTCAGCGGCCACGCTCACGGCTGTCCTATCCGCGCCGCGCGGGGGCTGTTCACACAGCCGTCTACGTTGAGGTCTGGGTGGCCATGTAGGCGGGGAGCTGGCGGTTCTTGACGTCGTCGAGGTACTCGTCGACCCAGTCGAAGGAGGGGTTGTCGGCGCCGAGGAAGTACAGGGCGTTGTCGTCGATGTAGGGGCGGGTCGCCGAGCGCAGGGTGAGGTTCAGGCTGATCCGGTGCCCGGCGCTCATTGGCTCGGTGGAATGCAGGACCCGCATGAGCTGGGCGAGGGTGCTCTGTCCCATGCGGTGCGGGAAGTGCACAACCTCGTTGGCGTCGAGTTGCTCGCCGCGTAGCTGGCGAGCACGCCCGTGTTCGTGGTTGCCGCAGTAGACGCGCAGGTCGCCGCCGATGGCGTCTTCACTGATCCGCAGCGGGATGATCTCGGTGACCGGGACGCCGTCGGCGTGCCAGCCGGCGACACCGTCGTCCGCGGCGGCGCCCATGAAGGTGATGAACGAGGCGAGGACCGACACCGGGTGGGGCTCGAGGGTGGCTCCGGCCAGTTCGCTGAGCGCCTCCAACCGTCCCGGCCAGCGCACCAGTTCGTTGATCTCGGGAATGAGTGTCCCCGCCCCGGGGATCACCCGCAGGTCGAGGTGCTGACGCTCGCTCGCGGTGCTCTTCAGGGCGAGCGCCTTGGTCAGGATCCTGGCGAGCAGGTCCGCGGGGTAGTCGTGGCGTCGGTGTAGGACGCCGAGCTCGGAGACCTTCCAATAGGTGTCGTAGCCCAGCAGCTCGGTACGCGTTGGGCCGCGCGTGGTGAAAGCCGTCATGGATCAGTTTCCCCTCTGTGTTGCTCGCGAAGCCGCCGCGTGGCGGCGTCGCCGGTCGTGGTGAGCATTAGTGTCACGTGCCGTCGCTCAGCCGGGGGCGTAGCGCTGGGTGGTGCCAGGTCCAGCCCTTTAGACCGATGCTCCCTCTAGCACTACGCAGCTCACCAACAGGGCCGTGTAGTAATCCATCGCCCACCACGATGCGCTCGCCACCGCGGCGGACGCCATCCGCCTCGCCGCCCAGAGCAGACCAACCCAAGCACCGACCCCACAGGACGTGGCCGCCCAGTTCGGGCACCTCAACCTGGCCTACGCGGTACACGCGGCAGTGGGAACGCTGAGCTTCCCGTCAGAGGGTGGCAGAGCCACCGGCCTGCCCATCCCGGTCACACAAACCGGGTAGGGCTACCCCGCCCGGTAGCCGCACAGCGAACTCACAGCACCACACCACTATGCACGCCGACGGTACCGTGGCGCGCGGTCACGGCCGCCTCGACGAGCTACAGACAGGCCCATCGGGCGGGGGCGGGACTTCTCCCCGCGGGCGTATCACTCGAATATGTGCGCCAGCAGCTCGGGGGGTGTCTCTATGGACTTGTCAAGCCGCTGCGGAGCTCGATCCGCCGGTTGTCGGGACCGGCTGCACTCCGGTTGGCTGACAACATGAAAATCCTGATCTGTTCGCAGTCGGATTTGCCGGCCTGCTTCGCCTTAAACCAGCTCATCCCCGCGCTGACTGGTCACCAAGTCGAGGTTTTACTCGACGTCGTCAGTACCACGACGAGTGCGCTACGTCCTCTCGCCGGGTGGAAGCTCCTCGCGTGTGACCTGCCCCACGAGATCCTTTTCCGCTGCTGGACCGGCTCCCGGCGCCGGCAGGAGAGCTGCTGAGCTTCGCTCACCTCGCGCGCCGGCACGGCGTTGCCTTCCACCCGATCACCGCGATCGATGACGGTGATGGCTACGCTCGTGCGGAGACATTCCAGCCCGATCTCATCCTGTCCATGCGATTCGGCATCATCTTCAAAGCACCGGTACTGCGCCTGGCGCGGCTCGGCGCTCTGAACATCCATCCCGGCTCCCTGCCGTGCTACCCCGGCCTTTTCTCTCCATTTTATGCGATGCTCGCGGACGAACCGACCGCCGGCTGCACACTGCACGTGATGGATGAGGGCATCGACACCGGGCCGGTCATCGGCATCCGCCACTTACCGATCGACCCCCACCACTCCCTGTTCTGGCATCTGATGCACCTCTATCCGCTCGGCGTCGAGCTGTTCCTCCAGACGCTCACCCACCTGGAGGCGGGCCGTGCTCTGCGCCCTCAACCGCAGGATCGCAGCCAGCGCGCGTACCGCTCGTTACCATCGCCCGAGCAGTTCGCGGCCTTTCGCGCGAAGAAGCTGCGGCTCGTGGATCCAGAGGACTACCGAGAGTTCCTCGGCCGCTTCTGCCAGGCTCACACCTTCTGACCCGACGCCGGCGCAGACGAACCCCGACATGACCGAGGGTCAGCTCCGCATCCGGGTCGCTGCGATGGCCCGACGCCGACCCGCGCAACCCCACTCCGAGCACCCACCCTGACCTCCCCGAACTCGCTTAACGTGCGTTCCGGTTCCGTTGCAGGTCCACCCCCGCGTCGCGCGCTCGATCGCGGTGAGGGCCCTCAGTCCGCACCGCGCCGAGCCCCTTCCGTTACGTATTATTACGTTTCTAACGTTACATAATAATACATCACTAACGAAACGTATTGACGTAACGGACGTAACGGTAGGGCCCGGCGCCGGCGGCTCGCCGAGCAGGCCGCCGGGCGCCGAGCGCGCGGGTTCCTCGCCTGTCGAGAGTGCCGGGAGTGCAGTGGGGGGGCGCGTGGACTCGCCGAGAAGAAGGGGGCGCTAGGAGGCCGATGAAAAACCCCGGATTCTGGGCTCACCCAGCCGAATAACCGCAGGTCAGCGACTTGTATTGACCCGCCAAATCGACTTTTTCAGCACCCTCCTAGCGCGGTCACTGGTATCGCGGACGGGGGTGCGCGTGACGTAGGTTCGGACACGAGTCGCGTGACAACCGCGACCTGCGGGAACGTCGAGTCAGCGCGAGTGTCTCCCGAACCATCGTCTGCGCACTGCCCGGCGCTCAGGCGCAGACTGACGGACATGAGCGGGGCGGGGCCCACCGCCCGACCTCCCGTCGCGCGGGCGCGCCGGGAGGACTCGCCTCACGGACGGCCGGAAGTCCTGACACCCATCAGGTCTCGGCCATCTGGACCAGTCCAAGTCCTACATGACCCCTGGCCGTAGCTTCGGGAGTTCGAGACCACTGTGGCCCGCCGCGCCCGCCTGGACGCGGCGATCACCGCGATGGCCGGCCAGCGAGTTCACCCCCCCGGTCGTGACCCGGCTGGGGTATCTGCACAGGATCTCGACGTTGACCGCGTTCGGGCTGGCCGTCGAGATCGGGGACTGGGGTCGCCTGAGCGGCCGCTGGAACGGCAGTCAGGTGGTCGTGGGGGTTCGCCTCGACGCCGGTGGTGGGCGTAACGCGATGTCTCCACGCTACGAAAGGAAGCCCAATTATTGCTTGCTCACGTGCGGGATGGGGCGCCACTCACGGTAATGCGGTAGTTGTCGGTGATATCGGCGATGGCCACGCTCTGTTGCTCGGTCGCTTTGCGTGCAGTCGCGCGTTCGGCGTGTCCATCGTGTGGTTCGCGTGGGTGATGATGGAGGTCGCAGGGCGCCGGTCGGGCTACGCCTGCGACCGACGACAGCAACAGATGATCGGGTCGACAAGTGCAGGTGGTGGCCCCTCGGCCGAAATCGTCCACGTCGCGCCGGCAGGCGTAGGCGGCGCGGTTGACGGTGGCGTCGTCGCTGTTGTGCACGTGCGGAGCCCATGAGGGAGTGATCACCTCCAGCGGGAGGTCTTCGGCTGGGAGCCTGGTGGTGCGGGGTTTGTCGACCAGCCACTGCCCGAGGGCGTGATAGGCGCTCAGCACCGGCGCGGCCGCTTCGGTGGCCTCCAGGTCAATCGCTCCAATCAGCATCGGCAGGAACCTGGCCCCGAACGGCGTGGATCATCGACGCCCCTCGCTCAGGATCCTGTACCGATCCTCGTCAGAGGCCAACTGCTTGCGCCGGCGGCGGTAGGGCTCACCCCGCAGGTCCCGCCCGGCGATCGCGAGCGCATCGAACACCACCAGCGTGGCGGGGGTGACCGCGCCGCGGCGCGCGGCGTGCATCGCCGAGGGGTGGATGCGGCGCTG
>JBBSGM010000217.1:0-5545 GCA_038254065.1 Mycobacteriales bacterium | reverse complement strand
CTAAGCAGGGTTGAGCGCGCCGGGGATGGAAACCGGCAGCGCGTAGGCCAGCACGGCGAGCGACGGTTGTGACGCCGGACACGACCTTGCCATCTGAACACCCGTCGTGTTCCTGACCGGCACCGGGAGGCGCCACCCGCGGCGACGCTCCATCCCGCGGCGCCGTCAGGTGTGGTCGAGTCGGGAGAGGACGGTCGGCGGAGGGTGCTACCCGGCGATCGGCGGGTAGCCGGGTGGTCTCAGCCGGTGGTGCGGCGGCGCTCGGTGGCGTAGACGGCGGCCTCGGTGCGGTGGGCGAAGCCGAGCTTGTGCAGCAGCGAGGAGACGTAGTTCTTCACCGTCTTCTCGGCCAGATACATCTCGGCGCCGATTTGGCGGTTGATGAGCCCGTCCGCGATCAGGGCGAGGATGCGTTTCTCCTGCGGGCTGAGCGAGGCGTAGCGGGGATCCTCGGGTTCGGCGCCCTTGCGCAGCCGGTCGAGGACGGCGGCGGTGGCCTTCGGGTCGAGTGTTGACCCGCCGGTGGCAAGGGTGCGCACGGCGCCGATGAGGTCGACACCGGCGACCTGCTTGAGCAGGTACCCCGAGGCGCCGGCCATGATCGCGCCGAAGAGGGCCTCGTCATCGGAGTAGGAGGTGAGCATCAGGCAGGCGGGGGGCGGTGAGACCGCGGAGCGGACCTCGCGACACACGCTGACCCCTTCGCCGTCGGGGAGCCGGACGTCCAGGATGGCGACGTCGGGGCGCAGGGCCGGGATGCGGGCCAGGGCCTGCGCCGCGGTCCCGGCCTCACCGACGACGGTGATGTCGTCCTCGGTCTCGAGGAGCTGGGTGATGCCGCGGCGGACGATCTCGTGGTCGTCAGCAGGAACACCGAGATGGGCACGGGAAACCTCCGGGTAGCTGGGACAGGTTCTACCGTAGCCAGCGGTGGGGCCACGCACGCCGTTCACCGGTCCTACCGCGGCGGGACCAACGGCCCCGGTTCCGCCGCCGGCCGCAGTGCCGGGGCGGGCCGCAGCGGGCGCGCCGGAATGCTCCGCGGGACGAGCGCCGCCGGTAGCTGACCACCGCTCGTGAGGGTCGGGGCGCCTGCCGGGGTGCTGCTGCACCAGACCCGGTCCAGGGCCGAGCTGGAGACGAACTGCGAACGGCTCACCTGGACGGGACCTACGCCCCTACCCCAGGTGGGTGGAGCCGCCCCAGTCTGGGCGAGGCCGGACACGACAGTCAGTCCGGTGTGAGCGGTAAGGAAGCCACCAGGCCTGAGGGGAGCGATGATGGACAGGATCAACGGCCAAATCGTGGTCGGCGTGGACGGATCGGCGGAGTCGCGGACGGCGCTGGCGTACGCCCTACACGACGCGGCCCGACGCGGTGTGGGGGTGGAGGTGGTGTCGGCGTTCGACCCGGTGCCCTCCTGGGCGTACGGGTACGGCCTACCCGCGTCGGCCGAGACCCCGGCCGAGCTGCGGGAGGCCGTGTTGAAGGAGACCCAGCAGCTGGTCGAGGAGGTGGTCGCCGGTCTGGGAGCGGCCGCCGGTTCCGTGCCCACGCACGTGGAGGCCCTGGTCGGTAACGCCGCGCAGGTGCTGACCGACCGCGCCCAGGGTGCCGCGGAGCTCGTGGTCGGACATCGTGGGCGCGGTGGGTTCGCCAGGCTCATGCTCGGCTCGGTCGCCCTGCACTGCGTGCAGCACGCCGCCTGCTCCGTCGTCGTGGTCCGCGCCCAACCTGAACCGCACACGGAGTGACGATGAGCGACCAGCGGCGGCGCAGAACCTGAGTCCCACGGCACGGTGGGCGGACCGTCGGGCTCATGCCCGCTGTATCGTCCAGCAAGGGCGCCCGGTACGCAGCTGGCCCGGCCGCGGCGGCGACGAGAAGTAGGCATGATCCACCTGTCCCGTGTTCGTGCAGTACCGAGTGGCCGTTCTGTTCGGACCGGCACGTGAGCGACGAGCTGCCCGCCACCGTGGTGGCCCCAGAGCACAGCCGAGCCACCGCGGCTGGCGCTGTCGAGGCGAACGCGGGTGCCACCCGGGTGGTGTTGGCCGACGGGCGGGTGGTGCTGCTGCGGCCATTGGGCCCCGCCGATCGGGATGGCGTTCTGCGACTGCATCGAGAGCTCGATGAGCGTGACCAGTATTTCCGGTTCTTCGGGCCGATTCCGCCGAAGGTGGTGGACCTCGTGTTCGGGATGACCGCCCCGGTGGATGCCCGGCCCGGCTCGATGGGTGTGTTCCTCGGCGCGGAGCCGCTGGGGGTCGCGCAGTACGAGGTGCTGGCCGACCCGACCGAGGCGGAGGTCGCGCTTGCGGTGTCGGGCACGGCGCAGGCCCATGGTGTCGGCACGCTGCTGTTGGAGCACCTGGTGTCGTTGGCTCGCCACCACGGTGTGCGGCGGTTGGTCGCCGAGGTGCTCACCGAGAACGCCCGGATGCAACGGATGTTCCGCCATTGTGGCCTGCCTTGTCGGATGCGCCGCGACGGCAGCGTGACACACGTCGAACTGCTGCTCGAGCAGATCGAGACGTACCTGGACGCGATGGCCGAACGGGAGCGGGTGGCCGATGCGGTGAGCCTGCGTTCGGTGCTGCAGCCGCGCTCGGTGGTCGTCGTCGGTGCCGGACGGCATCCGGGCTCCGTCGGGCACGCCGTGCTGGGCAACCTGGTCGCCAGCGGCTACTCCGGCCGGCTGTATGCGGTCAACCCGCACACCGAGGAGATCCTCGGAGTGCCGTCCGTGCCCACCGTCGCAGACCTGCCGGTCGCGTGCGAGCTGGCCGTGCTGTGCGTTCGGGCAGCCGCGGTGTCCGAGGTCGCGCAGCACTGCGGGCAGCGGGGCGTGCGGGCGCTCGTGGTGATCTCGGCCGGGCTGACCGGCCACCCGCAACGACGCGGCCCACTGCTCGCGGCGGTGCGCCGCTACGGGATGCGGTTGGTCGGTCCGAACTGCGTGGGCGTCTCCAACAGTGATCCCGCGGTGCGGCTGGATGCCACCTTCGCTCCGCCGCCCGCGCCGAGCGGGGCGGTCGGGCTGGTCACCCAGTCCGGTGGGATCGCCATCGCGCTGCGCGAGCAACTCGGCCAACTCGGCCTCGGGTTGTCCGCGATGGTGTCCACCGGCGACAAATACGATGTGAGCAGCAACGACCTGCTGAGGTGGTGGCAGCACGACGATGCCACCACGGCGGTCACGCTGTCTGTGGAGTCGTTCGGCAACCCACGCAAGTTCGGACGGTTGTGTCGGGCGCTGGCGCGGACGAAACCGGTGCTGGCTGTGCGGACCGGCGGCGGCGAGGCCGCGCACCGCGCCGCGACCCCCCACACCGCGGCGGCCGTGACCCCTGCGGTGACCCGCGACGCACTGTTTCGCCAGGCCGGGGTGATCGCGGTGGACACCGCGGCCGAGCTGGTCGGCACGCTCGCCGCGCTGAGCTGGCAGCCACTACCGGCCGGCAACCGGCTCGCAGTGATGACCAACGCCGCCGGTGTGCTCGGCGAGGACGCCTGCGGGCGTGCCGGCATGGTGCTGGCCGAACTGGACGCCGCGACCGTGGTAGGGCTGCGTGCCCTGCTGCCCGAGCCCGCATCGGTGGCCAACCCGGTGGACACCACGGCGGCGGTGGATCCGGACACGTTCAACCGGTGCGTCGCGGCGGTACTCGCCGACCCCGGCGTCGACGCGGTCATCGCCGCCACCGTGCGCACGGCCATCGGTGACCCCATCGCCGCGCTCGCGGGTGTCGCCGAGAGCGACAAGCCGGTGCTGGCCGTCCGCTTGGGGCAGCCCGGCGCAGTGGCGGCGCTGCGGGACGCGAGCGGCGTGGCCGTCACGGCCAGCTATGCCGATCCCGCCGAGGCGGTCGCGGTGCTCGGGCGCCTCGCCGAATACGCACGCTGGCGACGCCGCCCCGACCCGTTGGCCACCACGCCACCGTCGGAGGTGGATGTTCCCCGGGCCCTGTCCATTCTGCTGGAGCGTTTCCGCGCCGATCCGAACGGCGGTTGGCTCGGTCCACTGCAGACGATCGAGCTGCTGGGATGCTTCGGCATCCCCACCGCCGACACCCGGTTCGCCCAGGACGAGGACACCGCGGTCACGTCGTTCGCGGAGTCGGGTGGCCCGGTCGTGGTCAAGGCCGTCATCGAGGGCGTGCTGCCCACGAGGGTGCCCGGAGGTGTCGTGCTGGACGCCCACGACGCCGGTGACATCCGTGCCGCGCTGCGCGGGTTGACCGACCGGTTCGGTGCCACGCTGCGCGGGGTGCTGCTGCAACCGGTAGCCACCCACGGCCGGGAGCTGCTGGTCGGGGTGCATTCCGACGGCGTGTTCGGCCCGCTGGTCGTGTTCGGTCTCGGCGGCATGGACGCCGACCTGGTTGCCGACCGCACCGCCCGGTCGGCCCCGCTCGGTGCTGCCGACGTCGAGGACCTCCTGCACGGACTGCGATGCTCCACTGCGCTGTTCGGCCCGCACGCCACGCCGCCACTCGACATCGCGGTGCTGCGCGACGTGCTGCTGCGGGTGAGCCTGCTCGCGCAGCTACTCCCCGAGGTCGCCGAGCTGGACATCGATCCACTGACCGTCGGGTCCGAAGGCTGCCAGGTGCTGGACGCCCGGGTGCGGGTGGCGCCATCGGCAGCCGTGGACCCGTTCCTGCCAGGACTGCAGGGCTGATCCGAGGCGGACTACGTCCGACTCAGATGCGAACCACGCTGGTGCCACCCGGTCCGGGCTCGATCCATCGCCCGGTGACCTCCGCACCGGACAGGCGCACCACATGGTCGCGTTGCCCCGCTGACCACGGGCGCAACCCGCTGCTCAACACTCGTTCCACTGTCTCCGGATCGGTGACCTCGCTCAACCGCCCCCGGATCAGCACGCTCCAGCCGCTGCGGGACCAGTCCACGAGGTCGTCGACCTCCAGCGCGGCCGACGCGCTCTGCCGCGCCGCATCGAGTAGCTCCACACCCTCCGCGGTCCGCATCAGTACGTCCCGGCGCTCGAGCAGGAAGTTGACCGGGGCGGCGAACAGCCGATCTTCGCGGACGTGCACGATGCGACCCACCGGCCTCGTCGCGGCCAGCTCCAGCGCTTCCCGCTCACCCAGCTCGACCAGCGCCCGCCCCGGTACCCGACCTCCCATAGGCAGGAGCCTATGCCCACCCTCGACGCGCAGCCGTACGTTCTGTGGCCGTTCCGGGATGACGGCGACCCCCTCGTTGTCGACGCCAGCCGCGACCCACTGATCCCACTGATCACCTGGTCACCCGGGGGTGGCGCCGATGAGGTGGCCGATGCCGAACGTCACGATCACGGCGAGCGCTCCCAGGGCGAGCTGGCGCAGGCCCGAGCGGGCCAGTGGTGGGGGGGGGGGGGGGCCGGCCCCCCACCCCCCCGCGCGCCGGGCCGCGCCCCCCCCCCCCCCGGGGGGCCCCCCGGCGGGGGGCGGCCGCGCCCCGGCCCGCGGGCGGCTGGGGGGGCGGCGGCCCCCCCGGCCCACCACTGGCCCGCTCGGGCCTGCGCCAGCTCGCCCTG
>JBBSGM010000216.1:0-5704 GCA_038254065.1 Mycobacteriales bacterium | reverse complement strand
GTCCAGAGCTTCGAACCCGAACTCGACCCCCTCCAGCGGCAGATCCTTGAGCTGCTCGACGTCCCCACCGCCAACTACACGCGTTCATGATCTCAAGCCGGTGGGGGGCGATTTTGGACTCGAGAAGTGCGGAACGTCAGGTTCATCCACATCGTCGACTCGATGTTCAACCAGCACGCCAAATGGCTCAAGATCACCAAGGCGCTGCCGTGGCGACGCGACATCTCCTCGCTGAACTACCTGCTCGCCTCCCACGTCTGGCAGCAGGACCACAACGGCTTCACCCACCAGGACCCCGGCTTCCTCGACCATGTCGTGAACAAGAAGGCCAATATCGTCCGGGTTTATCTGCCGCCGGACGCCAACTGCCTGCTCTCGGTCGCCGATCACTGCCTGCGCAGCCGTCACTACGTCAACGTGATCGTCGCCGGCAAACACGCCATGCCGCAGTGG
The DNA here is from genome assembly GCA_038254065.1 of Mycobacteriales bacterium. GTDB lineage: Bacteria > Actinomycetota > Actinomycetes > Mycobacteriales > Pseudonocardiaceae > Pseudonocardia. Next base: position 5,251 of record JBBSGM010000216.1, on the reverse strand, counting down.
CTGTCCATGGCCGAGGCGGAGGTCCACTGCACCGAGGGAATCGGGATCTGGGAATGGGCCGGCAACGACCGCGGCGGCGAACCCGACATCGTGCTGGCCTGCTGCGGTGACACCCCCACCCTGGAGGTGCTGGCCGCCGTGTCGATCCTGCGCGAGAACCTGCCCGAGCTCAAGATCCGCGTTGTCAACGTCGTGGACCTGATGAAGCTGCAGTCAGCCAGCGAACATCCGCACGGCCTGTCTGACGGTGACTACGACGCCCTGTTCACCCGCGACAAGCACATCATCTTCGCCTTCCACGGCTACCCGACTTTGATCCACCGGCTCACCTACCGGCGGACCAACCGAAACCTGCACGTGCGCGGCTACAACGAAGAAGGCACCATCACCACCCCGTTCGACATGCGCGTCCAGAACCGCCTCGACCGCTATCACCTCGTCCAGGATGTCATCGAACGGCTACCGCAACTCGGCGCGACCGGCGACTACCTCAAGCAGACGATGGCCGACAAACTGGTCGAACACGACCTCTACATCAACAAACACGGCCAGGACCTCCCCGAGATCCGCGATTGGACCTGGGACGTCCAGGCAGACAAATCATGAGCGCTGACACCACCAAGACCGCTCCGACCGACCCGGCGACATCGAATGCCGACCCGAAGGACGACCTGAAGTCGCTGCCGATGACCGAGGTCCAGACGCAGCTCGAGAGCTCACCGGACGGGCTGAGTCAGGCCGAGGCAGCGAAGCGGCTGGTGCAGTACGGCCCGAATGAGATCGCCGAGCACAAGACGAACCCGCTGCTGAAGTTCCTGTCCTACTTCTGGGGTCCGATCCCGTGGATGATCGAGGTCGCGGTGATCCTGTCCGGCGCGGTGAGGCACTGGCCGGACTTCTTCATCATCCTGGTACTGCTGCTGGCCAACGCAGTCGTCGGCTACACCGAGGAACGCCAGGCCGGCAACGCCATCGACGCGTTGAAAGCCAAGCTCGCCATCAACGCCCGCGTCCGACGCGACGGCGAATGGACCACCCCGGCCTCGCGTGACCTGGTGCCCGGGGACGTGATCCGGCTGCGGCTGGGTGACATCGTGCCCGCCGACGCCCGGCTGCTGGAGGGCGACGAGATCGAGGTCGACCAGTCCGCGCTCACCGGGGAGTCGCTGCCCGCTACCTGCAACGCTGGGGACGCCGTGTACTCCGGGTCGATCATCCGACGCGGCGAGATCGGCGCCCTGGTCTATGCCACCGGCACCCACACCTACTTCGGCAAGACCGCCGAACTCGTCCAGGACGCGCACACCGTCAGCCACTTCCAGAAGGCCGTCCTCAAGATCGGCAACTACCTCATCATCCTCGCGGTCGCGCTGGTGACGGTGATCGTGCTGGTGGCGATCGTGCGCGGCGACCCGATCCTGACGACGCTGCAGTTCGCTCTGGTCCTCACCGTCGCGGCGATCCCCGTCGCAATGCCCACAGTGCTGTCGGTGACGATGGCCGTCGGCGCCCGGCTACTGGCCAAGAAGAAGGCCATCGTCAGCAAACTGGTGGCGATCGAAGAGCTCGCCGGCGTGGACGTACTGTGCGCGGACAAGACCGGCACACTGACCCAGAACTCCCTCACCCTCGGCAACCCATTCAGCGTTCAGGACATCACCGCCTCGGACGTGATACTGGCCGGCGCACTGGCCTCCCGCGCGGACAACGACGACCCCATCGACCTCGCCGTTCTGGGCGGGCTGAGCGACAAGACCGCCTTGTCGGCTTACACGATCACCCACTTCGAGCCGTTCGACCCGGTCCACAAACGCACCGAAGCCACCGTCACCGACCCACATGGCACGACGTTCAAGGTCAGCAAGGGCGCCCCGCAGGTCATCCTCGCCCTCGTCGAGGACGCCGCGACGATCAAACCCACCGTCGACGCCGCGGTGAACGACTTCGCCGCCCGAGGCTTCCGATCCTTGGGCGTGGCCCGCGCCGAGCCTAACGGCGAGTGGCGATTCCTCGGAGTTCTCCCGCTATTCGACCCGCCGCGCGAGGATGCCGCGTCCACCATCGCCACCGCGAAGTCGATGGGCGTGACCGTGAAGATGGTCACCGGCGACGCGATCGCCATCGCCAAGGAGACCGCCGCCAAAGTCGGGCTGGGCACGAACATTCTTGACGCGGCCGGCCTGGGCGACGTCAAGAACAAGGAAACCATTGCTGTCGTCGAGTCCATTGAAACGGCCGACGGGTTCGCCCAGGTATTCCCGGAGCACAAGTACCACATCGTCGACGTTCTGCAGCAGCGCGGCCACATCGTCGGCATGACCGGCGACGGCGTCAACGACGCCCCCGCCCTGAAGAAGGCCGACTGCGGCATCGCCGTCTCCGGCGCGACCGACGCCGCCCGTGCCGCAGCCGCGATCGTGCTCCTCACCCCGGGGCTGTCGGTGATCATCGACGCGATCAAGGAAAGCCGCAAGATCTTCCAGCGGATGAACTCCTACGCCATGTACCGGATCGCGGAAACACTGCGGGTGCTGCTGTTCATGACCGTCGCGATCCTGGTCTTCAACTTCTACCCCGTCACCGCGATCATGATCGTGATGCTGGCCCTGCTCAACGACGGCGCGATCCTGTCCATCGCCTACGACAACGTCCGCTACAAGATGAAGCCCGAAGCCTGGAACATGCGCCTCGTGCTCGGGATCTCCACCGTCCTGGGTGTCGTCGGCCCGATCGCCGCGTTCGGCCTGTTCTACCTCGGCGACCGCGTCTTCGACCTCGGCCACCCACGCTTGCAGACCATGATGTACCTGCTGCTGTCCGTCGCCGGACACCTCACCATCTTCCTCACCCGCACCCGCGGGCCGTTCTGGTCCATCCGCCCGGCCCGCATCCTGCTGCTCGCCGTTCTCGGCACCCAGGCCATCGCCACCCTCATCGCCGTCTACGGACTGTTCATGCACCCTCTCGGCTGGGGCTGGGCCGCGTTCGTCTGGGGCTACGCCATCATCTGGGCCCTCGCCAGCGACCGCGTCAAACTGTTCGCCTACCGCATCCTCGACCCCACCACGAACACCGGCGAGAACACCGCTGGCCCGGATGCGGGCAACCCGTCGACCGAGATCGCGTCGAAGCGGTCGTAGAACGCGCCTTGATTTGCCGCGCAGCCGCCAACGAAGAGCAAGCCTGTCCGGTGCCCGTCGAGCAGTGCTCCGATCCGATCGCGGTCACCGACCGCGGCTCCGATGCCGCCAAGAAGAAGGGAAACCTGTACGGACAACTGGCCCAGATGAGTCAGGACGGGGCCCTCACCAATGATCTCGCCGACTGGGCGAAGCAGATCAGAACGTTGGGCAACGCTGGCGCACACCCCGACCATCTCGAGACCGTCACCACGGCCGAGGCGTCCGACCTCAGCCGCCTGACGAATTCGCTGCTCGAATACCTCTACCGGGTGCCCGCCCGTCTGCAGCGCAGCCGCAACGCCCGCTAGACACCATAACCGATCACGCCCGCGGGCCTGCTCGGTGAGGCGTCGAGCAGGCCGCCCGGCCCGCTCGACGCGCCCGTCCTCGATCACGGCCACGCCACCCCGGAGCACGGTATGCTCCGTGCCTGACCCAACTGGGATGCAGTCGTCTGCCCTCACCGGTACGCACCGCGCGGTCACGCCCCCTCATCACCATCTACGGCCGTCACAGCGGGACCTGCGCCGGGCGCCAGCGCCGTTCAGACGGCGGAGCAGGCCGAGCCCGAGGCGAACGCCCCTCGTACGTGGCGACTCGATGGGTGGGATCGGGCTGGTGTTCCCGCAGCGGCAAGGACATGGGCCGCGACGCCTTCCTCGGACATGACGGGCTGCTCCTGCTATTGGCGCTGTTCATCCTCAAGCCGCTGGTCACGACGCTGTGTCTGAGTAGTGGCGCGTCGGGTGGATTGTTCACCCCCACGATAAGCACCGGAGCGGTCCTCGGCGGTTTCCTGGGGATCGCCTGGTCCCTGCTCTGGCCGGGCGCGCCGGTCGGCGCCTACGCGATGATCGACGCCGCCGCGATGATCGGCGCCGCGATGCAGGCCCCGCTCGCCGCGCTCGCGCTCGTCGTGGAGCTCACCCACAGCGGCTTCCAACTCATGGTGCCGATGATGGCGGCCACGCTGATCGCCACCACCGTCGCCCGCTACTCCATCTACTCCGCACGCCTCCCCGCCGGCTGAGCCGCGACGGGTTACCGCGGATCCCCAGGCCATTGGTGTTCTCGTTGGTGCCGCGTTCCCAGGGCGAATGGGGGTGGGCGAAGTAGACGTCCAACGGCGCTCCCGCGCGCAACATGGCTGTCATCGTCATCGGGCGATCCTCGCCTGTCGGTGAGACAGGACCGAGAGGCTTATTCACGATCCCGGTCAGGACAGGCATCGCCGCAGCTCAGACGACGTGCCAGAAGATCGACTTCTGACTCCTGAATAACCCTCCGAGAACCCAATCGCGGACCCAGTCCGGGGCCCGGCGTGGTGAGACGTCTGCGGTTCTTGGGCCCCAGCCACGGTGTGGCCAACGGTCCGGTCCGGGGATGATGAGGAAGTGTCGTCAGATCGCGGTGCACTACCCCAGCACAGCCATGAGCGGGCGCGCGAGTGGTCCCACCGACACCGCGACGTGTCCGGGGGTGGCTGCGCCCGACCGTCTTTGGGGCGGTGGACGGTCTGGTCACCAACGCCGCGCTCATCGCCGGGGTGGGCGCCGCCGGGGTCGGCTCGTCCGCGGTCGTGTTGACCGGGCTGGCCGGTTTGGTGGCGGGCGCGTTCTCGATGGGCACCGGCGAGTACGTGTCGGTGACCAATCAGAACGAGCTGGTGGCCGCCGAGGTCGCTGTCGAACGCGAGATGCACTCCCGCTTCCCCGCCGCCGAGCGCGGCGAGCTCGCCGACCGTTTCCGCAGCTACGGCGCGGATCCCGAGACCGCAGCCCGGATGGCCGCCGCGGTCTCGCAGGACCCAGACCTTGCCCTGCAGCTCCACGCCCGCGAGGAGCTCGGCGTCAACCCCAACGAGTTGCCCTCACCCCTGCTCGCCGCCGGCGCGTCCCTGGTCGCGTTCTCCCTCGGCGCGCTGCTGCCCCTGTTGCCCTACCTGTTCGGGCTGCACACCCTCGTGGTCCCCCTGATCGTGGCCGGCGCGGCCCTGCTCGCCGGCGGCATCGTGGTGGGGCCGGGGCCCCGCCCCCCCCAGGGCCCCCCCGGGCCGGGGCCCCCCGCCC
>JBBSGM010000215.1:0-5725 GCA_038254065.1 Mycobacteriales bacterium | reverse complement strand
GTGGGGCAAGCGCGACGACATGATCGTGCACGAGGAAGACCCGTACAACGCCGAGCCGCCGCGTGACGCGCTCGCCGACCGGGTCCTCACCGCCACGGACACCTTCTACAGCCGTAACCACGGCCCCATCCCGCAGCTCGACCCGGCGAGCTGGCGACTTCGGGTCGATGGTCTGGTCGATCGCGAGCTGGTGCTGACCCTGGCCGACCTGCAGGACCGGTTCGAGCAGCGGATCCTGGTCGCGACCTTGCAGTGCGCGGGAAATCGACGGGCCGGCCTCATCGACGTGCGTGACATCCCCGGTGAGGACCCGTGGGGGCCTGGTGCCACCTCCACCGCGGAGTGGACCGGCGTCGCTCTGGCCGACCTCCTGACCGCAGCCGGGGTGCGCCCCGAGGCGCAGCATGTGGCGTTCGCCGCGCCCGACGTCTCCCAGCTCGCCGAGCCCGCCCAGCCCTATGGCAGCTCCATCGGCATCACGAAGGCATTGGCCGGCGAGGTCCTGTTGGCCTGGGAGATGAACGGCCGGCCGCTGCCCGCCGCGCACGGCGCGCCGGTGCGGGTCGTGGTGCCGGGATACATCGGCGCGCGCAGCGTGAAGTGGGCGCAGCGGATCACTGCCCGGACCGAGCCCTCGGACAACTACTTCCAGGCCACCGCCTACCGGCTGCTGCCCGCCGAGGCGGACCCCACCACCGCAGGGCCGGGCGACGGGCTGTCCCTCGGCTCGGTCGCGCTCAACGCCGACATCCTGCGTCCCGACGACGGTGCCACGCTGCCCACCGGACCCACCGAGGTCACCGGGTACGCCTTCGCCGGCGGCGACCGCGGAATCGCCCGGGTGGACGTCTCCCTCGACGGTGGCGCCAGCTGGGTCCAGGCCGACCTGGACGAGCAGGCAAGCCCGTGGGCGTGGCGGCACTGGCGCACCACCGTGGACCTGCCGGCCGGCCCCGTGGACATCACGGCCCGAGCGTGGGACACCTCCGCCGCCGTCCAGCCCGAGTCACCCGTGCACCTGTGGAATCCCAAGGGCTACGTGAACAACTCGTGGGCTCGCGTCCATGTCACCACCACCACCACCGATCCGAACCCGACACGCAGCACCTGAGCATGGCGCCCCGCGACACCAGGCCGGGCGGTGACCTGCTGCCCGCCGCGCCCGGTGGGAAGGATCACGTTTGTAGGCTTCGGGGGTGAACCCCTCGACGGCGCAGGCCACGGTGATCGTCGACGAGCTGGTGCGCTGTGGCGTCACCGATGCTGTGCTGTGTCCGGGCTCGCGCAACGCGCCGCTGTCCTTCGCGCTGCACGCCGCGGACGCCGCGGGTCGGCTGCGGCTGCACGTGCGTATCGACGAGCGCACCGCAGGCTTCCTCGCCCTCGGTCTCGCGTTGCGTTCGGGCTGCCCGGTCCCGGTGGCGACGACGTCGGGGACCGCGGTGGCGAACCTGCATCCCGCGGTGCTGGAGGCTGCGCACGCGGGGGTGCCGCTGCTCGCGCTCACCGCCGACCGCCCGCCGCAGCTCGTCGGTACCGGGGCGAGCCAGACGATCGAGCAGCCGGGCATCTTCGGCCGCGCGGCCCGGTTGGCGTTGACGATGGCGGTCGCGACCGGGGAGCCCGGCGAGCAGGCCCGCTGGCGTTCCACCGTCGACCGGGTGGTCGCCGTCGCAACCGGGGCCGTGGGCGGGCCGCCCGGCCCGGTGCAGCTCAACCTGCCGTTTGCCGAGCCGCTCCTCCCCGAGGGTGCCGGCGAGTGGCCCGAGCCGCTCGCCGGCCGGCCGGACGGCGGGCCGTGGACGGTCGTGCCACGGATCTTGCGGACCGGCACCCAGCTTCCGCTCGACCCGGCGGCGTCGACCCTCGTCGTCGCCGGGCACGGGGCGCCCGCCGGGCTCGACCTTGGTGGGGCGCCGGTGGTCGCCGAGCCGTCTTCGGGGTACTGGGCGTCCGGCCTGCGCGCCGGGTCCTGGCTGTTGGGCGTGGATGCGGGCCCGCCGCGGCCCGAGCAGGTGCTCGTGCTCGGCCGCCCGACCCTGCACCGCGCGGTGCAGCGGCTGCTCGCCGATCCCGCCGTCGCGGTATACGCTGCTGGCGACCCGTGCGGCGCGCCGTGGACCGACGTCGCCGCGACGCTGCGCGCGGTCGGCCCGCCCCCCGCGCTGCGTCCACCGACCGAGTGGGTGGATCGCTGGCGGGCGGCCGACGCCGCCGCCGCCGGGGCCCTCGACGCCGCGTTGGACGTCGCGGGCGCCCCGGCGCTGGGCTCCGCACGCGCCTCCGGGGAGCTGGCTTCCCCCGGGGCACCCGCCGGCCTTCGACTGGCCCGAGCGCTGCTCGCGGCGCTGCCGGCCGGCGCGGCGCTGGTGCTGGGCTCGTCGAACCCGGTGCGCGACGTGTCGCTGGCCGCGGCGCCGCGCACCGGTATCACCGTGCTGTCGAACCGCGGGGTCGCCGGGATCGACGGCACGGTCTCCACGGCGATCGGTGTGGCGCTGTGCCATCCGGGTCCGGCCTACGCGCTGCTCGGCGACCTGACCCTGCTGCACGACACCACCGGGCTCGTCCTCGGCCCCGACGAACCGCGCCCGGACCTGACGTTCGTCGTGCTCAACGACCGCGGCGGGGGCATCTTCAGCCTGCTGGAGCAGGGCGGCCCGGAGCATGCGGCCGCGTTCGAGCGGGTCTTCGGCACCCCGCACACGGTGGATCTCGCGGCGCTGTGCGCGGCCACCGGCGTCGCCCATGCCCTCGTCGATGACCTCGCCGACCTGCCGGCGGCCGTCGGGCCCGCGGCTGGGCTACGGCTGGTGGAGGTACGGGCGGAACGGGCCGCGTTGCGGTCGGGACACGAGGTGCTGCGGGCGGCGGTCTCGGCGGCGGTCGGCCACGGCTCTTCGGCCTTGATCAACAAGAGGGGGACCTGAGCCGCACAGGCGCGGTCCATGTCCCCCTTCTGGTGATCATGAGGCGGCGGAGCCCGGCGGGGGCTCGCGGCTCAACTGCCCGGCCCGTCAGTCGACCGGGTGCGCCGCTGCCAGCGCCTCCCGGACCGCGACGAGCTTCGCCGCCGCCTCGCGGACCTCGGTGTCCGGATCGGAGTCGGCGACGATGCCGCAGCCGGCGAACAACCGGGCGGTGCGGCCGTCGAGCTGGGCGCAGCGCAGCGCGATGCCGAGCTCGCCGTCGCCCCGGGCGTCCACCCAGCCGACGGGTCCGGCGTAGCGGCCGCGGTCCATCGCCTCGAGCTCGGCGATGAGCGAGAGCGCGGCACCGCGCGGGGTGCCGCCGACCGCGGCGGTCGGGTGTACCGCCTCGGCGAGCCGCAGCAGGGACGCCGGGTCGCCGGGGCGCAGCGTGCCGTACACGTCGCTGGCCAGGTGCGACACGTTGTGCAGGGTGAGGATCGACGGCACCTCGGGCACCTGGAGCGTGCTGCACAGCGGGCGCAGCGCGTCGACGAGTGAGTCGACGGCGAGCGCATGCTCACGGCGGTCCTTGGTCGAGGCGAGCAACGCGGCGTCGAGGTCGATGTCCTCGCCGGGCCAGCTGGTGCCGGCCAGCACCCGGGACGACACGGCGTCGCCCGCGCACCGCAGCAGCAGCTCGGGCGTCGCTCCGACCAGCCCGTCCACCGCGAAGGACCAGCATGTCGGGTAAGCCCTCGCCAGGCCGCCGAGCAGGAACCGGGGGTCGAGCGGCTCGTCGGCGACGGCCAGCAGGTCGTGTGCGAGCGTGGCCTTGACGAGCTCGCCCACCCGCATCCGGACGACCGCCTCGGCCACCGCCCGCCGGTAGCGGTCCACCGGGAGCCGCCCGTCGCGGTAGCGCAGCGGACCGCTGGCCCGGACCGGGACCGCCGAGCGCATCGCGGGCGGTCCGTCCCCCGCCGCGAGCTCGGTGATCCACGCCTGACCGTCGCGGCGGCCGACGACGACCCGCGGTACGACGAGCACCGAGCCGGGCGAGCGGGCGTCGAAGGTGAAGCTGGCGAAGGCGACGGCGCCGGTGCCGGGGCGCCGGACCTCGTCTCGGACGTCGAGCCGCTGCGCGTACGCCCGCCACCGGTCGTCGGCCTCGGCGAAGCGGTGCGGCCCCTCGACGGTGAACCGGGCCACCTCACCCCAGCCGACGAGACCGTCGGACCCGCGGACCCAGGACAGCGGGTTGCGGCCGTCGGGAAGCAGGTCGAGGAGCCGGCCGGGGTCGGCCACCGCGCGCGTCCGCACACGCAGTCCGGACGGCAGCGGTGCGGTGGTCACGACTGCGAGGGTAAGGAACTCCGCTATCCCGCGCCCGTCCGCCCCGGGAGGCGATGACCACACAGCCGCCCGGGGCCTCGTAGGATCCAGCCGTGGTGCGTCCTGAAAGCTGGCCCAGACCAGCGGGTGGGAGTCCCGTCCCGGTAGGTACCGGAGCGCCGGGTAGCAGGCCCCGGTTCGTCGGAGAGATCCGGCGGGCTGAGCGGGGTGTCAAGAGCCTCTTCGGAGGGAGCAAGCGTGCGGGCCGTAGCACCATCAGGTGTGAGTCCTGCAGCCTCGTCAGATCCACAATGGGGGAGCCGAGCCGCTCATGTCACGGCGAAGGCCATGTCCGCCAGGCCCTGGTCCGGGGTCAGCTTGGTGGGTCCTCTCGGGGTATGGGGATCGGCACGTACGCACGGTCTGGTTCGGAACAGGAGAGACTCGTCTGCGCAGCCTTGTCAGCGAAGACCACCGGTATAAGCCAATGGTGAAATCTGGTGGAGCGCAGCGGGAGTCCGACGGGGTCGTAGTATCGCGGAACGCCGTGAGCAACGCGGCGAGCGGGAAGAGCCCCGACTTCGGTCACGTGAGCGGAGCGGGTAAGCGTGGGGGCATGGCCGGGACCTCCCGGTCCAACCACCCTGGCGGGCATTCGCCTGTCGTGTGCACCGGCTGGCGCCGGTGAGCAAGACGCGAGAACTGCAACGCAAGCTATGGGCTGCGGCCAAGCAGTCTGAGGGTAGGCGTTTCCACGCCCTGTATGACCGGATCTGTAGGAGTGACGTCCTGCGGGAGGCGTGGGAGCGGGTGCGAGCCAATCGTGGCGCCGCGGGGGTCGATCGGATGACCCTGGCGGCGGTGGAGGACTACGGGGTCGGGCGGATGCTCGACGAGCTGTCCCGGGACCTCCGCGAGGGGACCTATCGTCCGGCGCCGGTGCGTCGGGTGGAGATCCCCAAACCGGATGGCCGTAAGCGGCCGCTGGGTATTCCGACGGTGCGTGACCGGGTGGCGCAGCAGGCGGCGAAGTTGGTGTTGGAGCCGATCTTCGAGGCCGACTTTCTGCCGTGCAGTTTCGGGTTCCGCCCGAAACGCTCCGCCACCGAGGCGTTGGAGAAGATCAGGGTGGAGTTCCCCCGAGGGCAGCAGGTTGTCTTCGAGGCCGACATCCGGGACTTCTTCGGCACCATCGACCACGACCTGCTCATGGTCGAGGTCGAACGGCGCGTGTCGGACCGGAAGGTAATCGGGTTGTTGCGGTTGTGGCTGCGGGCAGGTGTGCTGGATCAGGGTGTGGTGTCCCAGACGGTTACGGGAACCCCGCAGGGCGGGGTGATGACTCCTCCAACGCAATGGCGAACTTGGGGAGGGCTCCTCGTCGGCGTCGTCGTCGGGGGTCTTCGTGGTCGGGGCCGTTGTGCTACTGCCGGTGGGGATGGAGTGGCGGATGAGAATGCGTTCGGGGCCGATGAGGACGT
>JBBSGM010000214.1:0-5778 GCA_038254065.1 Mycobacteriales bacterium | reverse complement strand
GGCTACTCCCCGGCCGGGAAGCGGGTGGTGAAACGGGGCAGCGGGCGGAGCAAAACGGAGGCGAAGAACAAGCTCAAAGAGATCATCCGCGATCACGACGACGGGCTCGCGGCCACGACACACGCCTACACGGTGGCCCAGGCCGTGCACGACTGGCTCGACTACGGGCTGAGCGGCAGGCATCCCAACACGGTCGAGACCCGGCGTATCCTCGCCCGCCAGCACGTCATCCCGGCCCTGGGCGCCCGCAAGCTCTGTGAGCTGTCCGCTGAGGACGTGGACCGGTGGCTGGTCGAGAAGGCGAGGACGCTCAGCACCCGCACAGTCCTCGACGTCCGGTCGATCCTGCGCCGGGCGATCGCGCGTGCGCAGGCCCGAGACAAGGTCAAACGCAACGTCGTGCTGCTCTGCGAGACCCCTTCCGGGCAGGTGGGCCGGCCGTCCCAGGCGCTCACGCTTCTGCAGGCCGAAGCTCTGTTGGGGGTGGCCGGGGATTCCACGATGGGCGCCTACATCGTGGTGTCACTCCTCACCGGCGCACGCACCGAGGAGCTTCGGGCGCTGACCTGGTCGCACGTGCAGCTCGATGGGGACCCGTTGGCGGACCCACCGGTACCGCCGCACATCATGGTGTGGCGCTCGGTGCGGGCCGGCGGAGACACCAAGACCAAGAAGTCCCGCCGGACCCTGGCCGTGCCGCAACGGTGTGTGGACGCGCTGCGTGGCCAGCGGGTCCGGCAGGCCACGGCGCGGGCGGTGGCGGGCGGGCGGCGGGTCGACAACGACCTGGTGTTCGCGTCGGAGGCGGGCAGCGAGCTGGACGCGGCGAACGTGCGGCGGGGATTCCGGAGGGTCGCGACGGCGGCCGGGCTTGCCGCCCGAGACTGGACACCGCGGGAGATGCGGCACAGCTTCGTCTCGCTGCTCTCAGATGACGGAGTGCCAATCGAGCAGATCTCGCGTCTGGTCGGACACAGCGGGACCTCGGTCACCGAGCGGGTCTACCGCAAGCAGATCCGCCCGGTGATCGATGGTGGGGCGACCGTGATGGACGGGATCTTCCCTCGCGATGCGTAGGCCGGGTAGTCACGCAGTCAGACACGCACGGCACTCCTTACGCTGCCGGACGGCCTGGCCGAAGGCTTCTTCTGCGCTTCTGACCAGGCCGTTTGCTGGTGGGCGATACTGGGATCGAACCAGTGACCTCTTCGGTGTGAACGAAGCGCTCTCCCCCTGAGCTAATCGCCCGGCCGCCTGAAATCCTACAACAACCGACGATCAGGCCGGTGCTCAGGTCCCGACGCGCCCACTCGCGATCACCTGCGACGGCGCGGCCGGAGGGGTACGGCCGGGTTCGATCGAGATTGCGTACGCCGTGAAGCCGCTCGCCTGGGGGACCGATCCCACGGTGTGGGCGCCGCCCTGCGTGGGCACGACGTCGAACGTCCCGACGGCCTGCGGGGTTCCGCCGTCGCGCATCCCCCACAGCACATAGGTGTCGCGGTCGGTGGCGTTGGCCGGCAGCCCGACGGTGAGCACCTTGCTCTCACCGCCGTTGACGAGCACTGCCGCCACCGGTGAGACACCCGGCTGCTCGGCGAGAAATGCGTGTCGGCTGCCCGGCTCGTCGAACCGGGCCACCATGTCGAAGATGCTCTGTGCCTGCACGGACTGGGCGTCCCGCTCGGCTTGCAGCTCCGCGGTCCGAACCGACAGGCCGCCGATGCCCAACACCGCAACCAGCGCGAGCGATGCTGCCACCAGCATGCGGCCACGCGGCGACGACAGCCGACCGAGCCGACCCGGGCGTGCGGACGTCTGCGGCGCCGGCGGCCCGGACGTCACCTCCAGGTGCTGGTGCGACGGAACCGTACCGCCGGTATCGACATCCGAGGGCACGTCGTCAAGGCTGGGCCGCGGCCGCAGCACGGGCGGATATTGGGGGGTTTCGGCTGCGGCCGCGAGCAGATTGTCGCGCAGCCGGGACGGCGGCTCGACCTGCTCGACGGCGCTACCCAGCCCTGGCAGCACCTCCTGGGCCGCATGCACGGTCTCCCGGCACGTCGGACACTTCGGCAGGTGTCGGACCACTTCCATCTCCTCGTCGGGCTCAAGGGCGTGCAACGCCCAGCCGACGGCCTGCTCTGTCATCGGGCAGGAGTGGGAACCGGCAGCCTTCATCGTGCACTCGCGCCGAAGTCGGTGGCGAACTCGCCGAGCAGCGGGCCGAGCACGCCGCGCAACCGCTGCATCCCGGTGAACATGCGCGACTTGACGGTACCGAGCGGCACGCCGGTCAGCGCCGCCACCTCACGCTGGGTGTATCCGCCGTAGTACGCGAGGGTGAGCGCCTGCCGCTGCTCGAGCGGCAGCCCGCCCAGCGCGTCGCGGACCTGCCCGGCCACGACGGCGCCGAGCGCCGCCTGGTCCGCACCCGGACCGGGCAAAGCCGACCACTCGTCGCCATCCTCGGCGGCCGGCACCGTGCGTCGGCGGATCGCACTCTCCCGCCGCACCGCGTCCACCGACTTGTGATGCACAAGGGTCAGCAACCAGGTACCGAAGGCCCCGCGGTCGGGGTCGAACCGCTGCGGGTCGCGCCAGAAGGCCAGGAAGACCTCCTGCACGACGTCCTCCGCGATGCCGTCGTCAGCACAGATTCGGCGAGCCAGCGAGTAGGCGGGCCTGCCGTAGCGGTCGTACAGCGCGCCCAGGGCCGTCGAGTCACCGTCGACGATGCGGCGGACGAGCTGCTCGTCGGCAGGATCGTGACCCCGCGCAGCCTGCTTCGGGCGAGCCAGCGCCCGTCCACGCCGGTTCGGCGTGCCCGGCTCCTCGGCGACATCGGCCACCAGTGGGATCCTCACGTCTGCGTCTTCGCTGCAGCGAAGCGTTCGGTTCAGGTTAGTACCCACTTGAGAGGCGGCGTGCACCCGACGCCTGACCGCAGGCGCCCTCGAAGGCTGCGCCCCGACCCGTCACATCTTCCCGGCACGCTCGTTTCCCCCATGACGGAGTACGTGGGACCACGAAAGAGGACGCACGATGCGCGACGAGCACCCGATGATCTGCTCACCGGCGATGTTCGAACTGCTCGCCCCTGACGCCCCGGTCGTGCCCGTCAAGGTCGAGCTTTTGTACTCCATCCGTGATCCCTACGCCGTGCGGGCGTCGTTCCGGACCGGCCACGACAGCGCCGTCGACTGGGTGTTCGCGCGTGATCTGCTCGCCAACGGGATGCTCAGGCCGGCCGGTACCGGTGACGTCCGGATCCGGCCCGCCCACGACCCGGGGCGCACCGAGCTCGAGCTCACCTCCCCGTCCGGACACGCGGTCTTCACCACCTGCACGGCCACCCTGGCAGAGTTTCTCAAGCGCACGTTCGACGCGGTCCCGCCCGGGGCCGAGTACTCCTGGTTGGACCTGGACAGCGCCCTCTGCGCACTGCTCGACAACGACCGGGCGCGGGACTGACCAGCCACGTCGACGCTCGGTGCGGATCATCCGGGGGGTCGGTGTGGAGCTCTCGGGGAACCTGCGCTAATGTTCTCCATATCGCACCGACACGGTGCACGCGCGGACGTAGCGCAGCTGGTAGCGCATCACCTTGCCAAGGTGAGGGTCGCGGGTTCGAATCCCGTCGTCCGCTCGGAGGAACGTCGATGCTATGCCGAACCTCCAGGTCTCGAGGCCTTATGGACGCCGTCCGAGGTGTCGGGCGGAGTGGCCGAGTGGCTTAGGCAAGGGCCTGCAAAGCCCTGTACGCGGGTTCGATTCCCGCCTCCGCCTCGGGCGATTAGCTCAGTGGGAGAGCGCTTCCTTGACACGGAAGAGGTCACAAGTTCAATCCTTGTATCGCCCACCACCCACGATAGGCCCCTGACCAGCAGGTTCAGGGGTCTTTGTCGTATCCGGGGTCGTTCTCCCCAGCCGCTGGAGCCCGAAAAGGCACCAGAAAGGCACCACCCGCTCACCGAGGCACCAGAACGCCAGCCGCGCCGTCGTCCGGGTCGTCCTCGTCGTCGAGCGCCCGCAGCACGCGCGACGGATCGTCAGTGCGGCGCGTGTAGAGATCCAGCGTCGTCGACGAACGTTCGTGCCCGAGTACCCGTTGGACCATGTTCACCGGCACCCCGTCGTCGACGAGCCATGTGGCGTACGAGTGGCGCAGGTCGTGGAAGCGCAGCCCGCCTGCCTGGTTCCGCACGACGTGGTGCACCGCCGCCGGCTCCCGGCCGAACATCTGCGATCCCGGGACACCCGCGCCGTCGACCCACTCGGTCCGGAACTTGTCCCCGTCCGGCTCGACCAGCCCGAGCAGCCCCGCCCGCACGAGCGCCGGCCGCCACACGCGCGTGCGGAACAGCGTGCGACGGTACGCCCCGCCCACCTGGTTGGCGAAGACCAAGCCCACTTCTCCGCGCGGGTAGGTCTCCATGTGCTCGCGAAACAGCGCGACGAGCCAGGCGGGCAACGGGACGGTCCGCCTACCCGCAGTGGTCTTCGGGAACGGCTTGAACGAGGTGTGACCCGAGACCTCGATCACGGTCCGGATCACCCGCAGCCGAGCGGCGTCGAGGTCAAGCGCATCGGCGCAGAGCCCGACGGCCTCACCCCACCGCAGCCCCGCTCCCCCGCCGACGGCCACGAGCGCGCGGTACCGGTGGGGCACCACCGGCAGCAATGACGATCGAAAGACGGCCCGGTCGATGATCTGCTCGTCCGTGTCCTGCGTCCGTTGACTCGGGATGCGGACGCCGTCGCACGGGTTGAAGGCGATCAGGCGGTTGCGCAGCGCCGAGCGCATCACGCCCGACATCAGCCGACGGCACTGCACGAGCGTTGCCGGGGAGAGCCGCACGCCCAGGTCGGTGATCCAGCGCTGCACGGACAAGTGGTCGATCTTGGCGAGCTGCCAGGTGTCCCACTGGGCCATGACGTGGTTCCGCATCACCGAGGCGTCGCGGGCCGTCGTCGTCGCCTCCGTGTTCCACGTCCGCATCCACTCGCGGGCGTGGTCGCCGAAGAGCACGCGCCCCGCGTGCGGAGAGACGTACGCGCCGGTGACCTTCGTCGTCTTCATCTGGGCGAGGAACGCCGACGCCTCCCGCTTGGTGGCGAAGATCTTGGACGCCTGCTTGCCGCTCGGCTCGCGCCAGGACGCGCGCCAGCTCCCGGCCAGCGTCTTGCGGATGCCGGGCATCAGGCCGCCGCCTGCCCGTCGAGCCACGCGTGGAACCTCTTGCGTGGGATCAGCCAGCGCCGGCCCACCCGCTCGGCGGGGATCACGCCGTCCCGGACGTGCTGGTAGGCGATGCCGCGCGAGAGGTTGAGCAGGTAGGCCACCTCGTCGACGGTGTAGGTCAGCCGCTTCGTGTCGATCGTCGCGGCCGGTTGTGGGTTCATGATCGCTCCTTCCCTCGGGTCGTGCGTTGCTGTCGGTTGCGCTCGGCGATGGCCATGGCCAGCTCCCGTTCTGCGTGGTTGTGGTGTCCGACGCCGACCAGGCGCCAGTCGTTGATCACGGTGACCGTGTCGAGGTCGATCGGGTCGCCCGTCTCGCCCCAGGTGTCGCGCGCGAGCTCGTCGAGCTCGTGGCGGACGCGCCAGGTCCGGCGCTCACCGCGGATCGCTTGGAACGTCGTGGAGTAGCGCTGGCTCTTGGTCAGGAAATGCCCGCGGAACCCGAGCATGTGCGCCCAGCGCCGCAGGTTGAGCACCTCGTACCGGGCCAGGCCGCCGAGCTGCCAGACGGTCTCGATCATCCGACGGTGATGC
>JBBSGM010000213.1:0-5782 GCA_038254065.1 Mycobacteriales bacterium | reverse complement strand
CGACCGGGCGGCGGGGACCCGGCGCCCGCCCCCGCGGCGCC
This sequence comes from Mycobacteriales bacterium, assembly GCA_038254065.1. Lineage (GTDB taxonomy): Bacteria > Actinomycetota > Actinomycetes > Mycobacteriales > Pseudonocardiaceae > Pseudonocardia. Next base: position 5,741 of record JBBSGM010000213.1, on the reverse strand, counting down.
GGGGGCGCGGGCGGCCGCACCCCGCCCGTTCCCGGAACGCCACTGTCCGGAACCGACGTTGCGTTAAAGGGGCTTTCCTGCAACGGGGTGGGAGCGGTGGGACGCCGCGGTGAGCGCGCGCATCCCGTCCGCCGCACTGCGCGCCGCCTCCCGTGCCCAGGGCGGCGCGCTGCTCCGGACCGCCACCCTCATCTGGCCCGGTCCCGCGCTCGACGTCCTGCGCGCGCTGCCCCGCGTGCATCATCCGCTCGTCCTCGGCGCCGCCGCACATGCCGCGGGCGCCGGTCCGCATGAGGCCGCCGCGCTGGCGCTGCACCACCTGGTCGGCGGCGCCGCCTCCGCCGCGGTCCGGCTCCTCGGGCTCGACCCGTTGCGGGTCGCGGCGGTCACCGCCGAGATCGGCCGGACGGGCGAACCGGTCGCGGCCGACACCGCCCGGATCGCCGCGGCCGCCGTCGCCGCCGACGATCCCGCCCTGCTGCCCACGGAGGGCTCCCCGCTCACCGACATCCTGGCCGAGCTGCACTCCCGATCGGAGGCGACCCTCTTTGCATCGTGACGACGCCCTCGTCCACGCCCCGCCGGCCGCGGCACCCGGCCGCGCGGTCCGGATCGGGATCGGCGGCCCCGTCGGCAGCGGGAAGACCGCGCTCGTCGCCGCGCTGTGCGCGACGCTGCGCGACGGGCTGTCGCTGGCCGTGGTGACCAACGACATCTACACGACCGAGGATGCCGACTTCCTGCGTCACCACGGCGTCCTGCCCGACGACCGGATCCGCGCAGTGCGCACCGGCTGCTGCCCGCACACCGCGATCCGCGACGACATCACCGCGAACCTCGACGCCGTGGAGGACCTCGTCGCCCGCCACGACCCGGATCTCGTGCTCGTCGAGAGCGGTGGGGACAACCTCACCGCCACCTTCAGCTACGGCCTGGTCGACGCGCAGGTCTTCGTGCTCGACGTCGCGGGCGGCGACAAGGTGCCGCGCAAGGGCGGCCCCGGCGTCACCCGCTCCGACCTGCTGGTCATCAACAAGACCGACCTCGCCCCGCTCGTCGGCGCCGATCTCGACGTGATGCGCCGCGACGCCGAGCGGGTCCGCGCGGGCCGACCCACCCTGCTGGTGTCGCTGCGCGAGCAACCCGATGCGGCGCCGGTGGCCCAGTGGGTGATGGCGCTGGTCCGGGCCCGCCGCGGGTGAGCCGCGCCGCGCTCACCGCGCACGCCCGGCTGCGCGTCGAGCGCGGGACCCGGATGCGCTGGTCGCAGGCCTGGCCGGTGCTGCTGCGCCCGACCGGCGTCGGGCAGGTGCACCTCGTGCACGGTGCGGGTGGGCCGCTGGGCGGTGACGCGTTCACCCTCGACGTCGACGTCGCGGCCGGGGAGTCACTGGCCGTGCGCAGCGCGGGGGCCACCCTCGTGCAGCCCGGCTCACCTGAGCCGGGCACGCCTGAACCGGCCCGGTGGGACGTCACCGCGCGGGTCGGGGCCGACGGGTGGCTGGACTGGGCGCCGGAGCCGACCGTCGTCTGTACCGGGGCGGCGCTGGAGGCGTCGCTGCGTCTCGACCTCGCCGCCGGGGGACAGGCACGGCTCCGCGAGGTCGTGGTGCTCGGCCGGCACGGCGAGCAGGGCGGACGTTGCACCTTCTTGCTCGACGTGCGGGTCGAGAACGTCCCGCTGCTCGCCCACACCACCGTCCTCGACGGCGCGGACCCGGCACTGACCGGACCGGCCGGCACGTCGGGCGCCCGCGCCGTCGGCTCGTTGTTCATGACCGGACCGGCCCCGACCGGAGCCGGTGAGGCGGCCGGCGTCCGCTGGGCCTGCACCGCACTCGACGGGCCGGGCGCGCTGCTGCTCGCCGTCGGGGAACCCGCGGCCGTCTTGGCCGTCCTCGGGTCGAGGAACGGCCGCCCGACGGGTACCAGGTGACCGGGGTGACGCGCAGCCATCACCCCGTCGGAGCGCCCGTCCGGCTCGGGGTGCTCGACGGGCTCGGGGTGCTCGACGGGCTCGGGGTGCTCGATGCCGGCGGCGGGCGCTGCGTCCCGCCGACGTAGAGCCCGGCCTCGCACACACCCTGGCCCTGCACCGGCTGGGTGCAGACCAGTTCGAAGACGATGTTCTCCTGAGCCCCGTAGATGATCGGGGACACGAAGTGCTGGTCGAGCGTGCGGAAATCCTGGGTCTGGGCGGTGATGAGTACGTCGGGGCCCCGCCGCAGCCGCACCGCGCCGAAGTCGCCGCGGGACCCACGCTGCAGCGCCATGAGCACAGTCGCGTCGGGACACAGCCGGTGTCCGGTGCCGCGGGCCTCGACGGTGGTGCGGGAGGAACCCGTTCCCGGGCGGTGTGCGCGCATGGCTGCTCCTCGGGTCGGGCCAAGCGTCGCACCGGTGCCGTTCCCTGGGAACCTCCGGAACAGCCGGCGTTCGGGCAACGTGTGCTGCCCGAACGGGCAGCCGCTGCGACGCCTACAGTCTGCACCTGCCAGGACATCTTCGTGCGGTCCCAACCATCTCCGCGAGTTCGGCGCGGCTCACGAAGTCCCGAAGAGCAAACCTGGTATAAATGTCGGTATGAAATCCGAGTACTCATCCCCAGAGCAAGTGCTCGATGACCTCGGCAACAAAGTCGCGCAGGGCCTGGCGCTCATGGTGGCACGTACCCGGGCCGACCTGGACCTCTACCGGCGCACCTTCCCCGGGTGGGTTGCCGACTCCACGGATCGTGGACTGCTCAACTGGTGTCACGACCGGGCCTGGGCCCACGCCGTGAGGATCTTCGACGGCGTCCGCGAGGTGTCCTTCGTCGACCGGCCTCCGACCCGGGAGCTCTACGTCGGCACCCGGTACCGGATGCGTGTGAAGAAGCACGACATCGAAGGGGGGATCTCCACCTTCCTGACCCAGGGCGCGCTGGACTTCCTCGAACAGGAGCCCGCGACCCTGGACGGGCTCGAGGAGATCCGGCTGATCGCCGGCTACGGCTGGGACCCCGAACTGCGTGCGGTGGGTGCGGCAGTGGTCTCCCTGCGCGACGGTCACGATCGGGTCATCTGGATGCACGAGCTGGACGAGCCCGCAGGCGGCGTGGTCGCGACCACGCCGCCGATCCTGCCGACCACCGGGCCGCAGCTCCCACAGATCGCGATGTCGGACGGCGCCGGGCACGAGCAGCGCAGCGACGGGACGCAGGACCGGTGACCGGGCTCGGCGAGGTCCTGGAGACAGCCCGCCGCGCCCACGGGCTCACCCAGGCCGAGCTGGCCGCGCAGGTCGGCCTCACTCAAGCGGCACTCTCGCGTTACGAGAACGACCTGCGGGAGCCCGACCCCGAGGTACTGGCCCGGATGGCGGACACGCTCGGGGTGACCACGACGTTCCTGGCGGGCGCCGGGCGCGCTCGGGGCGGGATGGCCATGGACGCGCACATGCGGCGCCGGGCAACCGCGCCGCCGGCGACGTGGCGCCGGTGGGAGGCCCGGCTCAACATGCACCGGTGGCACGCGGGGCACCTGTTCGAGGAGGTGTCACTGCACGCCGAGCAGCATGTCCCGACCCTCGACCTGCTCGACGTCACCCCGGAGCACGCCGCGCGGTTCGTGCGGGCGCAATGGCGGATGCCCGCCGGCCCGGTACGGCACCTCGCGCAATGGCTGGAGGCTGCGGGCTGCTTGTTGATCGGCGAGGACTTCGCCACCAGCCGGGTCGACGGGCTCTCGCAATGGGTGGGCGACCACCCCGTCATCCTGTTCAACAACACCGCCCCGACCGACCGGCTACGCCTCACCCTCGCCCACGAGCTCGGCCACCTGGTGCTCCATGCCGACGCGCTGTCGATCGATGACGTCGAGGCTCAGGCCAACGCCTTCGCCGGAGAGTTCCTGATGCCGGCCGAGGTGATCCGCCCTTCGCTGCGCAACGTCAGGATCGGGCACCTGCTCGACCTCAAGCGCGAGTACGGCGTATCCATGCAAGCCCTCGTCGAACGCGCCTATCACCTGACACTGCTCAGTCCCACCCAACGGACCAGCATGTACAAAATGCTCAGCGCGAAGGGCTGGCGAACGCACGAACCCGGCAGCGACGACATCGCCCCAGAACGCCCCGCGCTGGCGGAGCTGATCGCCCAGGAACTGCGCACCCGCGGGCTCAGCACCACCGAGATCGCCACCATCGCCGGATTCTCCGGCCCCGACCGCAACACCCTGTTCCGGACGCGCGGACTGCATGCGATCTGAGGGCTGGGCGAGAACGTGGGCCCTGACCAGAAGTCGCCGACGTGGCGGGACGGGTCCCGACAGCAAGCGAATGCAGTCCTCATGCCAGAACGCGAGCCTCAGGTGATGCGGGTCGGCGTGCCCTCGTTCACCGAACGGATATAGTCGAACATCTTGAGTGCCCATAGCTCGAACTCGTCGACAGTCATCGACTTGGTCGGGGTACGCAGCTCGAAGATCGGATTGCGTCTCCCACCGGGTGCCGGATCAGTCCTGTCACCCAACGCGCCGTAACCCTCGACGCGCCTCCCGTCGGGAAGGCCCGGGAAGGCTCCCTGAGTGAGGTAGTCGACACCTTGGCGGGAGGCGACGCCGAGCGTCCGGCGCCAGGCCGAGGTGTGGTCGACCCGTTCCGTCATCCCGCGGACCCATTTCCCGAGCGTCAACGATTTGTACCACTCGGGCTCGCCGAGTCCAGCCTCATCGAACAGTTGGATCGTGAGTTCACGGAAAAGCGGCTTACGCATCCGTTGATCGTAGCCAGGGGCAGTGGCAATGAGGCGCTCGAACCGCACCGAACCGGAGAGGAGCTTCGGGCGTAAACATTCAGACCCCCTGTGTGGGGGCAGTCCCGGTGAGCGGGATGTAGCGGTCGGTGATGTGGGCGTGTCGGTGACCCCGTGATCGGCTGGTGTGCGGTGTGATCTTCGGGTGTCCCGGCCGGAGGAGATGTCGCGCGAGGAGCTGATCGTCTTCGTGCGGCGCCAGGCCGGGCAGATCACCGCGCTGGCCGGGCAGGTCGCGGAGCTGATGGAGTCCAACGAGGCCCTGGCCGGCAAGCTGGCCAAGCTGGAGCATCTGCTGTCGCGCAACTCGGGGAACTGCTCCATGCCGCCGTCGAAAGACGATGAGCCGGGCAAGACCCCGCCGCCGGAGAAGAAGCGGCCGCGCACTGGGCCGAAGCGGGCCAAGGGTAAGCAGCCCGGGGCGGCGGGGTCGCACCTGGTGTGGACCCAGAGCCCTGATGAGCTGACCGACCGGTTCCCGCAGGGCAGCTGTGACTGTGGGCAGGACCTGGCCGGCGCCCGCGATCTTGGGGTGGTCGACCGCTACCAGCAACACGAGATCCCGCAGGTGGCCGTGCGGGTCATCCAGTTCGACCAGCACCAGGTGGAATGCGGTTGCGGGAAGGTGCACACCGCGGCCCGCCCCGAGGGGGCCCGGTCCGGCCCGGTGGGGTACGGCCCGAACCTGGCCGCCTTCGCCGTCTATCTGATGGTGGTGGTGCGCCACGAGGCGCCAGGTCATCGAGCGGAGGTGGAAGGACTCCGCCGTTGGGTCGTCGCAGCGGCCTGATCGAAGCGGGGGGCAGCCGGGTCCGGGGAACGCCGGGGAGGGTGGGAGCAGCCCCGACAACGCGGGGACGGGTCGGTACTGCCAGACGGCCCAGGTCCGGCAAGCGAGGCCAGAAGGTGTAGCGAGAGCGAATCAGTGGTTGAAGCCCCGTAATGGAGG
>JBBSGM010000212.1:0-5808 GCA_038254065.1 Mycobacteriales bacterium | reverse complement strand
GTGAGGTAGCCGTCGACGGGGCGCAGCGAGGCGGCGCCGGAGACGACATCACCTTCGAGCAGGGACAGGGTGCCGAGGCCGCAGGCGAAGTCGAGTTCAGGCAGTGCTGCGGCGAGGGCGAGTTGCGCGGCGAGGCCGACGCTGGTTTCCAGGGCGGAGGAGACCACGCACGGTAGGCCGGCGGCTTCGGCGATCTGCAACGAGCGCCGCACGCCGCCCAGCGGCGTGCACTTGATCACTGCAATGTCAGCAGCGCCCGCGACCGCAACGCGCAGCGGATCTTCGGCGTGTCGGATGGACTCGTCGGCGGCGATGCGAACATCGACCCGGCGGCGGACGGCGGCGAGTTCTTCGATGGTGCGACACGGCTGCTCGACGTACTGCAGTCCGGCTGCCGCCTTGTTGAGCAGACGAATATGAGCCACGGCGGTGTCGACGTCCCAGACGCCGTTGGCGTCCACCCTGATCGCCCCATCAGGTCCCAGGGCGTCCCGGACGGCTTCCACCCTGGACAAGTCTTCGGCCAGCGATTCGGGATGGTCGGCAACCTTGATCTTCGCGGTACGGCAGCCGGACGCAGCGGTGATCTCGTGGGCGCGTTCCGGTCCGACCGCTGGAATCGTGCAGTTGATCGGGATGCGGTCGCGGACCGGCTCCGGCCAACCCACGGTGCACTGTTCGACTGTGGTGGCCAGCCAGGAGGCGGACACCACGTCGTCGTAGTCGGCGAACGGGCAGAACTCCCCCCATCCTGCGGGGCCTTCTACCAGCATCCCTTCACGCACAGTGATGCCGCGGAACCGGGCGCGCATGGGGATCGCATAGATGTGCGCCGCGTCGAACTCGACCGAGTCACTCATCAGGTGGCGGTGTCCTCGCCTCGGCGGGCATCGCGGGCAAGCAGGTCGGTGATCCGTTCGTCCAGCTCCCCGAGTTGCTTCGAACTGGTACGCAACGGGTGGACCTGCCGTTGCAGGGTGCGTAGCCGGTCTATCGCGCGCGTGGAACGGACCTGCGCCGCAGTCCGCACCGCGGCACGTCCGAGTACGGCGACATGCTCGTAGTCTCGGCCGACGAGGTAGGCGGTGGCCAGGTCGGTTTGCACGAAGCAGCGGCTACGGACCCGCCACGGCTCGTAGCCTTCCATCGCGTACGTGATTAGCCGGGTGACCTGCTCGGGCTCGCCCACATCACGCAGGCAACGGCCAACGTCCGCGGACAGTTCGGCTTCACTGTAGAAGCTCAACCAGGCGGGCTCGTCGTCAATCCGCGCGTGTCCGTAGTGCCGTTCGGCTTCCCGTACGGCTGTGCGAGTGGTGTTGGCATCGCCGAGCAGGGCGTGGCCGCGCGCCTCGACAGCGTGCAGCAACGCCGACAGCACCGGGGTTGCCCTGCCGTTGGCCACGTGGTGACCGGCTCGCGCCAGAGCGACTGCTTGCCGGGCGTGGCCCAGACGGTCGTGCTCGGTGATCGCGCCGTGCCCGATCTGGAGCGTAAGGCGGCTCATGTGGGACAACACGTTGGCGCCGTAGAGCTGGTCGCCCGCGCTCATGGCGAGGTTGAGTGTCTGGATGTAATACCGCTGGGCCAGGGAGTGGCGACCGACGTCCGCCGCCATCGATCCGGCCAGCCAGGAGGCTTGCGCGATCGCGCCGAGCAGGGCTTTCCCGGTTTTTTCCGAGTAGGTGCCGTGCGTGACCGTGCTGGCCTCGCGGTGCAGCAACTGCACGACCTGCTGGCGAACACGGCCCGAGCCGTAGCGGTGATCAAGTCGGCGAAGGTGTGTGAGGTTCTCGGTGAGGATCTCTACATCGGCCATCCCGATACGTCGACCCGCTACCCGCGCGGTGTTCTCGGCCGGAGGCACGGTGAGTGCGAACAGGGCAGGCTCCGAGAAGGCCGCCGCAGTGAAGGCGGAGCCCAGCAGGAACTTGCGCCGGTCCATATCCCGTCCCGACAACTCCACGACCGTGCGGACTGTGCCGTCCAGTGTGCCCGAACACTGGAGACCGTCGCCACGATCGTCAGACGCCGGGCTGCGATCGGCAAACCCGCAGTCGGTGACGCTGATCTCACGGTAAAGCTGCCGGGACAACACCTTGGCGACCAATCTGGGCACCGGCCCGCGCGGCTCACTGCCGTCCAGCATCCGCCCGACGGAGGTGGTGTTCGTGCCGAGGTGAACGCCCTCCTCTGCGCCGGCTGTCACCACCGCCCGCGCCAACGCGCCGTTGCTCATCCCAGCTTCGTCCAGCAGCGAGCGCAACGCCCTGAGACCGCCCACTTGGCCCTCGCGGCCCATGTCACCCCGATCCCCGCGTATTCGATGTACTGCTCGCCACAGTCAATCGTGACGTGTCGCAGGGCGCCCTGGGAAGCCCCGCCCGCGAAGTGGGACCCTAGTGAGACCCCCGGATAGCAACCGGACGCAGTGCCACACAAACCCGACTGCCATAGATATGGCCTGCACGTTTCACTGTGGGTGACGGACCAACAACACACTCTCGTTGCCCGGAGGCGAGACCCCATGAGCACTTCCCCACTGCGCGGGCGCTTCCGCCTCCCCGGCTGCCGGTCGACCGAAGGTCACCCGCCGACGAAGGGACGCCGCTCCCCACCGAACTGTGACGACCTCCGTCACCGAGCAGTTCGGCCACGGCTACGCGCACGCGGTGCAGGACGAGATCGTCAGCGACTGGCTCACCGGTGGGCAGCTTCACGTACCACCCGATGGTGGCCTTCATCGCCTGCCGGACCGGGAGGCCGCCGCCTTACTCGCGCAGCACGTTGAGGACGGCACCGGTCATTGCCGGGTCTGTTCCTCCGGCGCCCAGAGCGGCCGGAGCCGCGGGCCGTGCACCACCACCCACAGGTTCGCGGCCAAGGCGGCGATATGCGAGGTGGAGCGTCGATGTGACAGATTCCGTCGGCGCTCCACCTGACCAACAACCTCGGGAGCATGCTCCCGAGCCGGGCGTCTGACCGACTGCACCAGCTGGTGTATCGGTTTGGATCAGATCATTACCCGACGAAGGGACCATCGAGCAATGCATCCATCAAGGGGCGAGCACGACAAGCCGGAACCCCCCAACGATCCCAACAAGGACGGTTCCGGTGGCGGGAAGCCGGTTCCGCCGCCGCCGGACCCCGGCAAGCACGAGAAGCGGTGACTCCCGAACAGGGTTTGTCGATCCTGCTGTCCGATCTCACCATCGATCCGGCGTGGCGGCCATCCTTCGAGTCGGTCCCGCGGCACCTGTTCGTGCCCGACACGATCTGGCAGCTGGACCGATCAGCCGGCGGCCGTCTCACCCCGCTGCGCCGGAGCGAGGAACCGGATCGGTGGCTGCGGTACGTCTACAGCGACGAGGCGGTCGAAACTCAGGTCGACGATGGGCACCCAGCGGAGGATGGTTCAGGATGGGAGGTGACGAGTTCTTCATCTCAGCCGAGCGTGGTCGCCGAGATGCTCCGCACGTTGAATCTGGAGCCCGGCATGCGCGTGCTGGAGATCGGCACTGGCACGGGGTGGAACGCGGCACTGCTTGCGGATCGCGTTGGTGCGGAGAACGTCACGACGATCGAGATCGACACGCAGGTCGCGGTCCGGGCGCGAGCGATGCTCGACCGGGCCGGGTTCGAGAAGGTCACGACGATCGTCGGGGACGGATCTGACGGTTGGGTGTCCGGTGCGCCGTACGACAGGCTGATCGCCACGGCGGGGGCCACTACGGTACCCGCCGTGTGGCTTGGTCAGACCATTACGGGCGGCCGATTCGTCGTGCCGATGAACAACACGTTCCAGCCGCTCGGCATCGTCACCTTCGACGTCGCAGGTGACGGCTCGTCAGCGACGGGTCGGATTGGTGGGCCTGCGACATTCATGGGGTTGCGGTCGCAGCGGACACCGCGCGTACAGGGCAAGCTCGGTAGCCGACCAGATGTCGTCGAGTTCACCGATCTGCATCCGTATCGGTGGGCGGGAAATCGAGCCGTCGCGACTGCGATTGGAATCCGGCTCGGGGACGGCATCCACATGCACTACGCCCCGGTCACCGAGGAGACGGGTGTGGTGTGGCTTCGTGACCCGGATTCAGGGTCGTGGGCGACGGTCGATACCCGGGGCGGCTCGCCGTATGACGTGGAGCAAGCCGGGCTTCGGCGATTGATGGACGAGGTGGGGGCTGCCTACCGATGGTGGCTCGACGCCGGGTCGCCACAGCTGGCGGACTGGACCGTGACGGTCACGGCCGCCGGACAGACGATTGGCATCGGGCCTCCTGCGGCTTAGGTTCTGGCCAGGGAACGGGGCTTCGCTTTGGCGGGGCACCTTCTTCGTGTGCACGGTCAGATGGAATCGAACCCATAACAGTCCCTGAGAGCTGCGGGGCGCCGACCAGCGCTGCGGAGGTTACGACGGTCCGCACGCCTTGTACCGGAGCTCAGTTTGTACCGGAGCTCAGCCAACTCGGCGGCGCGACGCGACGGCCGCCGGAAAAGAACAACACTGGGCCCGCGGTTCGCCGAGTTCGCGAGGATCTCTCCGAAGTCCGTGTCGAGCGACACCAGCACCCGCTGCTCGACCGCCGCTCGGCGGATCACCTCGTCGTCCGGCGAGCCGGCGAGACCGGAGTCGACAACGTGTACCGCGTCGTGTCCGGCCTCCCGCACCTCGCCGCAACACTCGGCGGCAGGCACTCGTCGACCAAGAACCTCACCTGGAAAGCCGTACCGGCAGTTCCCTGTCCTCGACGGCGCGGGCGGCGAACCGCAGGGTCGCGGATGTCCTCGGTGGTCAGCGGCCGAAGCCACCTTCAGCCCGGGAGCCGGCTGGACCACCGGGGTAGTGGTACCTTCACCGGCCCCGCCAACTTCCCTGCCGCCGGCCCGCATTCGGTGGCGGTGGGTCAACCCGACCTCGCCGGTGCCAACGCCGACTCGAACAGCCGCCGATGTCGGCGGTGGCCACGCACGACCGTCCCTCGGTGACGCGCGATAGGTCGGCCAGCGGCCGCGATCGTCGCGCCGGACGGAGAGCACGTTGCCGCCGCTCGTGACGTGAGCATGCCGGGCTTGCACGCCGGCCGACGCGACAACTACGACTCAGGGGCCGGTGGCAAGCGCTGCAGCCGGCGCGCAGGCCGTCTGCACATTCAGTGCGCTGTTGACCGTCTGGATTGCCCACACCGTGAAGCTGGCCAGCAGCTCCACGATCTCCGCCTCGGGGATGACGACCGTCTCAATCACCTTCGCGATGACCCGGAACAGCACCCACCAGCCGAGCGCCTGCAAAAGGAACTTCAACACCTTCCACAACAGCCCCTTGGCATACACGACGGTGAGGATACCCGCGACGGCACCCGCTATGGCGGTGATGTTCCTCGGGCTTGCGGCGATCGTCGCAATGGATGACTGGACGACCTTCCACACCGCTGTGTTGCTCTTCAGTAGGCCGAAGACACCGGTCTGGACCTTCCCGCTGGCGATGAACGGCCCGAGTCCGAGTGCGAAGAACAGCCCGCCCGTGACCTGCCACAGGAAGCTCGCCTCGGCTATCTCGCAGGCGGTGAGCTCGACCGACAGGTCGACGCCGTAGCGCCGAGCGAGCTCCTCGATGGAGACCGGGGTGACCCGAATCTCGAACTCCATCGCGGCCACCAGCGAGCTCTCTGACCCGAATCCGCGAGTAGTGGCGCGACACGGCCCCGCAGATGACGATAGATGCCCTTTGACCTGCGATGATGGTGTTTGCGAGGACACAGTCATCAAGGTTGGAAGGACACCTATCAGGTGGACAGAGTACGCGAG
>JBBSGM010000211.1:0-5854 GCA_038254065.1 Mycobacteriales bacterium | reverse complement strand
TTACCACCCGCCCGCGTGAAGCATCCCTTCCCGAACGTGCGCTTCGACGCCAGAACCCAAGGCAGGAGCCCAGTGCGTTAGCAGCGCACGCTGGGATCTGCGCGGGGGGCCGCCCGCAAGGGCGGTCCCTACCGCGAACTGCCTGCGGTGTAGGGATAGCACAGACTATCCAGCCGCGTGCTTGGGCACGACCGACCAGCTCACCAATACGTCGGGCCCGGGGTGCAGCGCAGACGATGAGGTGGAGCACACGAGGCGCTGTCAGTTCACCCATGATTGGTGAGGCCAGCGCGTGCCGCGAGTCGGTTCAGTTCCCTGGAGTGCATGCCGGATGTACTGTGCCGGAGGCTCTCGATGAGGTCGATCGCCACTGGACGACACGGTATTTCATCCGGGAACAAACGGTCGGCCGCGAGCAGCGTGCTTACTGCCCCATCGCGATGACCGCTGAGGCTGTGACCGCGCGCAACGTCAAGGTAGTAATTGGCGCGCCGCTCCTTGGGCAGCCGTGCGAGACCCTCGGTCGTCACGTGACGGGCGGCTGCGACGGCACCGGCACCCTCGCCGAGGTCGAGCAGCACGGCGACCTGGTGCAGGTGAACGTTGGTCGGTCCGAAGGCGGTGAAGCGCTCGTTGCCGTCGTAGCCGAGCTGGCGGGCGACGCCGTGGCCTTCGTCCAGCAAGGCACGAGCCGCCGCGGGGTTGTTCACCCGGGCGGCGACCACCGCTCCCATGAGGAACAGCATGCCGTAGAGCGACAGGTATGTTGATGAGCCGGTACCGCGACCGGGCTCCAGACGGTCGATGTCAGCCCGCACAAGTTCGAGTGCCTGGTCGTGGTAGCTCATGACCATGAGCCCTTGGGCGACGCGGCGGGCGGCGTCACTGATCAGCAGGCTGTCACCGGTCTCCTCAGCCAGCACCAGCCCACGCTCGGCGGCCAGCCACGCAAGGTCAGCTTCCTTGAGCTTCCACAGTGTTGAAGCGGTCACCTGGTAGGCCTGCGACAAGAGCGTCCGGGCCCGCCGCGCCTGGTCGTCCGTACCCGGATAGGCAGCAACAGCCGTCTGCGCGGTGGTGAGCAGCGGCGGCAAGGCCTGACCGAGCAAAGGCTAGTGAGCATTCTGAAATGCCATCCAGGCGTACGTGACCTGCTGGGTGAGCCGGTCAAGATCCGGGGGTTCGGCCATCTCAACGGCCGTAGGCACGAACACCCGGCTGATGGCTTGGTAGGACTGCAAGGCGGCACGGATAGCGGAGATCTCGAAGAGATCCAGACAGTGCCGGGCCTGACGGGCTTCGTTGGTGTCGGTCAGGGTCTCGACCGACACATGCAGGACTTCGGCCACCCGTTCGAGCATCGGCAGGCGAAGCAGACCGCGCTCACCGCTCTCCACCTTGTCCACCCAGCTCAGGGATCGGCTGCAGAGGTCGGCGAACTGTCTGCGGGTGAGGCCCCGTCGGGCACGCCACCGGGCGACCTGCCGGCCGATCTCTCGGCGCCGTTCGTAGGCGTCGTCGACGGACACCGCGTGGTTCTCCAGTCCAGGGTCCAATGGCGATCGGGTCATGCGCAGCGTGGCACAAGCAGGTTCGAGCAGTTCAAGAGCCCTATCGTACCGCCACAGAACCACCGTCCCGAACAGACATCAGACACTTTGTACGACGAGCGTTGATCACGGGTCGTTAGCGTCCCTGCCCATGGCCCCGGGGCCGGGTTGACGAGCTTGTTCGTGCTGAGGGCTCGGACAGCACAGGGTGTTGTCCGAGCCAATCCCCAGACGGTGTGGCCAGGCCGTCCCCGGCTCTGGGTGCCAGCCAGCTGACTGGAGTACCGAGAGTTGGGTATTTGCTCGTGCAGTTTTGGGTGTGGTTGCGGAGATGGAGATATCGGGGAGGCATCGGCCCGGCGGCGGGCGGCGGGTGTATTCGCGGCGGTATCTCCCCGGGGCGGCGGAGACATCGGTGAAGGTGGTAGTTGATAGTGGTGAGGTGATGCTGGTGTCGGGTCGTGCGCTCCACCAGCACACGGCGCTAATGCGAAGGAGGACCGTGGCCCGCGCGATCGATGTTCCGGGACTCGCCGAGGGCGTGCTCGGCGGGTCGCGGTCGGTCCTGGCCCGGGCGATCACGCTCGTCGAGTCCAGCCGCGCCGACCACCGGCAGTCGGCCCAGCAGCTCCTCATGACGCTGTTGCCGCATGCCGGTGGCGGCCGCCGGATCGGGATCAGTGGGGCGCCCGGGGTGGGCAAGTCGACGTTCGTCGAGAACCTCGGCACCCGGCTGACCGGGGCCGGGTACCGGGTCGCGGTACTCGCCGTCGACCCGTCCTCGACCCGCTCGAAGGGCTCGATCCTCGGCGACAAGACCCGGATGGCGAGGCTCGCCACCGACGAGAACGCCTTCGTCCGGCCCTCGCCCAGCGCCGGCACGCTCGGCGGGGTGGCCAGGGCGACCCGCGAGACGATCGTGCTGATGGAGGCCGCGGGCTACGACGTGGTGCTCGTCGAGACGGTCGGGGTCGGGCAGTCCGAGGTCACCGTGGCGGCGATGGTCGACACGTTCCTGCTGCTCACCATCGCCCGCACCGGCGACTCGCTGCAGGGGATCAAGAAGGGCATCCTCGAGCTCGCCGACGTCGTCGCGGTGAACAAGGCCGACGGCCCGCACGAGCGCGACGCGAAGGCTGCGGCCCGTGAGCTCCGCTCGGCGCTGCGGATGATGGTCCCGGCCACGGCGTCCTGGCGTCCGCCGGTGCTGGCGTGCAGCGCGCAGACCGGGACCGGGATGAACGAGGTCTGGGACTGCGTCGAGGAGCACCGGCACACGCTCGACGAGCCCGGCGAGCTGGCCGCCAAGCGTGCCGACCAGCAGGTCCAGTGGATGTGGGCGATGGTCCGGGACCAGCTCATGGACCGGCTCACCGGCGATCCGGGGTTGCGGGAGAGACTGCCGGCGCTGGAACGCGACGTCCGCAGCGGCGAGCTCACCCCGACGCTGGCCGCGCAGACCATCCTGGACGCGCTGTCCGGCTGACGTCGGATCATCCCGGCCGGCGGGTCGCGGGCGCAGTGGTGACGAGCCGGCTGACGGCGTCGCGGGGTCCAGCCGCTCCAGGCCGCTGACGCCGTCGAAGGCCCGATCGGTGGACACGATGACTCCGATCCCGCGGCGCAGGGCCGTGGCCGCATGCACCGCGTCCCGGATCCCGAGCTCCGGTGGGTGTCGAACAGGAAGCGCGTCACTCCTCGGCTGCGTACATCTGCTCGATCTCGGCCTTCAGCTCCGACCAGTCGCCGACTTCGATCGGCGCGGCGTCCATGAGGAGCCGAGCTGCGTCGCTCCGGCTCGGCCCGTCCACGGGAAAGGCGGCGTCGTGTCCGTATGCGACAACCGCAGACGCGACCGGCATCCTGGGGGCATGACCGACGCGTCCGTGGACCGCGAGAACGCCCGGACCCTGCCCGCCCCGTCCCACGTGCGGGCGGGCGGGCGGACGGGCAAGGTGCGCGCGCTCGTCGCCCGGACCGCCGCGAACGCCTGGGAGGACAACATCTTCAGCGAGGCGGCGGCGGCCGCCTTCTGGCAGACGCTGTCGCTGCCCCCACTGCTGCTGGGGCTCCTGGGCAGCCTCGGCTACATCGGTGGTTGGTTCGGCCCGGACACGGCGACCGTGGTGCTGGACCGGATAGTCGCGCTGACCAGTGGCCTGTTCAGTCGCGCCGCCGTCGACGAGATCATCGCCCCGACCGTGAAGCAGATCTTCGCCACCGGTCGCAGCGAGCTCGTCTCGGTCGGGTTCGTGATCTCGCTGTGGTCGGGCTCGTCGGCGATCTCCTCGTTCGTCGATGCGATCACCCGGGCGCACGGCCAGTACGGTGTCCGCAACCCGGTGTGGCAGCGGATCCTCGCGCTGCTGCTCTACCTGGTGGGGCTGGTCGCGGGGATCGTCGCGCTACCGGTGCTGGCACTGGGACCCGACCGCTTGCCCGAGCTGCTCCCCGTCGCGTGGCAGGGCCTGACCGACATGCTGATCAGCTACCTCTACTACCCGGTGATCGGGCTGCTGCTCGTGGTCGCGCTGACCACGCTGTACCGGCTGGCGCTGCCGGCCAAGCCGCCCTGGCACCGCGGGCTGCCCGGTGCGCTGCTGGCCGCCGTCGTGTTCCTGGCCGGAGCGACCGGGCTGCGCGTCTACCTCGACCTGGTGACCAATACCGGATACACCTACGGCGCGCTGGCCGCCCCGATCGCGTTCCTGCTCGCGGCGTTCTTCATCGGGCTGGCCGTCGTGCTCGGCGCCCACCTCAACGCGGGGATCCAGGCGGTGTGGCCGGCCCGGTTGCGGGACCGTCGCGGTGCCGTCCCGCAGCCGGTCCGTGGCTAGCGCTGCGGCCCATCGGTATCCGAGCACCGACTTCGTTGCCGTCGCCGGGTCTGCGATGCTCCACGGATGGACCAGCGCATCAGTCTGGTGACCCTGGGCGTCACCGATCTCTCCCGAGCCCGTTCGTTCTACGAGACGGCTGGAGTGGCGCTCAGCAGCCCGACGATGAGGTGTGCTTCTTTCAGGCCGGCGGGATGGTCTTCGGCTTGTGGACGGCGCTCGGCGGCCACGGTGCGCCGGGGATCGAGCTCGCCCACAACGTCCGCTCACCCGAGGAGGTCGGCGCCGTACTGTCGGCGGCCGAGCGGGCGGGCGGCAGCATCATGCGGCCGGCGGCTCGTGCGGAGTGGGGCGGTACGACTGGGGCGTTCGCCGATCCCGACGGCTACGTGTGGGAGGTCGCCCACAACCCGGGCTGGACACTCGACGAGGACGGCGCCGTGCACATCTAGCCGTCGGGCCACGGCTGCTCACCCGAGCGCGAACGCGCCGGCCGGGCGGGCCATGACGTGGGTCAGCAGCGCACCGCACGGACCGTCCAGCGTCTTTTTCGCCCGCCCCGATGGCTCCTCCATCGCGGTTCGACGACGCATAGGCCACGGGGTCGGTGAGGACGATGAGTTTCTCCGTGTACGACGGTCTATAGGTGCAACATCCGTCGCGGGAGCCCCTTCCCGTCGGGCAAATCGTAGAAGGGAAGCAGCGCCATGCAGCAGAAGATCACCCCGAACCTGTGGTTCGACACCGAGGCCGAGGAGGCTGCGGGCTTCTACACCTCCGTCTTCAGGAACTCGCGCATCGTGAACGTCACCCACTACACCGAGGCCGGGCCGCGACCGGCCGGCGCGGTGATGACCGTGGAGTTCGAGTTGGACGGTCAGCGGTTCGTCGGCATCAACGGTGGCCCCCAGTTCACGTTCGACGAGGCCGTCTCCTTCCAGATCAGCTGCGAGACCCAGGACGAGGTCGACTACTACTGGGAGAAGCTGTCCGAAGGCGGGTCGGAAGGGCCGTGCGGCTGGCTCAAGGACAGGTACGGCCTGTCCTGGCAGGTCGTACCGACCGGGATGGAGGAGTTGTGCACCGATCCGGACCCGGAGCGGGCCCAGCGCGCGATGCAGGCGATGCTCGGGATGGGCAAGCTCGACATCGCCGCGCTGCGCAGCGCGGCCGACGGTGTCCCGGCGACCTGACCGGCCGACGAGACCCGCTATCGCCACGACACCAGCCGCGCCCACGCCGGACGGGTCTGCAGCTCCCGGGCCGGGAGCGAGCCCACGATAAAACTGATGTTATCGCTCAGGGGAGAACGCGGAGTGTCGTACCCCGCCACTAGGGCGTGTCTGGTGGATCTTCCTTGGTTGGGGTGCGGAGCCAGATCTTGATGGAGGCGACGTCGACGGTGCCGCGGAAGACGAACTCGCGCTTGTCGGTGCGCATGGCCACCGCACGGAAGCCTTTGAGCCT
>JBBSGM010000210.1:0-5956 GCA_038254065.1 Mycobacteriales bacterium | reverse complement strand
CCCGGTCGAAGCGTTCGACCGTATACACCTGGGTCTGCGGATCGAGGATTCTCCCGAAGATGTCGGGTACCGACGCCGCCGGGACCAGATCCACCGTGGGCACGTCGAGCCCTGCCGCACTCGCCCAGCGCATCATGAGGTACTCGTTCTCGCAGGAGCAGTCGAGCGTCGTCGAGGTGCCGGTTTCCGGACCGGACCGTGTAGTAGCGATGCAGCCCGCTGTCCCGCTCGGGAAGCAGGTTCGCGAACCAGTTCGGCAGCCCGGTGCGGTTCTCGTAACGGGCGCGAGGAGACTCCTCGAACAGCTGTCCGAGCACCTGGTGGTCCGGGTCGAGCAGGTCGTCGGTGTACCGGAAGCGGCTGCCGCCTGCGGTGAACCTCAGCTCGCCGACCTGCCTCCCCTGCAGCTGGACCGACGCAAGCCCGTGGACGGCTTCACGCACTCTGCGCCCCGTTGTCGAGCAGGGAGCTCGCCAGGAACCGGTCGCGGGCGCCCCACTCTGCGTGTCGGTCGACGAACCCGGCCGTCGACGAGCCCAGCAGCTGGGCTCGCCGGAGCAGGAACTCGTCCCAGCGGCCCTCCGCGAGTGACATCGCGCCGTGCGTGTCGACACCGTGACTGGATCGGGTCTCGTCGGTGCTGTCCAGCAGTGCCCGCACGACGCTGCCGTGGATCGGCGGATGCAGGATCCGGTTGGCCAGTGACGACGACAGTGGATGGCCGGTGGCTGCGGCCGGAATGATCCGCAGAAGCGGTCGGGCGACGGTGTCGAGCAGCTCACCCGCCGCGATGACCGGCTGGGGCAGGGGGAGGCCGGCGTCCGTGACCAGCAGCTCGCTGGGCTGCAGATCCAGCAGGCCGAGCATGTTCACCCGGGTGAGGGCCCGGTTGTGGGACGTTGCCGCCGACGTTGGCGCCGAGCGCGGCGCCGCGCCATACCCATCGCCGGACCAAGGTGGCCGCCCGACCGGCCGGCCGGCCGAACCCGTTGACCAGGGCGGCCAGCATGGGAATGACCGAGGGGTACGGAAGGACACGGACGTGCGGCACGTCGATGTCCTCTCGCAGAGCGGACACGACCTCGAGCAGCACCCGTTCGGTGACCTCGAACGCACGTTGTCGATCCGCGTCGTCGCTGAACTCGTCGTGGATGTCGCGGAAGACATCCGGCCCCCGAATCGCGAGGAGACTGCGCAGCAGCTCCCCCTCACGCAGGCGGCCGAACCCGGCCGCGGCAACCGCCGTGCCACGGCGCGGAGGTCCCCGGGAGAGGCGCTGTCCTGCACGCCGTGCAGCGCGTCGAAGACCTCCTCCTTCGTGAGATGGCCGCCACCGGTAGTCGCGCTGGAAGGACGGCAGCCGGATGCGCCCGGAGCGGACCAGGTTGACCAGCCGCGCCGGAGTGATGTTCTCGATCCGGACCTGGGTCACCGCCGGCACCGTCCACGTCCTCGCGGTAGGTAGCCCTGCTCGGGGACGGACCGGTGCCGGTGTGTGTCAGCTCAGCCATGTCCGCAAGTAACGTTTCGGGGCCCGTGACGGTTGAACACAGGTGAGCCCACGTCGATCGCTCCGGTTCGCCCTCCTCATTGCGGCGGTGACCGCGCTGATCCTCGCGCTGACCGGGACGACCCCGGCCTCGGCAGCGCCCGCGGACGGTCGACCCGGCTCGCCGGTCGGCACCGGCCGGGCGGTGGCGTTCGTGGCCCCGCTCCGCGCGCTGCCCGGCCACGCGTGGTCGTTCCGGTAGGGCCTCGGTGGTATCTGCACCGCGGCCATGCGGCTCTTCTGGCTGACTGACCAGCAGAGGAGCCCGCCGTGAGCCAGTTGTCCGATTCTCCCGGCGCCGTCTCGCCGTCGCGCGGTCACCGCACCGAGCAGCTCAACGGCTTCGTGATCGTGGTGCTCGACGCCCGGGCCCGCGACATCGTGGTCGACGACCTGCGAGTGCTGGCCGCCGAGGCCCACCTGCCGGAGCTCGGGGCGTTGCTCGACGAGCTGGGCGGGCCGCCCACCGCCCCGCTGATCCGCGGCTCGCAGCGCGCCGACGTGATCGCGCTCGAGCGGCGGGCGAGGGAGAACAACCCCGAGCGGCAGCGGCGGAGCCTGCTCCTGTTCTGGCACGTCGACGCGCGCAAGCTGGAGATCCGGCCCGAGGCACTCGCCCTCGCGTTCGCGAGGCTCCCGGGGGTGGAGACGGCGTATGCGAAGTCGGTGATCTCCGAGACCTCGGGTGCGGTCGCGACGCAGGCCGCCACGCTCACCCGGAGCCACCTCGACGCCGCCCCCGACGGCGTCGACGCCCGGTGGGCGTGGACCCGCGCCGGTGGTGGTGGTACGGGCGTCCGGCTCGTCGACATCGAGCAGGCCTGGCGGTTGACGCATCCGGCGCTGGTGGCCGCGGCGCCACTGGTGCTGCCGGACCCGGACAAGCTCCGGGTCAACCGGGACGAGATCGGCGGCTACGTCGGCGACCACGGAACCGCCGTGCTCGCGGTGATTGCGGGTGCCGACCCCGGGCAGGGCGTGGTCGGGATGGCGCCGGCGCTCGAGTCCATCGCCGCCTGCTCGCACTACGACGCGGTGGACGGCGAACCGCTGCACGTCGCCGCGGCCGTGGCCCAGGCCGCGGCCGCGCTCGGGCCCGGCGGCGTGTTGCTCCTCGAGGTGCAGCGCGGTGGTGAGTTGACGAAGCTGCCCACCGAGACCCAGCTGGCCGACTTCGAGGCGATCGAGCTCGCCACCGCAAGCGGCGTCATCGTCGTCGAAGCCGCGGGCAACGGGCGTACCGACCTCGACGCCTGGACGGACCCGTCCACGAGTACCCGGAAGATGCAACGCGGCCATCCCCAGTTCGACTCTCGCGCGATCATGGTCGGGGCCGCGGTCGCGGAGGTGACCGAGGGTGGGCACGCTCGCTGTCCCGACTCGAACTGGGGTGAGCGGGTCGACTGCTACGGCTGGGGCGAGGACGTCGCCACCGCGACCGCCACGGGCTTCCAGCCGAGCTTCGGCGGGACGAGCGCGGCGTCGGCGATCATCGCCGGGGTGGCCGTCCTGACCCAGG
Source organism: Mycobacteriales bacterium (assembly GCA_038254065.1). Taxonomy (GTDB): domain Bacteria; phylum Actinomycetota; class Actinomycetes; order Mycobacteriales; family Pseudonocardiaceae; genus Pseudonocardia. The sequence continues at coordinate 2,888 of JBBSGM010000210.1, read as the reverse complement.
CGATGCATCTGGGCGCCCACCCCGCGGCGCTGCCACTGACCCCGGAGCAGATGCGGGCGCTGCTGTCCGATCCCACGAACGGGACCCCACAGACCGACCCGGGGCGCGGCAAACTCATCGGCTCGATGCCGGACCTGCGCCGAATCGGGCAGGCGGTCGGCGCAACGCCGGCGTCGTAGTCCCAGGCGGCAGTCTCAGGGGCGGCGAGCCTCAGGCGGCGAGCGGCAGCAGGACCTCGACCGTGGTGCCCGCCGGCCCCGAGCGGACGGTGGCCCGGCCGCCGAGCTCCTCGGCGCGGTCACGAATCGAGGACAGCCCGACGCCGGCACCGCCCGCGGCCTCCTGGAAGCCGATCCCGTCGTCATCGATCCGGACCGCGAGGTGTCGCTCGTCGCGTCGCACCGTGATGGTGCAGGTCCGCGCCCCGGCATGTTTCACGGTGTTGGTGACGGTCTCGGCGGTGATGCGGTAGGCGGCGACCTCGACGGCAGCGGGCAGCTCGGTGAGCGGGCCGTCCACCAGCACGGTGACCGCGGGTCCCTGGCCGGCGAAGCGGTCGGCCAGCCCGTCGAGGGCCGGTTCCAGGCCGTGGTCCAACGCGGCCGGACGCAACCCGTCGATCAGGGTCCGGACCTCCGTCGTGCACCCGTCCAGGTCGGCCGCGAGCGCGTCGAGCAAGGTGGGGGCGGAGCCGCCGCCGGGCACCGTCCGCCGCAGCGCCTCGGTCAGCATCCGGGTGCCGACCAGCGCAGAGGCGACGCCGTCGTGCAGGTCCCGGCGCAGCCTGCGGCGCTCCTCCTCGCGGGCCAGCACCAGCCGGTCCCTGGCCCGCTGCAGGGCGACGGAGCTGCGGCAGGCCTCCGCGGCGAGCGCGGTCTGCCCGGCCAGGTCGCGGAGCAGCCGGCTCTCGGCCGCGGAGAACCGGCTGCCCGGGCGGCGCGGGGCGACCAGCAGCTCACCGACCGGGCGCCCGTGCGCGACCATCGCGAACCGTTCGGGCTCCCCACTCCACCGGCCCCGTTCGGCGGCGGTGGCGACGGTGCCGTCGTCGTCGACGACCCGGACCGCCGCATACGGCACCCGCAGCCCGTCGACGATGCTCGCCGCGATCTCGGGCAGCACCGCCAGCGGGTCCCGCATCGCCTCCAGGTGGTGGCCCAGCTCGGTGAGGACCGAGTACGGCTCGTCGCGGCGCCCGTAGAGCAGCCGGTTCACCCCGCGCTGGGTGAGCCGCTGGGCCGGCTGCAGCAGCGCGGCCACGGCGGCGGCGGCGAGCACCGACGCCGTGCGCGAACCGGGCTCCGCGAAGGCCGCACCGAGCCCCGCGACCACCACCGCGTAGATCCCCACGGCCAGCGCGGTGAGCACCAGCCACGCCGCGCCGCGGTGCACGTAGAGGTCGAGGTCGTGCAACTGGTACCGGAGCACGGCGAGGGCCAGGCCGAGGGGAAGCGCCGCGACGGCGACGAGCCATGCGTACGGCACGTCGAACATCGTGTCGAGCGTGAGGCCCAGGGCGAGCACGGCGGGGCTGGGCAGCAGGCAGGCCAGCTGGTGGCGGGCCTGCTCCCCGGCGCCGCGCCAGCGCACGACGAGCGCGGCGAGCACGCCGAGCGTGCCGAGCAGCACGACCCCCAGGGCGGCCACCGCGACCACGAGGATGAGGTGCAGCCCGGGAGAGGTGACGGCGCCGGCCGTCCCGCTGAGCAGGGTTCGCGGCCGGGCCAGTGCCGCGCCGGCCAATGCGACGGTCGTCAGCGCCGACGCGGCGAGCAGGATCTGCACCAACGGCCGCCAGCGGGTGGACGGCAGCCGGCCATCCGGGGCAAGCAGCAGCAGGATCGGGATGAGCGCCAACGGCGGCCACCACATCCACTGGCTCAGCCAGGCGGCGAGCGGCAGCGTGGACCAGCTCACCGCCAGCGTGGCGACCGCGGCAGTGGCCCCGGTGAGCACCATCAGTCTGCCGAGCGGATGGCCCGGCAGCCTGCGCAGGACGAACACGCCCAACGGGGTGAAGGCGAGTGCGAGGGTGAGCGTGAGGCCGATCGGGCCCTGCGTCGCGTCCGTCCCGCCGAACAGCGCCCCGGCCGCACCGAGCGCGACCAGCCCGACCGCGACCCCGCTCAGCAGCGGTACCGGCAGCTCGACCACGCGCTGGTCCAGGGCGCGTCGCGCAGCTCGGTCGGGGGCCGGGACCGTCATCTCAGCCGGGCCGGCGCTCACCCGAAGGTGGCGTGCCACAGGTTGTGCAGCGGGCTGCCCGGGTCCGGCTCGGTGGGGTCGGGGAGTGACCCGTCCAGCGCGTCCAGCGCGAGCAGCATCTCCTTGAGCTCGCCGTCGACCCGCGGGGCGCGGACCCACGGTGGCGGGTCCGGGTCGTAGTACCCCTCGGCCATCCGGCGGTCGAGCACGACCTGGACGCGAGCCTGGAACACGTCGATCCGGTCGATGAGCAGCTGACGGTCCGCTGCACCGGGGGACCCGGCCTCCGGATCGGGTACGAGCCCATCGGTCTTGCCGGTCGCGGCGTCCTTCACCGGCCGCAGCCGCTGCCCGGTGGCGTCGTAGAACTCCAGGTCCAGATCCTCCTCGTGGAGGTGACCGAGCAGCGCGGCCGCGGTGCCGACGTGCAGCAGGTTGTCCTGGGGGGTGATCGCGAGCACGAGCGCAGACATGGGGCTTCTCCCGAGGTGGCGGGCCGAAGTGGAAACCTGGCCCCACTCAAGGTGCCAGGCCACCGCACCGAGCGGAAGCGTAGAACTGCGTACTCAGAGCCTGTTGGCAAATGGTGTTGGTTGGGTTGCCCGAGGTGACGGTGGGTAGCGATTAGGTCACGGTGGTGTGTCGTACCGGGCAGGAGAACGGGCTCCTGATAGTCGAGGAGT
>JBBSGM010000209.1:0-6110 GCA_038254065.1 Mycobacteriales bacterium | reverse complement strand
TGGCCGACCACCTGATCGGCCACTTCGTCGACCAGGCCCGCAGGTCCGGGGCGTCCTGGACCGACATCGGCCGCAGCATGGGAGTCACCCGCCAGGCCGCGCAGAAGCGGTTCGTCCGCAAGCCCGATGACGTCTCCGCCCTCCTCGACCCGGGGGTCGAGGAGGATCCGTACAGCCATTAGCGCTAACGATGTTCTTGTCCCGGCCAACCGTGTGTTGGAGCCCTGACCGCCGGTCGGGTTGGGTGGTAGGTCTACGGTCCGCGGAGCATGCCGCTGGAATTTCTGACTGGTGCGCAGGTCGCCGGGTACGGGCGCTTCGACGGTGTGCCCTCACGCGGTGATCTGGAGCGGTTCTTCGTCCTCGATGACGTCGATAGGAAGCTGATCGGTGGCCGGCGGGGTGAGCACAACCGGCTCGGGTTGATGCTGCAGGCGACCACGGTGCGTTATGTGGGCAGGTTTATGGAGGACCCGCTGGATGTGCCGTGGCCGGTGGCGGAGTACGTGGCCGCCCAGTGGGTATCACCGACGCGTCGTGCGTGAAGCGCTACACCGATCGGCCGATGACGGCGTATGAGCATGCCTGGCAGATCCGGGACGCCTACGGGTTCCGGGTCTTCGAGGACGTCGCGGCGACCGCGCAGCTGCGGCAGTTCTTGGATGGCAGGGAGTGGACCCATGCCGAGGGACCGGGGGCGTTGTTCGACCACGGGGTGGGGTGGTTGCGGCGCCATCGGGTGCTGCTGCCGGGGATCACGGTGCTGACCCGGTTGGTCCGCACGGTCCGCGAGGCCGCGGCGCAGCGGATGCACACCAGCCTCGCGGCGGCGGCCACCGCGGTGGACCCGATGCTGCCCCGGCGGCTGCGGGCGTCGCTGACCGTGCCAGAGGGCTCCCGATTCTCCGAGCTGGAGTCCTGGCGTCGGGCACCGACCCGGGTGTCGGGTCCGGGCCTGGTCAAGGCCTTGGACCGGGCCGCGGATCTGGAAGGCCTGCGGGTGCGGGCGGTGGATTGTTCGGCGGTGCCGGCCAACCGGATCACGGCCCTGGCCCGGTACGGGTTGGCGAGCAAGGCCGTGACGCTGCAGGAGTTGACTGAGCCGCGGCGCACCGCGACCCTGCTCGCGATGACCCGGCATCTGGACGCGGTCGCGATCGATGATGCACTGGACCTGTTCGCGCTGCTGATGGCCACCTGGATGATCAACCCGGCCCGCACCGCCTCGGCCACCGAGAGGTTGGCGTCGCTGCCGCGCCTGGAACGGGCGTCGCGGCTGCTGGCCGTGGCCCAGCTTAAACTGTTCAAAACCTTGGATACCGCTACGCAGGATGGGACCGGGTTGGATGCCCAAGCGATCTGGGCGGTGCTCGAGCAGGTCGGCACGCGCGAGGCGCTCGTGGGCGCGGCCGCCGTCGTGGAGGAGCTGGTCCCCGAGGGCAACGGTACGGCGGAGTCGGCGATGCGGGTGGTGCTGGGTGAGCGCTACCGCACGGTGCGCCCGTTCCTGGCGTTGCTAGGTGGCTCGGGGTCGCTGGCCGCGGCCGCCGGCGGTGGGAAGGTCCTCGCCGCGGTGCGGGCGTTGCCAGACTTGGCGGTACGGAAGGTGAAGGTCAAGCCGTTGCAGCGCAGCGAGATCGACGAAGAGCTAGTGCCACCGATGTGGCAGCGGGCGGTGTACGCGAACCCGGGGTTGGCCGCCGGTACGGTGGACCGGGACGCCTACGTGGTGTGCGTGCTCGAGCAGCTGCACAGGGCGCTGCGGGTCCGCGATGTCTTCGCGGTGCCCTCGCATCGGTGGGGTGATCCCCGTGCCCAGCTGATGGACGGCCCGGCGTGGGAGGCGGTGCGCCCGGAGATCCTCGACGGGCTCGGGTTGACCACCCCGGTGCATGAGCACCTGCGGGGGCTGGTCACGGTGTTGAAACGCGGCCTGGAAACAGCTGGCCGACCACCTCACCGTGGCCGGGGACACCGCCACCGTGCGCATCGTGCCGGGCACGGGCGACCGGATGCGCCTGACGGTGGAGCACCTCGATGCCCTGGACATCCCGGACAGCTTGCGGGAGTTGCGGACACTGACCGCGGCCATGCTGCCGCTCGTCGACTTGCCCGAGCTGCTGCTGGAAGTCCACTCCTGGACGGGGTTCCTCGACGCCTACACCCACGTCTCCGGGGAGCAGACCCGGATGCAGGATCTGCCGGTATCGGTGGCCGCCCTGCTCATCGCCGAGGCCTGCAACGTCGGGCTGGTCCCGGTCACCGACCCCAACATCGACGCCCTGACCCGCGGGCGGCTGGGCCACGTCGACCAGAACTACCTGCGAGCCGAGACCCACACGGCCGCCAATGTCCTGCTCATCGACGCCCAGGCCCAGGTGCCGCTGGCCCGGTTGTGGGGTGGTGGGTTGCTGGCCTCGGTCGATGGGCTGCGGTTCGTGGTCCCGGTGCGCACCCTGAACGCGGGGCCCTCCCCGAAGTACTTCGGCTACAAACGGGGCCTGACCTGGCTCAACGCCGTCAACGACCAGGTGTCGGGGATCGGCGCGCAGATCGTGCCCGGCACCCCCCGCGACAGCCTGTACATCCTCGATGTGCTGCTCAACCTTGATGGCGGCCCCAAACCGGAGCTGGTCGCGACCGACGAGGCCTCCTACTTCGACATGGTCTTCGGGGTCTTCAAGCTCTTGGGTTACCGGTTCTCCCCACGGATCGCCGACATCGGCGACACCCGCTACTGGCGGGCCACCTGGCCCAGCGACCCGGAGGCCGACTACGGGGCGTTGAACGCGATCGCCCGCAACAAGGTCAACCTCGCCAAGATCACCGCCGCCTGGCCGGACATGCTCCGGGTCGCCGGGTCGCTCATCACCCACCAGGTCCGCGCCTACGACGTGCTGCGGATGCTCGGCCGCGACGGGCACCCCACCCCGCTGGGGCAAGCATTCATCGAGTACGGGCGGATCGCGAAGACCCAGCACCTGCTCGCGATGATCGACCCCGTCGATGACACCCACCGCCGGGCGGTCAACACCCAAACCACCGTGCAGGAATCCCGACACCGCCTGGCCCGCAAGATCTGCCACGGCAAACGCGGCCAGATCTACCAGAAATACCGTGAAGGCCAGGAAAACCAGCTGGGAGCGCTGGGCATCGCGCTCAACGCGGTCACCCTGTGGAACACCCGCTACACCGACGCCATCGTCACCGAACGCTGCGCCCAAGGCCATCCGGTACGCGAGCAGGACGCTGCCCGTTTGTCCCCGCTCGGGCACGCCCACGTCAACGAGCTGGGCCGCTACGCCTTCCCCGCGCTGGCCCCCGATGCGGGCCTGCGCCCGCTGCGTGACCCATGCGGCGACCCCGAGGAAACCTGACAAGCCGGTGGCGATCCCCGGCTTTGGTTGGGTGGATACGGCGGTGTCTGTGATCCGTTCGGCGACGGCGATCCGTTGGCGGCGGTCAGAGGTTGCGATAGCCCGGGTGCACACCGGGGGTGAGGCCGTGGTCGTCGGCGATTCGGGTGAGCAGGGCGCGTAGCTGGTCCCGTTCGGTGGGATCGAGGGCGCCGCAGATGGCGTCGTTGTGTGCTCGCGCGACCTCCCCGATCGTGTGCAGCAGCTGGTGTCCGTCTTCGGTGAGGTGCAGTGCGTGCAGGCGCCGGTCGTTGGGATTACGTCGCCGTTCCATGATGCCGCGCTCTTCGAGGGCGTCGACGAGTGCGACGAGCCGGCTCGGTGGTGTGCCCAGTAGCTGGGCCAGGGCCTGCTGGGACTGCCCTGGACTGGCCGCGACGGCACGGAGCAACCCGGTCTGCGCCGGGACGAGATCCAGTTCCGCGACACGCCCGGTGAACTGGGCCGCGGCGTATGCCCCGAGCTGGGCCAGCAGGAACGCAGCACCAGGCCCCGGAGGCGATGCCGGTGCCCTGGAGGGCTCCGCGGCCGCATCGCCAGGGTTAGTGGTCTCCATGGTGAAACAGTAGCCCTTGACATATCGTAGACAGTAGTCAACGATTACAACATAAAACCAGTATTGTTCTCAAACCCGGAGGTTCCCGTGAACACCCCACCCGGACAACCCGCTGCCGGTACCGCAGCCCGCCGCAACCGGGAGGGAGGGCCGCCGCTGCTGGTCCCCGCGCTGGCCTTCGGGGTGCTCACCGTCGCCGGCGCCGTCCTCGGTGCCGGCGTGCCCCGACCCGCAGCGGCCGCGACCGAGGTCCTGACCTACGATACCGGCCACACCACCGTGATCAGCGTGGCTGCGGCGCTGCTGTTGGGCTCGACGTTTCCGCTCGTCATCTGCGCGGTCACCGTGTATCGGCGGCTGCGCCGGCTCGGGGTGCTGGCACCGGGACCGCTGATGGGCCTTGCGGGGGCCATCCTGGCCGCCACATCGCTGGCCGCGAGCGCTCTGTTCTCCTGGACTGCCACCCAGACCGCCGGACTCGGGGACCCCGCGATCGCCCGAGCGCTGACCACACTGTCGTTCGCCAGCGGTGGTATCGGCTTCGTCGCCCCCTTCGGCCTGCTCCTAGCCGGGATCGCCGTCCCCGCACTGATCCTGCGGCTGCTGCCCAGGGCGCTGGCCTGGGCCGGCCTCGCCGTCGCCGTCCTCGCGATGCTCACCACGTTCGCCCTGATCAGCGACGCGCTCTACCCACTGCTGCCGATCGGCCGCTTCGGCGGGGTGCTGTTCCTCATCGCCACGGCAGCCCTGCTCCCGCGCTCCGCGCAACGCCGCCCCTGAGGACGTGTGACCCGCTCGCCGGACCCCCCGCCCACCGAGAGTACCCTCACCATGTCCGATCACCGGTTCCGCTTCGGCGTCGTCGCGACCCCGCAGGACAGAGACCAGTGGCGGGCCACCGCGCAGCGGGTGGCCGAGCTGGGCTACTCCACCCTGCTGATGCCCGACGGCCTCCAGCTGCTCTCCCCGTTCCCCGCGTTGGCCACCGCCGCGGCGACCGCCGAGGTGCGGGTCGGGACATTCGTCCTGGCCGTACCGCTACGCCCACCGCGCTCAGCGGCCTGGGAGGCCCACAGCCTCACCGTGCTCACCGGGTGCCGTTTCGAGCTCGGCATCGGCGCCGGCCTGCCGCACGCCGCCACCCAAGCCGCCCAGGAACTCGGCCTGCCGCTGCGGTCCCCGACCGAGCGGCTCGCCGCGCTCAGCGAGACCATCAACCACCTCCGCACGCTCGACGGCGACACCCACACACCGGTGCTCATCGCCGCCGGCGGCCCCCGGGCCCGGGCACTCGCGGCGGAGAAGGCCGACATCGTCACCCTCGCCGCGGGCCCGCTGACCTCACGCACCGAACTCGCCCAGATGGTCACCGACATCCGCACGCACGCCGGGGACCGCGCAGGCGACATTGAGTTCGCGATGAACCTGTTCGTGATCGGCGAGCAGGTACCGCCCTGGACCGAGCAGCTCATCGGCGCCGACGCGGCCACCCTGATCGCCCACGACTCGCTGACCCTGCTGCGCGGAGACACCCAGGAGATGGCCGACGAGTTGCAACGGCGCCGCGAGGACCTCGGCGTCTCCTACGTCTGCGTCAACGCCGCGTTCTACGAACAGCTCGCACCCGTCGTCGAACTCCTCACCGGCCACTGAACCACCCAAGGAGCCACCATGACCACCAAGCCCGACGACGACATTGCCGCCTTCCTCGCCGAATGGACCACCGCCGAGACCGGCCGTGACGTCGAGACCCTCGACCGGCAGCTGGCCCCCGACTTCACCGGCATCGGTCCGCTCGGCTTCACCCTGACCAAGACCAACTGGCTCGACCGGCACGCCACCGGCGCGCTCACCTACAACACCTTCCGGCTCGAGGAGTTACACCTGCGGGCCTACGGCGACACTGCCGTCGTGACCGCGCGCCAGATCGCCGAGGGCACCTACCAAGGACACCCCCTACCCGGTCAACTGCGAGTGACGCTCGCGCTGGTCCGTCAGACCCGAATCCGCGAGTAGTGGCGCGACACGGCCCCGCAGATGACGATAGATGCCCTTTGACCTGCGATGATGGTGTTTGCGAGGACACAGTCATCAAGGTTGGAAGGACACCTATCAGGTGGACAGAGTACGCGAGATCG
>JBBSGM010000208.1:0-6159 GCA_038254065.1 Mycobacteriales bacterium | reverse complement strand
TCGTCGGCGGGTGAAAGTGGCCGCCGGTCCGCGTCGCCGCGCCCCGCGGATCACAGCGCGGTCGCGCCCTTGCCCAGCACGACGACCCGGCCGGGGCTGACGGTGTAGCGGGCCCGGTCGCGCGCCAGGTCGACCCCGACGAGCGCGCCGTCGGGGATCATGACGTTCTTGTCCAGGATCGCGCCACGCACCACCGCACCGCGGCCGACCCTGGTGCCCGGCAGTACCACCGAGTCCGACACCTCCGCACCCGCCTCGATCCGCACGTTCGGGCTGATCACCGAGCGGCGCACGATGGCCCCGGAGATGATCGTGCCCGCGCCGACGATCGAGTCCTGCGCGATGCCGCCCTCGACGAACTTGGCGGGCGGCAGCGGGTCCATGGCGGTGCGGATCGGCCACCGGTTGTTGTAGAGGTTGAAGATCGGGTGCACCGAGACCAGGTCGGTGTGCGCGTCGTAGTAGGCATCGACGGTGCCGACGTCGCGCCAGTAGCCGGAGTCCCGCTCGGTGGCGCCGGGAACCACGTTGTCGGCGAAGTCGTACACCGCGGCGCCGTCCTCGCGGACCAACCGCGGGATGATGTCGGCGCCCATGTCGTGGTCGGACTCGCCGTCCTCGGCGTCGGCCCGCAACGCGTCGAGCAGCACGCCGGTCGTGAAGACGTAGTTGCCCATCGACGCGAACGTGACGTCGGGGTCGTCGGACACCGCGGGTGGGTCGGACGGCTTCTCCAGGAAGTCGGTGATCCGGCCGTCGCCGTCGGCGTTGATGCAGCCGAAGGCCTTGGCCTCGGTCCGCGGCACCCGGATCCCGGCCACCGTGGCGCCGGCGCCGGTGGTGATGTGCTGGGCGATCATCTGTCCGGGGTCCATCCGGTACACGTGGTCGGCACCGAACACCGCGATGTAGTCGGGTCGCTCGTCGTAGACCAGGTTGAGGCTCTGGAAGATCGCGTCGGCGCTGCCGGTGTACCAGCGCCTGCCGAGCCGCTGCTGGGCCGGGACGGTGGTGATGTACTGCCCGAGCACGCTGGACAGCCGCCACGTCGTGGAGATGTGCCGGTCCAACGAGTGCGACTTGTACTGGGTGAGCACGCAGATCCGGTGCAGGCCGGCGTTTACCAGGTTGGAGAGCACGAAGTCGATGAGCCGGTAGTTGCCGCCGAACGGGACGGCCGGTTTGGCCCGGTCGGCGGTGAGTGGCCACAGTCGCTTACCCTCGCCACCGGCGAGCACGATGCCCAGCACGTTCGCCGGCAACCCGCCGGGGGCCAGCGGGATGCGTCCCACGGTCATCGACGGCCCTCGGTGGGTGCGCCGGGCCGGGAAGTCACGCCGGGAACTTCCACCCTTCTGACACTAGTGTGCCGGGACGTCCCCCGGCCACCCGAGCGGGATAGCGTTCCCTGGTGCGCATCGGCCTGCTCACCCGGGAGTACCCACCGGACATCTACGGCGGAGCGGGAGTGCACGTCGGGCAGCTGGTACCTGCGCTGCGCGACCTCGATCCGGACGTCATCGTCGACGTGCACTGCTTCGGCGAACCGCGCACCGGCCTGCCCGGCGTGCACGCCCACCGGGCGCCCGACGGGCTGGCCGACGCCAACCCGGCGTTGCAGACCCTCGGCGTCGACCTCTCGATGGTCGCGGCGCTCGGCGGGGTCGACATTGCGCATTCGCACACCTGGTACGCCAATATGGCCGGGCACCTGACCAGGGTGCTGCACGACGTGCCGCACGTGGTCACCGCCCATTCACTGGAGCCGCGCCGGCCGTGGAAGGCCGAGCAGCTCGGCGGCGGCTACCGGCTCTCGTCCTGGGTGGAGCGCACCGCCTACGAGCACGCCGACGCCGTCATCGCGGTGAGCGAGGGCATGCGCGCCGATGTGCTGGGCTGTTACCCCACGCTCGACCCGGCCCGGGTGCACGTCGTGCACAACGGGATCGACGTCGGCTTCTACCGGCCCGATCCCAGCCGGGACACGGTGCGGGCCGCCGGCATCGACCCGGATCGACCGATCGTGCTGTTCGTCGGTCGGATCACCCGCCAGAAGGGTCTCGGCCACCTCGTCGCCGCCGCGCACGACATCAGCCGCGACGCGCAGGTCGTGCTGTGCGCAGGGGTCCCGGACACCGTGCAAATCGCGGAGGAGACCGAGCAGGTGGTCACCGAGCTGTCGGCCGCTCGACCCGGGGTGGTCTGGGTACGCGGGATGCTGGCGGCCGTCGAGATCCGCCAGCTGCTCACCGCCGCCACGGTGTTCGTCTGCCCGTCGGTGTACGAGCCGCTCGGCATCGTCAACCTGGAGGCGATGGCCTGCGGCACGGCCGTGGTCGCCTCCGACGTCGGTGGCATCCCCGAGGTGGTCGACGACGCCACCACCGGCCTGCTCGTGCACTTCGACGAGCATCGGGTCGACCAGTTCCGATCCGGGCTCGCCGCGGCCGTCAACGCGCTGCTGGCCGAGCCGGACCGGGCCGCAGCGATGGGCGCGGCGGGCCGGGAGCGCGCCGGACGTGAGTTCTCCTGGGAGCGGGCCGCGGCCGCGACGATGGAGATCTACCGGACGTTGCGCTGACGGAACTGCCCGGTGCGCGACACGCCATCCGGGCCGTCCGGCGTCCGAGCCGTCCGGCGTCGCGGTACTCAGCCCGGGGAGGCCGTCTTCAACGCATCGCCGAGGTCATTGGCCTCGTCCGGGGTCATCTCCACGACCAGGCGGCCACCACCCTCGAGCGGTACGCGCATCACGATGCCCCGACCCTCCTTGGTCACTTCCAGCGGACCGTCGCCGGTCCGGGGCTTCATCGCCGCCATCTCGTGCTCCCTCCGTCATCTCTCGTCCAGGGCGCCGGTGCGCTCCGGGAGCGCGCACGGGCGGGATGTGTGTGGATATTCTCCCCCATCGTCGCGCGGGGGGTGCAACCGAGGCGATCAACTCGCCCGCCAGCACCCGGCGACGTGGTCGTCGACGAGGCCGGCGGCCTGCATCAGCGCGTAGCAGGTGGTCGGCCCGACGAAGCGCAGCCCGCGCCGCTTGAGCTCCTTCGCCATCGCCGTCGACGCGGGCGTGACGGCCGCTACGTCGGCGAGTGTGGCCGGGCGGGGGTGCGACGCGGGCTCGGGGGCGAACGACCACAGCAACTCGTCGAGTGGGATGTCCAGGTCGAGCACGGCGCGCGCGTTGTGCACCGTCGCCTCGATCTTGCGCCGGTTGCGGACGATCCCGGGGTCGGCGAGCAGCCGGGCCACCTCCGCATCGCCGAAACCCGCGACCGCTGCGGGGTCGAACCCGGCGAACGCCGCCCGGAAGGCGGGCCGCTTGCGCAGGATCACCAGCCAGGACAGACCCGACTGGAACCCCTCCAGGCTCAACCGCTCGAACAGCACGGTGACACCGTGGCGCGGACGGCCCCACTCCTCGTCGTGGTAGGCGACATACTCGGGCGCCGAGGTCGCCCAGCCACAGCGGACCCGACCGTCGGTCCCGGTCACCGGTCGCGCCGCGCCCGGTACGTCGCCTCGGTCAGTCGGGCCAACCGCTGCAGCGACAGTGCCACCCCGGCCCGCATCGCCGGGCGCGCCAACGGCCAGCCGGCCCGGCCCAGGGCGCCCAGCGGCAGGTCCAGCAGCTCGGTCCACAGGAACCGGGACCGCTGCGGACCCAGCGCCACCACCTCGAACACGCCCTCGCCGCGGACGACCCGCCCGGTGTGCGCCACGGTGCACCGCCACACCCCGGTGGGCGGCGACTCCGTGAGCTCGGTGATCTCCATCAGGTCCACGACGGCGAGCGGGCCAAGCCCGGTCACGGCCCGCATCGTCGAACCGACCGAGCGGCCGTCGCCGCTGGTCACCTCAACCCGGGTGCCGAGCATCCAGTCGCCCTGGCGCTCCCAGTCCGTCACCGCCGCCCAGAGCACCTCCGTCGGGACGGCGACGTCGACCGGTACGGTCAGCTCACGGCGCCGGTTCCCGCTCACCGGCCCTCCTCCGCCTGGTGGGTGCCCGCCTGCTGCGCGCCCGTTTCCTGCACGCCACGGGGCCCGCGCCCGCCCTCGAGTTCGGCGACTCGTTCGCGCAGCGTGTCCCGCTCGGCCACCACCCGGTCGAGCTCCACGGCCAGCCGATCCAGCACCCAATCCACCTCCGCCATCCGGTAGCCCCGCACCGCCTGCTGAAAGCGCAACCCACGCACGTCGGCGCCGGCGATGTCCCGTGCCGGCAACCGCGTCGGCGTCGCACCGGGCGGCAGCGGGGCCAGCTCCTCGCCGCGGCCGAACACCGCGGACGCGAGCGCGAACACCACGGCGGCCACGGCCGCGACCACCAGCAGGTAGATCAGCGCCGTTCCCACGGCAGGAATCTCATCACGAGGGCCACCCGCACGGGACCGCGGTCCCGCGATCGCCCGCATCGGCGGTCGCCCGGTGGCCTCGACGTGGTGCGGCTCGGGCGGCCCGGCGCTCAGGCCAGAGCTCGTAGGCAGCCGGTCGGCCGTCGCCTTCCGAAGATACTGGCTGTCATCTCCAATGTCCGCCTCGTCGCCGCTACCTCATGTGCCCGGAACACCGCGACGCCTTGTGCGGCGGCCACTGCCGTCGCGGCCAGCGTTCCTTCCAGGCGGTCGTCGACGTCGACACCCAGAGTTTCGCCGACGAAGTCCTTGTTCGACAACGCCATGAGCACCGGCCATCCGGTGTCGACGAGCTCGTGCGCCCTGCGCAGCAGCTCCAGACCGTGCCAGGTGTTCTTGCCGAAGTCGTGGGTCGGGTCGATCAGTATCGACTGTCGGGGGACTCCGAGGGCGACCATCCGCGCCGCTTGGGAGGTGGTCGCCTCGATGACGTCGGCAACGACATCGAGGTACCGGGCTCGATACGGCAGGCTGCGCGGCGTCGCGCCTCCGGTGTGCGAGCAGACGATGCCCACCCCGGTGTCGGCGGCGGCCTCCCCGAGGGTCGGGTCAGCCCCCGCCCAGGTGTCGTTGAGCAGGTCTGCGCCCTGCGCGACGGCGAGCCTGCCGACCGCACCCCGCCAGGTGTCGACGCTGATCACGATGTCGGGGTATCGCTCGCGGACCGCGGCGACGAACGGGACGACGCGGCGGGTCTCCTCGGCCTCGTCGACCTCGGCTCCCGGGCCGGCCTTGACCCCACCGATGTCGATGATGTCGGCGCCCTCCCCGACCGCCCGGTCCACCGCGGTCATTGCCGCGCGGTCGGTGAAGGTGGCACCGCGGTCGTAGAACGAGTCGGGGGTGCGGTTGACGATCGCCATCACCAGGGCCCGGTCGGCGACCGGTTCGCGCGTGCCGAACCGGAGCACGCCCGTCACGACACCGATCGTGGCATGACCGCCGCCGTGCCGTTCAATGCGCCTCCTCCCACGCGCCATAGGCGTCGTGCACCACCTTCACCGCGTCGTCGACGTCATCGGTGAGGTGCAGCAGCGCGAGGTCCGCGCTCCCGATCTTCCCGCTCTCCAGGACGCTGCCGCAGATCCAGTCGTAGAGCCCGCCCCAGTAGTCGCGGCCGAGCAGCACCACCGGGAACCGGGTGACCTTCCTGGTCTGCACGAGGGTGAGCGCCTCGAACAGCTCGTCGAGGGTGCCGAACCCACCGGGCAGACAGACGAACGCCTGCGAGTACTTGATGAACATCGTCTTGCGGGCGAAGAAGTAGCGGAAGTTGATGCCGAGGTCGACCCAGTTGTTCAGGCCCTGCTCGAACGGAAGCTCGATGCCCAGCCCGACGCTGAACCCGCCGGCCTCCGAGCAGCCCTTGTTGGCGGCCTCCATCGTGCCCGGTCCGCCGCCGGTGATCACGGCGAAGCCGGCCTCGGCGAGCGCGGTGCCGAGTGCCCGGCCCTGGGCGTACTCGGGGTGGTCGCGCGGGGTCCGCGCGGAACCGAAGACGGTGACCGCGCGGGGCAGCTCGGCCAGCGCGCCGAAGCCCTCGACGAACTCGGCCTGGATGCGCAGCACGCGCCACGGGTCGGTGTGCACCCAGGCGCTGGGGCCGCGGGAGTCGAGCAGCCGCTGGTCGGTGGTCGTGGCCTCCTTGCGGCGCTCGCGGCGCAGGACGACCGGGCCCCGCTGCTTCTCGTCGGGGCGCTGGTCGCCGCTTGCGGTCATCCGGCCAGGATAGTGACGCC
>JBBSGM010000207.1:0-6226 GCA_038254065.1 Mycobacteriales bacterium | reverse complement strand
GTCGGCCACCGTGGCCACCACCGCGCTCGCCCGCTGCAGGATCGCGGCGAGCTGGGCCTGCTGCTCGGCCGCGGTCCGCTGGGTGTGTGCGACGGTGTCGTCGAACCGGGCCAGCAGCGCCCCGAACGACGCCCGCCCGTCGGACACCGGGCGCTGCGGGGCCACCACCTCCTCGGTCACGGTCTCCACCGCACCGCCGGCGCCGTCGCGCTCCAGGGCCCGGCGGGCGGCGAACGCGCGCGCCCGGGTGTGCTCGGGGCGCTCGCAGTACCGCGAGGGCCGGCCCGGGGTGCCGGACCGCTCGATCGGCTGCCCGCACGTGGTCCCACCCGGCCCGGTCGGGAACTGACATGCCTCGTCGGCGCTGGTGGTGGGTGCGGGGCCGCCCGGCTCGTCGCTCATGCCTCCACCATACCGTTTCGTTTTATTCTGTCAATAAGTTGTACCTAGAGCTAAAACGGTACTTAACGAAACAACGTAACGAAAACGAAACAGAATCTCGGTCGCTGCTCGTGGCCGGTGGGGCGGATCCGTCGAAACCGGCCGGACGCGGCGTCACGCGGCGCCAGCTCGGGCCCGTATGGCGTCCCTCGCCGCACGGGCGGGGGGGCCCGACGTCAGGGTGGAGCGGGGGTGGGGCAGGGCGGCACCCCCGGACCCGATGCAGCAGAGACCCCCCCGCAGAACCCCTGGCTGCACCAGCACGCGGGGGCGGGGGTCGCGCAACCCGGATCGTCGCGGCAGGACGAACCGCCGCACCAAGATCATTGATTAAATGCATAGGTCTGCTGCACTTTGATCTTGCGGGCGGTTGTGGCGCTTTGACCGTGACGCGCGGTATCCCAGACGCGGTCGAAGCTGGCCAGGTAGTGGTCGGCGACACCGCCGCGGTCCAGGCGCCGTAGGTGCAGCGTCGGGTTCGCTGACGCCGGTTCACCGAACGCGTGCGGGTTGACGAGCACGTCGTCGTCATAGCGGAAGATCGACGCGTACAGGGTGGTGGCCCCTTTCCACTGGTTGGCTAAAGACCAAGGACGACTGCTTCGTCGCCGCGTACCGGGCCGCCACCGAGGTACTGTTCACCGAGGTCAGCCGGACCACCGAGGCCACCGAGCCCAGCGACGACCCCCGCGGGATGCTGAACGCCGCGATGCGTACCTACTGCCGGCTGCTGGCCGCCAACCCCGGCCCGGCCCGGGCGCTGGTGGTCGAGTCGGTCGCCTGCCCGGCGATCCGCAAGGTACGGGCCGAATGCATCACGGCGTGGGCCCAGCTGATGGAGGCGCTGGTGGCCGGGCGCCGCCCCGACCGGCCGGTACCGCCGATGGCCGGTACCGCCGCGATCGGGGCGGTTGTGCATCTGCTGGCCACCGCCATCGAGGAGGGCCGGGACCTGTCCTCGATGAGCGGCATCCTGGCCGACACCGCCTACCGTCTGCTGCTGGCCTGACGGCCCGGCCTCACTTCAGGTGCCGGGCGAAGAACCGGGCCGCGTCGTCCACCTCGAACCACGGGACACCGGCGTGCCCGCCCAGATTGGCGTGCAGCGTCTTCTCCCTGGTACCGAAGGCGTCGAACAGGTCCAGGGTCGGCTGCCGTCCCACCCCTTCGTCGTCCCACTGCAGCAGGAACTGCAGCGGAATGGTGACCTGCCGGGCCGCCTCGAACAGGGTGTCGGGCACGAAACCCCCGCCGAAAAAAACGGCGGCCGCGATGCGCGGCTCGACCACCGCCAGCCGAATGCCGATGGCGGTCATCCCCTCGTACCCGACCGGGCCGCCGATCTCGGGCAGCGAAAGGAGGGCGTCCAGGGTGGTCCGCCATTCCGGGACCGCCCTTTCGACCAGCGGGACGATGAAGGCGACGACGATCTCGTCGACCGGCTCGCCGGCCTCCATCGCCCGGCGGAGGTCGGCGCGGGCCTGCTCATCGACGGCGGAACGGGGCCGGTCACCGTGCCCGGGGGCGTCGATGGCCGCCGCCGCGAAGCCGTACTCCGCCGCGTAGTGCCGGGCCCGGGCCACCAGCCGGGGAAGCCGCTTGTGCAAGCCGCCGTTGTGGCCGCACAGGATCAGCGGGGCCGGTGCGGATCCAGGCGTCCACAGGACGCCGGGGATCTCGCCGAGGGTGAATTCGCGTTCGAGGACGCCCGCCGTCGAGGCGCTGTTCGGAAGTGAATCGCATGGTCGTGCCTTTCGGGAGTGCTCTTGAACGGCGCTCCCGGACGACCTATCGTCCGACCGTGACCCCGGAGGGGAGCACCCATGTCGATACTGCGTTCATGGGTACCACCTCCTCGTTCTCTGGCACGGCCTCCGGAAAAGTAGCAGTGGTCGCCGTGGTCCGCCAACGGGTTTTTGCGGAGGCTCCGTGGCCGGATGCCACGGAGCCACTCGCCTAAAGGCCAAGGCCGTGTAGTTAAGGGCTTCGGGCCTGTGTGGTCACGGTGTGGTGTAGGCCGGGACGTAGGAAGCGGAGCCCTGTTAGGGACGGTTTGGCCCGGGCCTGGTACAGCTGCGACGATGCCGCCGCCATGAGCCTCCGTGGTGGGCCGGGCGCGCCCCTGGCTCCCGTTTACCACGGACCTCCGCCACCATGATCCGGGAAACCGGCCATGCCGCCGGGCCGGGACCGGTGCAGGCCGAACGGTTCAGCGAGGACTACCACGGCACCCACGCCAAACCCGCCCGGCCCCGGGCGGTGCCGCTGGACTGGCACGAGGCCACCGGCCGGATGGAGGCCGCCCGGGTGCTGGCCCACACCTGCGAATGTCGGCCAGTCCTGCTCGAGCTGTGCTCCCGCGGCGGCGGCCACCTCATCCGCCGCACCACCGCACACCCGGCACCCGGTTCCGCGTCGAAGAGACCTCCATCATGCGCGCCGCCCGCGCCGCCACCCGCTGGCAGGCGCTGCTCGACGGCACCGCCCGCTGACGGGCCAGCCTGGGCTCAGGGGCTGGTCTCCGGCGTGGCGCCGAGATCGAGGCCTTCGAGATGGCTGTTCATGTCGAGGTCAAACCGTCCGTACAGGTTGATATGGGACCAGAACAGGGCGGACAGGCCGCGCCGATCGGTCTCGGTGAGCTCCGTCTTCCAGGTGGGGTCGGACAGAACAGCCTGGATCAGGACCGTGTTGAGGTACCCGATCGCGGCCTGGACCAGGTGAAGGGCGAGCGCGGAGGTTTCGACGTGTTCGCGGTCGTCGCCGGTGAGGTCGCCGGCCTTGCCGTAGAAGATGTCCTTGTTGGCGGAGTTCCAGTTCTCTACCACGTTCAGGCCCTCGTTGATCTCTCGTCGCATCTCCTCATCCGCGAGGTAGTCGCAGATGAAAATGGTGCGGACCGCACGGCCGAGTTCCTCGATGGCCTGGTAGGTGGAGTGCTTCGGCCCGTTGCGGGTGAACCGGCGCAGCATCTGGTGGGACTCGGCGGTGCCGAGCCGCAGCGCGGTGGCGTACTTGACCATCTGGTCGTAGTGGTCGGCGATGAGGTCCCAGTCGATCGTCTTGTTGGACAGCACTGGATCCAGCGCCGGCCATGCCTCGTCCTCGCCCGTCCCCGGCCGGTACAGCCGCGCGGACCCGATGTTCTTCAGCCGCGGCATGAGGGAGAACCCGAGCAGTTCGGAGAACGCGAACCCGACGATGGTGGCGCCGTGGGTGTCGGTGTACTGGCGGTCGATCTCGGCGTCGGTCAGATGCCGAAGCAGCCCCTCGATCATCGACGCGACCTCTGACGCCGATGTGGCCGTCACCTGGGAGTAGATGCACACCGACCGTCGCTCGACGTGCCAGTACACCATGATTCCGGGTCCCCGGTACCGCTGGTGCCACTCCGTCATGGCGTTGGCGTTCCACGACCCGAACTTCCGCGAGTCCGACGCGCACGAGGTGCCCGGCCCCCACAATCCTGTGTCGCGGACCGCGAGGGTCTTGTTCACGATCGTGCGGATTCCCGCGCGCAGGTTGTCGCGGTTGATGAACAGCCGCCGGATCCGGCGCAGCGCGACTTCGGTGTCGGCCTCCAGGCCCGGCACTGCGGCGACACCGTCGGCGACCCGCTTGATCCCGATGTTGGTGCCCAGTCCGTACAGGTCGAGCAGCAGCCGGCGGCGGAGCACGTCCGGGTCGATGCTGGTGCGGGAGGCAACCGAGGTGAAGTCAGCGGTGAAGCCGGTGGCGCGGTCGACCTCCTTCAGCACGTCGAGCAGGTCGATCACACCCCACCGGCTGCTGATCTCGGCCTTCAGCGCGGCCAGGTTCGCCGGCTCCGGTTGCTTGGCCAGCGGCGGCACGCTGATCCACGGCTCGCCGCGCCGCATGGTGATCCGCACGCCGCCGGTGGTGTCCTTGCACATCGCCTTGTTCAACCGGTCGAGCGCGGCGGTGTGGCGTTTTTGCAGGTCGGCGATGAAATCCGACGGGTCGCGTGGCTTGGACAGCGCCTCATAGTGCACGTCCCGGTTGTCCTCGAAGTCCGGTGGTAGGTCGGCGTCGGGGTTGCGCCAGGTGGTGCCGCCCTCCACCCAGATCTCCCGGCGGCGGATCGCCACCCGCAGCGCCCGCAGCACGCACAGCTCATACGGGATCCGTGCGACCTTGCCGCCCTCCTCGACGACCGCGTCCTTCCAGTCCTCGGGCACGATGTGCTTCATCGGCACCGTGTCGGAGGCGGCGTAGTACTCTGCGGTCGAGTCGGCGTAGCGGTCCAGCAGCGCCAGCGCGTCCATGACCGGCTGGAACTCGGTGTTGCTGCTCCGGAACGTCACCGCCTTCAGCAGCTTCGGCAGCCCGCGCCGGTAGTGGTGGGAGTAAGAGCTGTGCAGCTTGGTGCGGACCCGCTTGTTGAACGCGGCCTCGTTCGCCTTCGCCTCGGCGATGATGTCGTTCAGCGTCCGCTGTCCGACAACGGGGTAGATCGCCTTACGCACTACCTCATCCGGCAGTGCGATCGCCGCGGCGGCGAGCCGGACCAGGATGCCGTTCTTTCCGTGCACCCGCCGGAACTCGGCGTTGATCTCCTTCTCGACCTTGTTCTCGGCCCGCACGTTGATCTTGTGGACCATCTGGATCAGCAGCTCGACCAGGCCGTCGATCATTTCGGTCTTGCGGGTGTGGCACAGCGCGGCAAGCAGCGTCAGCCGCACTGGCGGCTCTGCGGTGGCGAAGTCGGAGGGGTACATCTTCATCGCCCGCGCCCGCCACCCGGCCACGATCTTCTCCGACACGCCCTCGAACAGGTTCACCGGCAGGCCGACCGCCTTCACCCGCTCCAGCTTCGTGATCTCGCCCAGCAGGGTCTCCACCTGGATAGGTCCCGGATCCTCCTTCAGCTCCTGCAGGAAGCTCCGCCGGCCGCCCGCTGTATCCGGATCATCGGTTGTGATGAGTTCTTCGAGCTTGGCAATCGAAGCCTTGCTCAATCTGTTCATCGTCGTTGTCGTGAACTGGCGCTCGAACGCCGTCTCCGCTGAGCCGAGCAGTCGCTCGACCTGAGCGGGCTTCGGCGGCTCGACCCGCATCTTCCGGCATCGGGCTAACAGCGCCGCGCGCAGCCGGTCCCGCGACATCTCGGTCGGACACATCTTCGTGGCCAGCCACGACGCCAGCTTGTTCTCATCACCGACGGTGATGACCCGGAACCGGTGGAACTTGCGGATGTCGGCCTTGTGCCTGTCGCAGCTACTGCCTGTCCAGGGGTAGTCAGCGAACAGTTCCGGAGCGACCTTCGCCTGTTTGGCCAGGTACTCGACCGCGGCCCGGGGCACGTCTTCGCGTCGCGGGAACCGGCCCTCCAGCTCGAAGTACTTGAGCATCAGCGCGAACCCGAGACGGGTCGCGCCGCTCTTGTTGCCGAGCTCCTTGAGCTCAGTCTCATCGAGGGTCCAGCACTCGATGAGGTCCTCCAGATCCCACTCCCGGCGCACAGTGCACCTCTTTCTCCCGATCCATGAAGAAGGTCGGGAGAACACTGATCTGTGATGAATCGATTACTGTCCGGCATCTCCTAGACGTGATCGCAGCGTGGCGAAATCGGAACACTACGCAGAGCTACTTGGGATCTCATCGCAGCTTCCCGAGTGGAGGGCCGAAGAGTTCTGGCAGGTCACCTTCACGGAGCGCCAAGAGGTGCTCATCCCCGTTCTGGGAGGTAAACGCTTCTTGCTTCGCCCAAAGTCCTACGTTGGCGGCAAGGCGCTTGATAATACCGGGGGCAACGTCGTTGACT
>JBBSGM010000206.1:0-6326 GCA_038254065.1 Mycobacteriales bacterium | reverse complement strand
TTCTGTACTTCTGTCACCTGGAAACCCATGCCCAGCAACTACCCCCGCCGGTGGGCGCTAACCATCAGACCGCGTTTGCCCACGATCGGGGCGGGTAGCCGAACCGGACGCTGGACCACAGCGCTGGAGGGAGGCGAAGGGCATGCGACAGGCTCCGACCGTCGTCGGTATCAACCGGACGCAGGACGGATCGGTGTGCGTCGCCACCGGGCCCACCACTGTGCACAGCGTGGCGAAGGAGCGGATCACCCGGCGCAAGCACCACTGGGGGCGGCTGCGGGACCTGCCCGAGCGCTACCTGCCGCGGTTACCCGAGCTGCGCCGGCCCGTCGACCTGGTGGTCGAGGGCTACTCGTCAGACACCGAGATCGCCCATATCCAGACGTACCGCGACGAGCTGGTGGCGTCGCTGACCTTCCGCGACGAGGTGCGCATCACCACCGTCTCGCACCACCTCTCCCACCTCTACAGCGCGTTCCCGCCCTCACCCTTCGCCGCCGCCGCGGTGCTGGTCGTGGACGGTCAGGGCAGCCCGGTGCAGGATTTCACCGAGCCGTTCGCTGCCGGCGCCGACCCGGACCTGCTCGAGGTCGCCTCGTTCTACGTGGCCGACCGGGGGCAGGTGGAGTGCATCGGCAAGCAGCTCTGGCACGGCGACTGGGCCGAACCCGCCGGGCTGGGCTGTTTCTACTCGCTGCTCACCCGGATGATGTTCACCGGCGAGGGCGCCGAGGGGAAGGTCATGGGGCTGGCGCCCTACGGAAAGGTGGGCGCGCTGGGACTGCCGGAGCTCGCCGTCGACGGCTGTACGGTCCGGATCCCGCCGGAGTGGACGGAGATCTTCACCCAGCGCGACCGGTTCACCTTCTTCCTCGAGGGCACCGGTTCCTTCGAGGAGTGCGCCGACCTCGCAGCCGAGGGCCAGCACGTGTTCGAGCACGCGGTGCTGCGGCTCGGCGAGTGGCTGCACCGGCAGACCGGCATGGCCGACCTCTGCTTCGCGGGCGGAACGGCACTGAACTGCTCGGCCAACGGCAGGCTGTTGCGCGAGGGCCCGTTCGACGACGTGTTCATCCCGCCCAGCGCGCACGACGGCGGCACCGCACTGGGCTGCGCGCTCTACGGCATGATCGAGTGTCTCGGCGCGCCGAGTGAGTTCCGTTGGGTGAACGACTTCCTCGGCCCCGATCCCGACCCCGCGGAGATCGACGCGGTGGTGCGCGCCGTCGGCCCTGAGCTGCTCGTCGAGCGCCCGGACGACCTGGTCGCGCGGGCAGCCGCGCTGCTGGTCGGCGGCCGGGTGCTCGGCCTGCACCAGGGCCGCAGCGAGTCCGGCCCCCGGGCCCTGGGCAACCGCAGCATCATCGCCGACGCCCGGAACCCCGGGATGCTGGACTTCATCAACTCCCGGGTGAAGGGGCGCGAATGGTTCCGCCCGCTCGCCCCGCTGGTGTTGGCCGAACACGCCGAGCGAATCTTCGACGTCGACCGGCCCTCGAAGTTCATGCTGCTCGCGGCGGACGTCCGGCCCGAGCACCGCGCGACGCTGCCGGCCATCACCCACGTCGACGGTTCCGCGCGGCTGCAGACGGTGGAGCCGGTGAACACGCCGTTCCTGCACGCGCTGCTCACGGCGTTCGACGCGCGTACCGGCTGCCCGGTGCTGCTCAACACCTCGCTGAACGGACCGGGTGAGCCGTTGGCCGAGACGCCCGCCGACTCGCTCGGTTGCCTGACCGGTACATCGATGCATGCGTTGGTCATGCCGCCCTACCTGATCCGCAAGCGGGACGAGCCCCCGCTACCGGGAAGCCCGGACGAGCCCGGGACGACCGTTGGCCAGTGACCAGCCCCGGCCGTGACCAGCTCGGCCGTGATCGGCGCGGTGGAACCGCGGGCCGCGATCCGCGCGGCGTTCGCCGCCGAACCGGTGATCATGGTTGTCGGAGCCTGCGGCGGTGCACCGCTGCCGGCGCCCAACCGATGGTCATGATCGGCTGGGGCCCGCGGCGGGTCGGCCCGTGCCCAGCCGGTCCAGCACGTTCCGGGTGATCCGCTCCACCGCGGGCGAGCCCTGCGCCAGGACCCGCGGCCAGTCGGTGGTGGCGGCGGTGAACACGGTGCCACCGTCGGTGTGCAGGCCCATCGTGGCGGCCTTGTTCCCCAGCCCCCACCCGCTGGGGCCGGTGTCGCCGACGCCGAGGATCGTGAAACCGGCCGGCGTGCCGTCGTCGCAGCTGGGCCGGACGAGCCCGTGCGCGAGGTCGGCGCGGTCGAAATGCGCGCCGTCGCATTCGTAGCCGACCAGGTACTCGCCGGGCCGGTCACCGAACACGTCCCCGTCCCGCAAACCCGTGCCCGCGTAGACCCAGTGGTCGTCGTGCTGGACCCGGTAACCGACCGGCAGCGGGTGGTCGTCGAAGTCGCGTTCCCCGCCGTTGCGGAAGCTGACGCCGGTGAGCGAGTTCTCCGGCCGGTCCGGCCAGTTGTCGACCCGACGGAAGGTGGCCTCGCCGTCGAAACAGACCCGCCACCAGCAGGTGTTGCCGCCGAAGAAGGCGATGTTGCCGCCACCCGCGACGAAGCGCTCGGCGTGGTCGCGCATCTGCTCACTCCAGTACTCGTCGTGCCCCGCGGACAGCAGCAGGCGGTATCCGTCGAGCAGGTCGGCGTCGCGGTGCAGGTCGAGGTCGGTACAGTAGTCGACCTGATAGCCGGCCCGTTCCAACCAGGAGACGAACGGGGCGTCCCAGTGCGCGAACGTCTGGCGCGGTGTCGGGTCGAACGGGTCGACATTGAAGGTGTCCCAGGGTGTCCCCCCCGTTCCCCCGCCCGGGCGGCGCAGCGAGACCGAGGGGGGCAGCCGCGGCAGCTCACCCGGCTCGGGGAGCGTGTAGAGGCACCAGCTGCCCTGCGTCTTTCCCTCGCCGCGCGGGTGGTGGGCCACCTCGTTGTAGGCGTGGTAGGTCAGCAGCGGCAGCTTGTAGAGGATCGAGGCGCGCGGCGCAGCGCCGCGGACGACGAACAGCGCCCGGCCGTCCCGGGCGTCCACGCCCCGGCGATCGGGTGCGCGGCGCGGCAGGTGCTGCCCGTCGCCCTCGACGAGCACCGCCACGTACACCCCCGACGGCCAGCCGGCCGGGACCGGGATCGGGTACGCCGGCCAGGCCGGGAGCTCCTCGCCGTGCAGACCGACGCCGGGCTGTCCCCAGTCCTGGAACGGCAGGTGCGGCGGCGCGTGCGTGCCGGCGAGCCACGGCGACCGCGCCATCGGCCGCAGTTGCGCGCCACAGCGGTAGAACTCGACCCGGAACTCCGGAGCGTCCGTCGACACCCGCAGCACGAGGTCGTCGCCGGGCAGCAGGCTCGCCTGGTCCGGATAGCCGTTGATCACCGAGACCCCCCGGTGTCGCGCGGTCCACGGCTCCGGCCCGGCCACGCGTCAACCGTTTCGGCCGACCACCGCGTACCCATGCCCTGTCCCCACTACGCGCGCCGGGCACGGGCAGCACCCAAACCAGCCGTCCGCCCCGGTCGAGGTGGCGAGGGTTTCCCGGCCGGCGACCCGGGAACTCCGCGTCGGTGGACACCACGATGCAGCTCGACGTCGACGGCGTACAGCATCGCCTGACCGTCGACACCCGCACCACCCTGCTGGACCTCCTGCGCGAGCGTCTCGGCGTCACGAGCCCGAAGAAGGGATGCGACCACGGGCAGTGTGGCGCATGCACCGTGCTGCTCGACGGCCGCCGACGGCTGAGCTGTCTGGCCCTGGCCGTCGCGCACGACGGCTCGACGATCACCACGGCGGACGGGCTGGCGAGCGACGGGGAGCTGCATCCGGTGCAGCAGGCCTTCATCGACCACGACGGCTTCCAGTGCGGATACTGCACCCCTGGCCAGATCTGTTCGGCGGTCGGGATGCTCGACGAGCTCGCCGCGGGCTGGCCGAGCGCGGTCACCACCGAGGTGGCCGCGGAGCCCGAGCTCGACTACGCCGAGGTCGCCGAGCGGATGAGCGGCAACCTCTGCCGGTGCGCCGCCTACGTCAACATCGTCCCGGCCGTGCAGGACGCCGCCGCCCGGATCGGGGAGGCCCGGCGATGAGGCCGTTCGGGTACCAGGCTCCCGGCGACGCCGCGACGGCGGTACAGGTCGTCGCGGCCGAGCCCGCCGCGGTGTTCCTCGGCGGCGGCACGAACCTGGTCGACCACCTGAAGCTGGGCGTGGCGCAACCCACCCTGTTGGTGGATGTCACCGCGCTCACCTCGGTGGAGGTCGAGCCGCTGGGTGGCGGCGCGTTGCGGATCGGCGCCGCGATGCGCAACAGCGACCTTGCCGCCGACCCCACCGTGCGCGAGCAGTTCCCGGTGCTGTCCCAGGCGCTGCTCTCCGGAGCCTCCGGACAGCTGCGCAACGCGGCCACCACCGGCGGCAACCTGTTGCAGCGCACCCGCTGTGTCTACTTCCAGGACGTCACCACCCCGTGCAACAAGCGCAACCCCGGGTCGGGCTGCTCGGCGATCGGCGGCTACACGCGCTACCACGCGATCCTCGGCGCGTCCGAGCACTGCGTCGCGGTGCACCCGTCGGACATGGCGGTGGCGATGGTGGCGCTCGACGCGCAGGTCCGGGTGCTCGGACCCAACGGGGAACGCACTGTCCCGCTGCTCGACCTGCACCGGCTGCCCGGCGACGCTCCCGACCGCGACACGGTCCTCGAGCACGGCGAGCTGATCACCGCCGTCGACCTCCCCGCGCTGCCGTTCGCCCGCCGGTTCCGGTACCGCAAGGTGCGCGACCGCGCCTCCTATGCCTTCGCGCTGGTCTCGGTGGCCGCGGCCCTCGACGTCGCCGACGGCGTCGTCCGCGACGCCCGCATCGCGTTCGGTGGGATCGCGCACAAGCCCTGGCGTGCGCACCGGGCCGAGGAGGCGCTGCGCGGCGCGACCGCATCCGACGACAGCTACCGCGCCGCCGCCGAGGCCGAACTGGCCGACGCCCGCCCGGTGGCGGGGCTCGACGGCGCCAACGCCTTCAAGATCCCGCTCGCCACGCGCACCCTCGTGGCGGTGCTGCGCGATCTAGCCCGCGAGGAGGCCTGACATGACCGAGCTGCTGGAACCCCGCGCGATCGGCCAGGACCTGGCCCGCCGCGACGGCCGGGCCAAGGTGACCGGCACCGCGACCTACGCCTACGAGACCCCCGTCGACAATCCCGCCTACTGCCATCCGCTGCAGGCCACGATCGCCCGCGGCCGGGTCACCGCCATGGACACCACCGCCGCCGAGGCACTCGACGGGGTGCTCACGGTGCTCACCGCGGGCAACGCGGAGAAGCTGGCCTCCACCGAGGACGCCGAGCTGGCGGTGCTGCAGACCGAGGAGGTCGCGTTCCGCGGCCAGCTCGTCGGGGTCGTGATCGCGGAGACCTCCGAGATCGCCAGGGAGGCGGCCGGGCTGGTCGTGGTGACCTACGACGAGCAACCGCACGACGCCACGTTGTCCGCGGACCGCGACGACCTCTACGCCCCGGAGAAGGTCAACGCGGGATTCCCGACCGACACCGGCGAGGGCGACGTCGACGCCGCGATGGCCACCGCCCCCGTCACTGTCGAGCAGACCTACACCACGTCGATGTACCACAACAACCCGATGGAGCCGCACAGCACGGTCGCGCTCTGGGACGGCGGGTCCGGGTCGCTCACCCTCTGGGACTCCACCCAGGGCGTACATCCGGCGCGCTCCACCGCCTGCACGGTGCTCGGCCTCGACGAGGAGCAGGTGCGGGTGATCTGCCCGTACGTCGGCGGCGGCTTCGGCTCCAAGGGCACCCCGCATGCCCACCTCATCCTCGCCGCGATGGCGGCCCGAGCGCTGCCCGGCAAGCCGGTCAAGCTCGCCCTCACCCGGCAGCAGATGTTCTCCCTCGCCGGGTACCGCACCCCCACCATCCAGCAGATGTGCCTGGCCGCCGATCGCTCCGGGAGGCTCGACGCCATCGCGATCGACGTGATCGAGCAGACCTCGCGGATCAAGGAGTTCGCCGAGCAGACCGGTGTGCCGGCCCGGATGATGTACGCGGCGCCGAACCGACGCAGCACGCACCGGCTCGCGGCCCTCGACGTGCCGGTGCCCTCCTGGATGCGGGCACCGGGGGAATGCCCCGGCATGTTCGGTCCCGAGGTCGCCATGGACGAGCTGGCGCAGGCCCTGGGCATCGACCCGATCGAGCTGCGGATTCGCAACGAGCCCGACGTCGAGCCGGAGTCGGGCAAGCCGTTCTCCAGCCGCAACCTCGTCGCCTGCCTGCGCGAGGGCGCGCA
>JBBSGM010000205.1:0-6334 GCA_038254065.1 Mycobacteriales bacterium | reverse complement strand
CATGGCCTGGGTCCAGCGGGCGGTCTCGTGGTCGTCCATGCCGATGAGCAGGATCGCCATCGCGAGCGCCGACATCTGCTCATCGGCCACCGCGCCGCGGGTGTACGCGTCGATCACCCAGTCGATCTGGGTGTCGGTCAACCGGCCGCCGTCGCGTTTGGCGGTGATGACCTCGACGGCGCTGTGGTTCATCGGGACGTCTCGGACAGGTCTTCGGGACCGAAGGCGTCGGGCAGGACCTCGGCCAGCGGCCGGATCCCGCGCGGGGTGTCGAGCAGGCAGTCCGGCCCGCCGAGCTCGTAGAGGACCTGCCGGCACCGCCCACACGGCATGAGCAGCCGACCGGTGACCGACCGGCAGGCCACCGCGACGAACCGGCCGCCGCCGGTCAGGCGCAGCTGCCCGGCCATCGTGCACTCGGCGCAGAGCCCGAGCCCGTAGCACGCGTTCTCGACGTTGCAGCCGGTGACGACGCGGCCGTCGTCGCAGATCGCGGCCGCACCGACGTACAGCCCCGAGTACGGTGCGTAGGTCGCAGCCGCGGCCTCGACCGCCGAGGCTCGTAGGCGCACCCAATCAAACGATCGCGACATCCTGCTGGCCCCCTCCAAGCAAACCTGGCCGTCCGCGACCCAGCAACTTCGCAAGCTGCTGTTCAGCATAGGCGCCGCTACTTTTTCGTCTACGGTCGGCAACCTTCCCACTCTCGGCCTCTCGTGTCATCATGAGCGGGTGACCGACCTGAGCCGACGGATTGATCTCGCTGAGCGATGGTTCGTCAACCATATCGCCCAATCTGGACAATCAAAATCCGGGTGGGGGTGGGTGCCAGACGTCCCACCAAATCCTCAGAATACCGCAGAGGTTGTCTGTGCGCTCACTGCATTAAAAAGAGAAATTCCGCAAAAATGCCGAGTTGAATCGCTGGTTCGAAGCAACCTCATCCTCCATGACGACAACCGTCCGTGGGCATTTCATGGAGCTGTAGATGTGGCGTGGCGACTGCGCGCGCTTCATTGTCTTCAAGTTCCGTCGAGCGATTCGGACGTACTCACCCTTGCCGCGAGTCTCGTTGCTTCGCAAGATCCACTCACTGGTGGCTGGCTCGCTGGAGGAAGTGGCGCCGTCTCGATCAGTGCCACCGTGGCGGCAATACGCGCCCTCCACCTCGTCACGCTTCCCGCATATAACATGCAAGCCTCGCAGAGGCGAGCCGTGTCCCTCCTCATCACTCTTTCCTTGGATAATGACGAGCGCGCTAGCCCGATATACGCAAAGGCGTACATTGCTCACCTACTTTCATTGCATCCTGTACAACAATTAGGAGGACCACGAGCACTCAAGGTAAGGAGAAATGCAACCGCCGACGTCATGGATGCGCTGGGATCTCAGTACTATGGAATTGAGGAGGAAACTTTCCAACGAGATGACGTAACCGATACATGGCGTCACACCACGCTTCAGCTTTCCCTTCGAGCGGTCGCCGCCAGCGCCCCTGAACGTATTTTCGAGCCTGCATTTCGCCGTGGCCTCATCGCCCTGCTCGACTTGCAGGAGACCGTACCCAGCAGCACTAATCTCGGCGGTTTTCGAACTTCCCGGGAGGGTTTCATAACCTCGTACGCAACGACCCAAGCTCTTGATGTCTTCTCCCACCTCGAGGAAACTCTTCGAGAGAAAGTAAATCCAGCCAGAACGTTTGATCTTCTGTGCCGTAACGATGGAGCCCACCACCTGGATTCTCAAGAGTTGCAGGTTGGACGGGCTCGTCTTTTAATGAACAGCACGGCAGGATCAATATTAATGGGAGTGGGTGTCGCCGCCGGTCTCTCTATCGCAGCTTTGGCAATTGCGTTCCAGGGTCCTCTCGGCAAGATAGGTAGTCGCGGGCTAGTCGTATGGGCATTCATTTTACCTGCACTCTGTTCGACATTATACCTCTGTGTAAGACTTCCCAGTTTCTCCAATCGAAGGATTGCCGTTGTTGTATTTACAGGATTCACCGCACTGATCCTTCCCGTGATCACATTTTTACTATCTTGACAGCGCCCATAGGCACTCGACATGCGGTGACGTTGTTCCTTGCCACGACTCTCTGGGGGGCAGCAAGCGCTGTGCTTGCCCAACTCGGAAGTGTGCGCGGTTCCGCTGCTCCTATTATTTCGTTTGGAGCGTTTCTTTTCCTTGCGACGATTAGCTGGCTCGGGGCGAGCTACGGCGAACGCAGTTCGTCTTTTAGGCTCAGTCCTGGTCAGCTCAAGCCGTTTTTATATCTTGGTATTCTCGAAGCGATTAATATTAGTCTGTACGCGGCAGCGCTACGTCTAGGTTCCACGTTTGCGGTTGTCGCGCTTCACCTCACGTCGCCAATCTTCTTAATACTGTTCGGACTCGCGACACGTAAAAGACGAGGCACAGCATTTATCTGGATTCAGGCGACTCTTATCGCACTAGCAATCCTTCTGTACGGTAGTCAACCAGCGAGGGAGGACGGGAACGCGCAGCCGACATTAGCTGCCCTGCTCGCTACGGGAAGCGCGGTGGCGGTGGCGGCCTTGATCTACACGGTATCTAAGTATGCCTCAAACATGGAGCCCGATCCCTCGGCCGCGCTTCAGTTGGGAGTCGCGGCCGTGTTGACCTCACCCTTGTTGTTGTTTAGCAGACCTGAAAGCCTTCATCGAGCTGTATTCTTGATTCTGGCAGGAGCTTTCCTACTCGGTCCCGGATTTGCACTGTATTGGCGAGCTATGCGGGGCTTAGACGCTTCGACTGCATCAATAATTGGATTAAACGAGGCAGTTGTCGCAGTACTGCTGAACTTGTTGCTGTTCGACAGGACCATATCTATACAGACGGCCGTCTCAGGTTTCGTCATCTTTACTGCGATCGCCATCGAGTTCCTTGGCCAACGGCTTAACGCCCGCAGACCGGGCTAAGTAGATGAGCTTTGAAGTACGCACGGCATCTTTGTTTCCAAGCTCATCCTCAACACCAGAATTCACATCCACCCCGTAGGGCGTCACGCTACGGACCGCCTCGGCAACGTTAGCTGGTGTTAGGCCTCCTGCTAGCACTACGGGTAGTCCATGAGGAGTCGCCAATTGTACAATACGACGGCTGATACTCCAGTCATGGGTTCGGCCAGTACCGCCGAGTCGGTCACTAGTTCGAGAATCTAGTAGCAATGCATCGCAACAACTGAACCAAGCCTTGACTTCGTTCATGGCTTCAGGTCCTGTAATGTGGACGGCCTTGATAATCCGGAACCTTCCTCGCGACCGCGCAAATACGCTTGCGAGCACTGTATCAGTGACCAGGCCGTGCACTTGGATTGTATCGACCCCGACTATTTCCGCAAGCTGGATGATTTCTTGAGGAGACTCTAAATGAGTCACCAGTACCTTCGAAATGAACGGCGGGACGGACGATGCTAGGTCAGCAGCTGCGCCAGGGCTTAACACGTCTTCGCTGCGATGGGTTATCCCAGAAATAAATCCTACCGCGTCCGCGCCTGAGCCGACAGCAACATCTAAATCTGCCCCTGATCTAATTCCGCAGATTTTCGTTCGCATGTACATTTGCATCCTCCTGGTACATCTCGTGATCTCAGCACTTCTTTAGGTCCTCTAGCCGGCAACTAGCCAGTCTTCTCATAATAATAATGACCCAGGTGGGCTACGTTTGGCCGAATGCCTGGTCCTACCGACCCTTTCATGAAACTACCGTTAATCGCTCCTACTGTACAGAGCCCAATGAACCAGACAGTATCAACCGGCGGAAGATCAACCGCGGAAGCCCGAGTATGCTAGTTGAGGCCGTACCCGCCGGCAACCCGAGTCCTTCGTTCCGACGGCCATGCTGCCGGTCGAGTCGTCAGCTTGGTAGCGTGCCGCCTCCTGATCCGATCCGGCTACTCGGCGGAATCGACGCGGTGGCCGCGCCCGGGCCGCGCTGGTGGTCATGCTCCGGCGACGACCATCCGTGAAGCGGAATCGGGCTACGCAAGGGTCTAATCACCAGATACGACTTCAACATCGACACAGCCAAGGGACCGCAGCCCGAGCCCGCCGTTGACCAGCCCGGCCTGACGACGACCGGCAGCGTACGTTCGTCCGGACTGAATCGGGCCGGACCGGACGACGACCTCGGACCGGATCACCGCGGGCCCACGACCTCGGCTGGCGGCGCCGGCTCGTTCTCCCCGGCCGTCGCCGCCCACGCCGTGACGAACAGCAGGAACCGGGAAGCGAAGAACACGAAGATCAGCAGGCCGATGATCGAGCCGAACGCGGCGCCGGCCGGCGAGCTGGTCACCGACTTGAGGTAGACGGTCATGACCTGCTTGAGGATCTCGAACCCGATCGCGCCGAACAGCGCGGCCTGCACCGCACGGTGCAGCGCCACCGGCACCCGCGGCAGCCGGGCGATGACCCAGAGGAAGACCAGCCAGTTCGCGGCCAGCCCGAGCACGAAACCGATCACTGCGAGCAGCACCCGGGCCCAGACCTGGCCGCCCAGCCCGACCAGGTCGAGCAGCGTGTGGCCCGCCCCGGTGCCGGCCGCGGTCACCCCGAACGTGACCACCAGTGACAGCCCGAGCCCCACGAGCGCGAGCAGGTCGAAGACGAGCCGCCGCACCAGGTTCGGCGGCTCGCTGGGCTGCGCCCACTGCTCGGACAGCGCCTCGCGCAGGTTGCTCATCCAGCCCACCCCGGAGTACAGCGCGCCGAGCAGGCCCAGCGCACCGACCGCACCGGCCTGGTCGATCGACTTCGCGATGATGTCGTTGAGCGTCTCGCCGAGGCCACCGGGCACCGCACCGGCGATCCCGGTCTGTAGCTGCCTGAGCAGGCCCGGCTGGGCGCGCAGCACGAACCCCGCCACCGCGAACGCGATCATCAGCAGCGGCACCAGTGCCAGCACGCTGAAATAAGTGATCGCGGCGGCGTAGTGGTCACCGTGCCGCTCGGTGTAGCGCGCACCGGCCAGGGCCAGCTGGTCCAGCCAGGGATGGCGCTGACGGAGCTGCTCGACCGTCGGCGGCCCACCCTCGACGGTGTTGTCGGCGGCGGTCTGCCCGGCCACGGTCGTCCCCTCATGTCGTCGGCGGCAGGAACCCGACCCTCTCGTGTACCGATCGCAGCGTCGCACCTGCGACCTCGCGCGCGAGGACGGCACCGCGGGCGAGCACCCGATCGAGCTCGTCCGGATCGTCCAGATACGTCCGTACCCGTTCCCGTAGCGGTGCAACGACATCCACGACGACCTCGGCCAGATCCTTTTTCAGCTCCCCGTAACCCCTGCCCTCGTACTCAACCTCCAGTGCGGGGACCTTCCTGGCGGTGAGCGCCGCGTAGATGGTCAGCAGGTTCGAGATCCCGGGCTTGTGCTCGACGTCGTAGCGGATCTCCCGCCCGGTGTCGGTCACCGCCGAGCGAATCTTCTTGGCGGACACCGACGGATCGTCGAGCAGGAGGACACATCCGGCCCCGGGCAGGCTTTTGCTCATCTGCCGCTCCGGCGCCTGCAGGTCATAGATCTTCGCCGTCTCGGTCGGGATGAACGGCTCGGGCAGCGTGAACAGCCTCCCGAAGCGGGTGTTGAACCGCTGCGCGAGGTCGCGGGTCAACTCGAGGTGCTGGCGTTGGTCCTCGCCCACCGGAACCTGGTCAGCGCGGTATGCCAGGATGTCGGCGGCCTGCAGGATCGGGTAGGTGAACAGACCCACCGTCGCCCGGTCGGCGCCCTGGCGGGCCGCCTTGTCCTTGAACTGGGTCATCCGGCCGGCCTCGCCGAACCCGGTCAGGCAGCCCAGCACCCAGGCCAGCTGGGTGTGCGCCGGCACGTGGGACTGGACGAACAGTGTGCACCGGTCCGGGTCGAGGCCCAGCGCGAGCAGTTGGGAAACGGCGATCCGGGTGCGCGTGCGCAGCGCGGCCGGGTCGTGCTCGACGGTGATCGCGTGCAGGTCGACCACGCAGTAGAACGCGTCGTGATCGTCCTGCAGGGCCACCCACTGGCGCAGCGCGCCGAGGTAGTTGCCGAGGGTGAACGAGTCCGCGGTCGGCTGGATTCCGGACAGCACCCGGGGACGGTGGTCGGTGGCGGGGCCGATCATGGGTCCGATTCTCCCAGCAGGATCCGGGCGGTTGTTACGGGGCGACCATAAGGACTCGCGCGAAAATTATCTAGTGTTTTGCGGCGTGTCGTGGCGCGGAGGGTCTACTGGTCTGATCGGTCCCGCACGGTGTAGTTCCAGTCACCGTGGAACTCGTGGCGCTGCAGATGCCGAGCCTCGAAAGCCCGTATCTCCTTGTCTGTTATCTTGATG
>JBBSGM010000204.1:0-6424 GCA_038254065.1 Mycobacteriales bacterium | reverse complement strand
GTCCGCGCGTTGGGCAGCCTCCTGCGCGAGGGTGCTGGCCGGGCCGTGTTGCGCACCCCGATCGGCCATCTCGCGCAGCTCTCCGGCCAGTGACCCCAACTCGTCGACCGTCCGCCGCTGACCGGTGCGCGCCTGCTCGAGAAGCTGGCCGCGGACCTCGTCGAGGAGACTGCGGGCTTGCCGGCGGGTCTCCGTCGCCACGTCCTGAGCCTTCTCCGCCACCGTCTCGGCGACCTGTTCACCGGCTCGGACCGTGGTACGGCCGAGGTCGGCCGCCTGCTCACGCGCGACGTCCGCCGTCGAGCCCGCCGCCGTGGAATCCGCGGCGTCGTCGGGGTAGCCGGTGTAGCCGGGGTAGTAATAGCCTTCGGGTGCTGGTCGGGGTACCGGCCCGGGCCCGGTGGTCTGGTGGGTCATCGACGCCTTTCCTGCCACGTTGTACGAGACATACTCGAATACCCCTCACCTCGGCGGGCAATCGCAACCGGTCTCGATCGGGTGATGTGCCGCGCAACGGACGGCACTCCGTGCAGCCGGGCCAAGGTCAGCGTGTCTGCGGTCGGGTCGTCTCGAGCCGGGCGAGCCCCTCGGTGGTGGGCCATCGGACCTCGTAGGCCCAGCCGAACTGCTCGAAGGTGCGGATCACCCGGGCGGAGATGTCGCTGGCCGCGCTGCACGCCGTGCCGCGCGCAGGTCGGGTCGACGTGCGTTCTGTCCGAGCTGCGGGTTCCCGATCTCGCCGGCGGCGACTGGGAGAACGCGCTGCGCCGGACCGCACACGCGTTGCGGGGAGTCGCTGTCGCGCATCCGCACGTCGTCCCACTGCTGGTCATCCGCCCGCTGGCGACCCCACTCGGCATGCGGCCGCTTGACAGGCTGCGGCCGCTGGAGGACCTGCTGGAGCTGCTCGTCGGGGCCAGCTTCGCTCCGCCGGGCGCATTGCACGCTTCTCGGCTGTTCGTCGGGTTCCTGTCCGGGCACGTGCTCACCGAGCTGCAGGAGCGCGTCCACGCCCGGCGGAGACCGACGACCTGCTGCGGCTCGGCCTGCATCGCCTGCCGGCGGGCGAGCTCCCCCGGCTGCGGTCCCTCGCGCACCATCCCGCGGGCTGAGACGTAAGTAGGTGCCAATGAGGCTGAAGTGGTTAGTGTGACCGATGTGGCGCTGACTTTCATCGACCCGTGAGCGCCGCGCCAGGGGCATCAAAATCTATGACGGGCGCCGCGAACGTGACGAAGGCCTCGACATCGTGCTGGCCGGGCTCCGCCGCCAGTTCGCGCCGCACCAGATGTGCTCGGCGCGCTACCGGTACGGAACGTGCTCCTCCTCGCCGGCAGGCGGGGTCAGCCCGAGCATCAGCAGCAGACTCATGCAGTCCTCGGCGTCGACGGAGTTTCCCGCGACGACACGAGCGGCCCTGCGGTCCTGGATCACGAGCCGGGCCAGCTCAGCGGCGCGTGCCTCGACGAACTCGCTGCGGTAGCCCGTGCGGTCTGGTTCCCGTGAGGTGATCATGCGCATCCTTCCGGTTCCGTCCACGCCGAACCGGCGCGGCGGCGGTGCATGGGATCCGGCCGCCGGGTGGGGTTTCCCGTCGGGACGGCGGAGTGGCGAAGCGGGCATCGGAACATGGCGGTGGTGGCAATGTGCGGGCCAGGCATCGTGGCGGTTCTCCCGTCCCCGGTCGAGATGCGACCGGCCTGGGCCCGCCGAGAACGAGGGTCCCCGACTCGTCGAACCTACACTGCCGGCGCCTTGGTGCGCCTCGGAACCGGGGGATGAACATTCGCCCGGGCTTCCCGGCCCGGTCATGATCGACGCTTCGGAGGGCGCAACGGCACGCATCGCGGCCCGCGCCTCCCAGACGTTGACCACGGCGAGAATGCGTTGGCGGTGCGGGTCCGGACACGATGGTGGTCAGCCGATGCCGACCGGCCGGCACCGCTCCCCCGGCTCGGGGTGCAGCACGGTCGTGCCGCACAGCCGGCCGCTGGGCAGCTCGACCTGGCAGGTCCAGGTGTGGTGGCCGCGGCAGCGGCACGGCGACCAGCCGATCAGTACCCGGCGCGGTCCGAGCGGGTGTCCGACCGGGCAGCGCGCCGGCCCGACCATGGTCCACTTCCCGCCCCGCCGCACCAGCGTGCCGACCCTCGCGGCGCGCTCCTGATCGATCCGCTGCCACCAGACGGCGAGGTAGGCCGACACCCGTTCGGGAGGCTCGTCGCCGCGACCATCCCACGGGTGCAGCTCGTCCACCCAGGCCGCGGCCTCCTGGCGGATGTCGTCGACGAGGGTCTGGTCGCCGTAGACCAGCGCCTCGCGTTCGAGCTCGATCGACCACGCCGCACTCACGTCGACGAGCCTCGTCGCGAACGATCCGCCCGTCAACGACTCCGCCGCCCCGCCGGTCAGCGTGGTGTACCGGTCGTTCGACGCCAGCGAGCCCGAATAGCCTATCCGACGTCCCGGGTGACGGTGTCCCCGTCGAGGGCCCGCAATGCGTCCCGGGCGGCTGCGTACCCGAGCTGCTGGGCCCGCTCGACCCTGTCGACGTCGATCGTCAGCCCGCGCACACCGCTGCTGTGGGCCGGCGTGATCGCATACAGGTGCGCGCCACCGCGGTCGGGGTGGGCGGCGTCGGCGAGCAGGGCGAGGCTGTCGGCGTGCCTGCGCACGTCCTGGGTCATCGCCCCCAGGCCCGGGACCAGCAGATCCAGCGAGCGGGCCCACCAGGGAGCCCGCTCGCCGGGCTCGGAGCGATACAGCTCGGGCACGGTACGGGTGAGTAGCGCGAGGACATGGGTGGCGCCTTCGCGCAGGGCACGCAGCACGGGCAGCGGCTCACTGACCGAGCCGTCGATCCACCGGCGCCCGTCCAGTTCGACGGCCGGGCCGGCCAGCCATGGGATCGTTGCGGTGGCCCGCATGGCGAGCTTCCAGTCCGACGGCCGGTCCATCCCGGTGAGCGCGTGC
Organism: Mycobacteriales bacterium; assembly: GCA_038254065.1. Classification (GTDB taxonomy): domain Bacteria; phylum Actinomycetota; class Actinomycetes; order Mycobacteriales; family Pseudonocardiaceae; genus Pseudonocardia. The sequence continues at coordinate 3,451 of JBBSGM010000204.1, read as the reverse complement.
GGTCGCATGTCCCTGGCATCGGTGACGATCACGTGCAGCGGCACGGGGCTGTCCCGCAGCGCCGCCCAGTCGGTCGGCTTGGCGTGCACCAGAATGTCGTCGAGCAGGTGGTCCAGCGACACCATCGGCTGTCGGGTGCCCAGCCGGCGGGGGTCGATGAACTCCTTGCAGGCCATGTTGTCGGGGAACAGCCGGGCTGCGTCGCGGCCGTGCCCGAGGACGAGCGCGGCACCGACGAACGCACCGGCGGAGCTGCCGTAGACCACGTCGAACCCGTCGCCGAGCCCGGCGTGCGTCAGCGCGTATGCCATACCGCCCGCGTACGCCCCACGCATCCCGCCACCGCCGACGACGAGCGCGATCCGGTGCCCGTCGGTGCGGGCTCCGGGCCTGCTGCCTGCGTCCCGACGGGCCAGCAGGGCGCGCAGCACCGCCGCGTCGCCGGACAGTTCGGGGTCACCGGAGAGCGCGGCGCCGGGGGCAGGCCGGGAGGTAGCCATGTCCAGATCATCCCGTCCGGCGCGGCCCGACCCGACCCCGGTGTCGCCGACCCCACTGTGGCGTCGACGGGCACCCCGGGTTCGGGCCGAACAGAGGAGTGTCAGCCGGCGCGGGCCGTGGCCGAGGTTTTGCCCCGCTCCAGCGCGGTCGTCGCGAACTCCAACCCGTTGTCCGGAAACAGGACGCGCAGGACCCCACCGAACGGGCCCCGCTCCAGGTCGATCACCAGGCCGCGGCGCAGCGCGGCCAGCACCGTGGCCGAATCCGGGCGCAGCGACAACGCCCACCCCATGATCAGCCGCGAGTAGCAGTCGACGAACAACGTCACCCACGGCTTGCACGGCCGGGTCCCGCGAGGCGGGGTCACCTGCACCGGGAGCTCCTTGTGGTCGGCCTCCCAGCGGGCGTTGCGCGCGACCGGTTCCCACCGCAGGTACACCTCGTGCCGGCGCCAGCCCTCCACCCCATCCACCGCGGCCGCCCGCTCGGCGGGCGACAGCTGGCGGGCGAACGCCCGCTGCAACGTGCGCAGCGGCGACACATCCCGCCCGCCCGCGGCGATCCGGGCCCGGCGCAGTGCCGCGACGTTCCCGCGCCAGTCGAGGTAGTCGTCCCGGTCGGCGTCGGTGAGCTCGTACCGCGCCCGGTTCTGCCGCGGAGCTGGGTCGGCGTCGGTCGCGAGCCACCGCCACACGGTGCTCTCGGCGATCAGCAGTGCGGCCGCGGCCCGGCGCACGTCCGCGCTGATCGACGCGCCGCTGTCGCGCTTCTCCCGCAGCCGCGACACCACGACCGCCCTGGTGGCCGCCTCGACGTGCTTCAACCCGCCCGCCCGCACCAGGTCTGCATCGGTGCCGGCGCCTTCGTCAAGGGACCGGACCCGTCCTGAGGAGGAGCGACTCGGCCAACAGCGAGCTTCACCCGCGGGACCGTATCGAGAGCCGCCGCCACCCCGGTGCAGCGACACCAGGCCAACTGGACGCCGGCGGAGCTGCTGTTCGGGCAGCCGACGCTACGTGGCTGCGGGCACGAGGAGGAGATTCTCGTGGTCCAGGTTGCGCAGCAGCGGCCGTATCAGGATCCCCGCGACGCGGAAGGGATCGGCCTGCAGATCGGCAGTCGTAGCGCGCGTGGTCTGCTGGTACTGGTCGTCGTCGAGGATCTGGATCCGGTACCCGAGATCGGTGTTCAGGCTGTCGTTGTGGCGTTCGGAGATGTGGTTGTCCAGGCCGTGGATCTCCAGGCCGATCAGCCATGATCCGGTGTAGTGAACTTCGCGGGCGAGGACGCCTACGAGCCGTACGAAAGCGTGGACGTGCCGGAGCAGGTCGCTCTCGAACACCACCCCTTCGAGCGCACCGTCGCGCCGAGCTGGCCCGTTGATGACGAGGCTACGGGACTGCTCCACGGTGAGGGGCCGCCCGGCTCGGAACTGGAGGAAGCGGACCTCACCGTCGTCGCTGATGCCCAGGGCCCGGGAGGCCATGTTGTCACGATCGCTGGTCTCGTCCCAGGTGCGGTGCCAGACGCCCCCGATGCGTTGCCCCCGCCGGACGTAGTCCTGAACCTGCAGCTCGCCGTCGGCGTATGGCGGCCGCTGAATCTGGTTCATCACCTCAGCACAGAGCTGCCACACGTCCTGGCGTGCCGACTGCAGGTTGGTGAAGGCACGGAACATATCGCGCTGGCCGCGGGTCGGGACCGCGGTCAGGTACGCCTGCGGCGCCTCCAGACGCTGCGCGATCCCGGGGTCGTGCTCGGCGGTGAGGGCCATCTGCTCGGCAAGCCGGTCCTGCAGACGGTGACGCTGCAGGATCAACCGCTCGACCTCATGCTCGTCGAGCGTCGTGCGGCCGGTGTCGCTGCGGCCGTGGAACATCCCCTCGGTCATATGGGGGGCCTCGGGAGACTCGGGGACCTCGACAACCAGGAACCCGGTACCGGGTTCGTCCGGATCGCTCAACACGTGGGTAAGCGTCACCCAGGTCGTTGCGGCCCGGACCTCTCCTGGCCTGCACGACGGTGCCGGGCTTGGCCACGGCGCCAGCAGCGCCCGCGTCGGCCTCCACGCCCGCCACGCCCACCTCGCCGTCAACGCCGCCATCACCTGGTGCCAGCTCATGCTCGACACCCTCGCCGACCCCAACGCACCCTGGCGCAAACCCTGACCGCCGCACTGCCCGACGTGAACCTCCGAGCCCCCTGGAGTCACCGTCGTTGATTCGCGACGCGAATCGGCGACACCACCGACCTGGGCCTCTCCCCACGATCATGATCGTCGGCAGACGGTCCTTAACCGACAGCTGGCACACGGCGCTGAGCGCGGGTGTGGGCCAGTGTCGGCGCCGGCCGCTACCCTCCAGGGTGTGAGCGCGACTTACTCGGTAGACAATGACACGAGCGCCGCCGGGGCTCCCTGCGGCGAGGCGCTTCGCCGCGTGCGATCCGGTCGGCCCTGTTGCCCGACGATCAGATCACCTTCGACACCGCCTACTCCGCCGCCCTGGCCGACGCCCGCGTCAGCCTCGACCTGACCGCGCTGTTCGAGATGCTCGAACGCTGGCGCAGGGTCGCGCTGCTCCAGCAGGACCCCACCCGTTTCCACGCGCTGGCCCGTCGCGCCGCCGAGCTACTGACCGGACAGCCCATCCCCGACGACGAACCCCTAGTACTACAGGGACACTTGCATGATCCAGAGTTCTTCGACCTGCGCGGATGTTCTCCGTGCCGCTGCCGTGACCAGGGATCTGTCCCTGTAGTACTAACGGGGCTCCACCCCAGCCCGACGAGCCGTGTCGTGGTCGGCTTCCGGTTTTCGGGCAGGCTCACGCAGGGACTCGCGGTCAGGCGGTCGACCGCCACCACCTGCTACGCCTAGATGTGTTGACCTTGACGCGAAGTGCGTATGTGCAGGTCAGATGCGCTGTCGTTGCGCTGTGGAGCAGGCAGG
>JBBSGM010000203.1:0-6680 GCA_038254065.1 Mycobacteriales bacterium | reverse complement strand
TTATTGACGGCCCGTTAACGTGAGGTTGAGTGTGGAACCCAATTCTCTCGTTAAACGGGCCGTCACCCATGACCGACACGCACCTTGGGTCTACTTTCTACCTCTGTGAATAAGCCTCGTGGCGGCGGTGGGTGACTGTGCACGACTACCGGGAGGCGGCCGAACAGTCGGAGAAATTGGCGGACAAGTACGTCGAGATCCGCGAGCTGACGCTGTTGCACTGGCGTGTCACCGGTGCCATCGTCGGGACCAGCACAGCGGGCGTGGCGGTAGCGGACCTGCTCTACGGCGATCTGGTGCTGTGGGTTTCGGGCGTAATCGGCGCGGCCATCCTGGCGATCACCGGGCGGCGCAAGGACGGCAGCCCCGGGCGACGGCCCGTGCTCGCCGGGCCCCGGTCGCTGAGCTGGACGATGGACCCGCAGATCCTGGTCGACGCCTTCCGCGACGCCAAACTCATCGGCAAAGACGAAACCCTGCGCCTAGTCGAGCGCGCTAGCCGGGTCGGGGCCGGATGGGCGATCACCATCGACCTCCCGGCCACCCGCAAGGCCACCGACGTCATCAAGAACCGCGAAGCGCTGGCGTCGGCGCTGGCCGTGGACGAGGTGCAGTTGCTCGTCGAGCGGGTCCGGGGCAACGGTGGGCACGCCGGGCGGGTCGCAATGTGGGTCGCCGACGCCGACCCCTACGCGACAGTGCCCCTGCGGACTCCACTGCTAGAGGTGGCGCGCTGGGACGCCTGGCGACCGGTGCCCTTCGGCCGCGACGCCAGGGACCGCCGCATCAGCCTGCCACTGGTGTGGACCTCCCTGCTCGTCGGAGCGATCCCCCGCCAAGGCAAGACCTTCGCCGCCCGACTGGCTGCCGCCGGGTTGATCCTCGACGCGTACACCAGGCTCTACATAGCCGATTTCAAGGCCGGGAAGGACTGGGACGCCGCCGCGCAGGTGGCGCACCGGTTCCTCTCCGGTGACGAACCCGCCGACGTGCTCGCGCTGGCCGCCTGGCTGGTCGAATTGGTCACCGAAGTCCAAGGCCGGTATCGGCGGATGCGCGAGCTCGACAACGACGTCTGTCCCGAATCGAAAGTCACTCCCGCCATGTCCCGTGATCCGTCGTTGAACATGCCGATCACCGGCATCTTCATCGACGAAGTACAGGTCCCGCTCGAGGAACGCACACCGATCAAGGTGCAAGGCAAAATGATCCCCGCCGGGGAGTACATCGGCGAACTGCTCACCTGGCTGGCCAAGAAAGGACCCGCAGCCGGAATCGTGCTCGTACTGGCCACTCAACGCCCGGACACCAAAACGATCCCGTCAGCATTGCGGGCCGTGCTCGGCTCCCGCTTCGCGCTACGCGTGATGGACTGGCGCGACAGCAACATCATCCTCGGTGAGCAGATGAACACCCGGGGATGGGACAGCAGCCGGCTCCTGCCCTCGCACAAAGGCGTCGGCATCCTCCGCCCCGATGGGGACGCGGCGGCTGGGGCCGATGTGCTGGCCATGATGGTCCGCACCGATTACATGCCCAACGACGACTGGGCCACCCTCTGTGAGCGGGGCCGGGCGCTCCGTGAGACGGCCGGCACCCTGACCGGCCACGCTATCGGCGCCGCATCCACACCCGCGCTCGACCCGGCCACGGTCGCCGACGTCATCGGCACAGCCCAACCCAGCACCAATCTGGAGCCGCCGCCGATATGCGATCTGCCCGAGCCGCTGGCATCGGTAGTCGAGTACCTCGGCACCGATCTCGATGAGAACGGCCGTGAGTTCATCCCCTCTGCCGAGCTGATCACCGCCCTGAACATCGACCGGGCCACCCTCAGTCGGCAGATGACCGATCTCGGCTGCCGCCCAACTCGCGAACGCATCCCTAGCGAGGACGGCACCATCCGGCAGATCCGCGGATACCTCACCGCCGACATCCGCGCCGCCGCCCAAGCCATCCGCGACGGGCAATTACCCGATACCGACGACGACTGATCAGCGCACCGCTCGTCACACGACACCGTCACACGCGTCACAACCGCTGGAAACGCTCGTCACAACGTCACAACCCCTGTGACGACCCCATTGCTCCATCTAGCAGGTGAAACGGTCCGTGTGACGTTGTGACGCACCATCGCCGAAGCCGTCACAACGTCACATTTCTGCCCCCGCCAGCCCTCTCAGCTCGACTCAACGCGGAGAGCCGGAGTGTGCACCATGATCACACCATCTGAACGAAATCAGCTTGTCATCAGCTAGAATCTCAGATCGGACGCGACAAGCCGACCAATCAGCGACCACTACCGGAGCGACAGACAAAACGATGCCGGATCCAACCCCCCCGACAAGGCCAGCGCCGAGCAAGCAAGACACGCTCAGCGACCAGCCCCGTCACGCACTGACAACCGAGGCCGACCGGCTGCTGATTGACCCAGACAGACCGGCCATGCGGGCGGCTCTTGGCGAACGTGATGTAACGCGCATCTTTCGCCTACTGGTGGACGGCGGCATGGCCCAGCGTCAGATAGCCCACCTGGTCAAGATGAACCAGTCTGAGGTTTCCGAGATTTTGAGCGGCCGTCAGGTCATGGGTTACGGCGTGCTCGTTCGGGTTGCTGATGGTCTTGGAGTGCCACGCGGCTTGATGGGCCTGGCTTACACTGGCGGGGAGCCGGACGACGAGCCGGAGGAGGTGGACGAGGACGTGGAACGCCGGAAGCTCCTAGCCATCGCCGGCGCCATCCTCTTTGGTGCGCCGGTCTTTGGCGAGGTTGTGCCGCTGACTGTCCGCCGCATCCTGACAGACCCTCCTAGTAACGTCGGGCAACCTGATGTAGTCAGGTATGAACAGACAGTAACCCGTCTGGAGCAGCTTGACAGGGAAGCCGGAGGAATGGCAGCCCGTCCCGCACTGGTAGCCACAGCGACTGCAGGTGAGCAGATGCTCAGGGCTCAGGCAACAGCGGAGGTACGGACACGGCTGAGGTACGCGGTGGCTGAGGCCCACCGGCTGAGCGGCTGGGCGTCCGGTGATGTTGGTCTGGTAGATCAGATGCGGCAGCACATGCACCGCGCCTTGGACTTCGCCGCTGGCAGTCCCGTCAGAGTTGCCGGGGTGTTGTGTTCGGCCGGTGACATGGAGAAGCAGTACGGAGCGCCTAACGACGCGCTGAAGATGTTCCAGCTAGCCGAGATGGGTGAAGGCCTGGATCCGCAGGCTCAGGCAGTTGTAGCGGGTCTGAGCGCCACCGCCTACCAGAAGCTCGGTCTACCCACAGAAGCCCGCCAACAGCTCAAGAAAGCTCGCAGCCTGTTCAGGTACGGCAGCACGTCGCAACCGTTCTTCAACTTCTATGGCCCGGGGTCTGGGCTTCTGGCAGCCGGCGAAGCAAAGCTCGGCGATTATGATCTTGCCCGTGAAGACGTAGTGAATGCCATCAAAACCCGGCCTAATTTTGATAAGCGGTGTGACGCGCTCGACACCATCGTGCTGGCAACCACCCACATCCAAGCCGGTGAACTACGCGGCGGAATTCCACAAGCACAGAAGGCTCTGGATCTGGTGCGGGAAGTCGGCTCACAGCGGGTGCGGGATAGGCTCGAGCCATTGGAGACGGCGTTGGCGGCGCGTAACGACAGCACATGTAAAGAATTGGCGCGGATGGTACGGACGGTCAGAACACCAAAAACAATTGGCGTAGAGTTCGGCACTTCACTTAATCCATTTGATTTCAGTTGTGAGGCTTAGAGCGCCTAGTCGAAACACTGTGACCTACTGGTTGATCTTAATCGTGTAGCAAGCAACCTGGACAGATAGCGACACACGCTCGCACCACGTGCGGGCCACAGGACGGGTTCGATCGGCCTTCACTCGGAGCGTATAATAAAAAGTTATGGATACGGGCGATGCGCGCGATCAAGTAAGGTTTTCTTCCCTTGAAGTCGTGGCCCTGCCGTGGGTGTTTACCCAGCACCATCCGCTCGACACCAATGACTTCATCAAGCGGGCAAAGGACCGCGGCGTTGATCTCGATCTGCTCAAACTGCGTCAACTCTACAAGCATCGAATCCTCGTTCCGTTAGTGGCCATCACCAACCGGCGATACGCTGAGCCTCGGACACAAGCGTATGACGAGCCACAGTGCGCGGGTACTCGGCTCTACGAACTTCGAGTAGCCCGTAAGGATGGCCGCCTGCTCGATTTGAGTGCCGGACCGTTTCTTCCGAGACTTCAATTCAATCCGCAGGGTCCGTACGTGCCAAGATGGTGGAACGGTCTACTCTACTCGTATCACCAGCTTGCAATTTTGCCCAAGCTCGACAACTTGCTGGCGCACTGCCGCTATTCGTACCGGAATGAGCAGATTTATCCGCGTCTACCGGAGCCTGATCCGTTTCTGAGGCATTGGGCGATCTGGTACCATCGAATCGCGCTCATGGCTGCGGCTCTGGAGGCACGGTATCTTCCAGCTCTTGATCCTGAGTGGGTCCACCTGGTTAACGCCAAACCGAATGAGTACGACCAGTACCGCCACAGCTTCAATCCAGTCGCCATGAGCAGGCAACTCAAGTATCCTGCTGAGCAAGTACGAAGGGACGCCGAAGGGCTCCTGCTTTCTGCCCATGCGATTGAGCCAACGAGCGGGTGGTGGAGCCAACTGTTAAGACGTGCACCGCGCGATTCATGGAAACACCTGAAGGGCGCTTCTCTATCTGCAATGGACTTACGTGAAACAGCCGAGATTCTGTTGCGATTCCATGAGGACCTGTCTGAGCATGGCGAGGCGGAACCGCTGCCCACCATCCCGGATCATGCCTGGCATCCTCTTCACGAGCGGCTGAGTAGTAGGCACGAAACGCTTGATCAGAACTTGATGCACTTGGGGCTCTCGCCGCATCCACGGGTTGTTCTCGCGGTCGAAGGAGAGAGCGAAGAACTCCACACTCCTCGGGTTTGGAAGAGCTTGGCTATCCAGAAGCTCCCGAATTGGTGCGCTTCATGAAGCTGGGTGGCGTCGATAAGGACCCGGTGAAGGTCGCGGCACTAGCTACGACGCCCTTGGTCACTCGGAAGGATGCCAGCGGCGAGTTTTGGTGGATCACCAAGCCGCCAACGAGGTTTATGGTCGCTGCTGATCCCGAGGGAAGGTATGCGCCCGATAAGATCGGCGGAACGAGAGCTGCAATCATCGACGAAATCAGGTCCGGTCTGGAAATTCAGGGCGTCAAGACGACTGAGAGCGAGCTGAGCGAACTTGTGGAGCTACGTACGTGGGATGCGTCATGTTACGAGTATGCGCACTTCTCGGATGGTGAGCTTGCGGACGGTATTGCGAAGATACATACGACCTGCAACGGATGGTCCAGGGACGAACTGATTGCGGCGCTTGCCTTTTGGCGAGCCCGGGGAGAAGACATTAAGCGCGTTTGGGAAAGCGGACAATGGGATTCGCAACTTAATAGACCGAGTGGGCGATGGGACTACCAGGTCAGTAAGCCCAAGCTCGCGGAAGCGATCTGGCCGATGCTCGAGCGGAAGATAGGAGATGCGATATCAGATGCGGATGCTCCGGTGCCGCATATTGTCCAGGTTGTTGTTGATGCTTTTAGGACGGCGCAGAACTGGCGTTATAAGTCGTTCGTGTTGACTGCTGTTGAGTAGCACAAAGCAGGTGACTAGCCTCGTGGCAACCCGATGGCCCAACTACGACATCGAGCGGTCACCGAAGAGCAGCCGCTCTACTACCTGCAACACACGCTTGGATTCCAAGTGCACGATCCGTGTACTCCGCCGCTGGCGCGGTTCGGGCCGGGCTTGTCCATGGATCTGTCCATGAAGTCGGCGCTACAGGTGCCTCTGTAGCACTCTTAGTAGTCGAGTCAGAGACTGTAGTCGCTGGTCGTTTCCCCCTGTCGAGTGAATGCACACACTTCCTGTCCGTCAGGAACTCAGTGTCTCAAACCCGATGGAGTTGACGGCGGACTCACCGGCGCTTGGGCTCAAACACCTCTTGGGCTCAAACGGTCGTAGCGACAGGCCATTATCCTAGCAGATTTTGCTTCTGACTCCCAACTGATGGCGCCGCGCAGAAGTCCATTCTCGTCGAGAACCGCGAGCTGTGAGTAGTTATCCGCTACCATTTTGGTGATCGCAAGCTGAACATCATCGTCAGGGCCGACGGTCGACACCCCACCCGCGGCTGACGGCAAGACGTCAATCCGCAGCGTGATCGGCGGAAACTCAGCCACATCCTGGACTTGCTGTCGTGCATGTCCATCGGACTCGGCATCATCGCTCGGCTCCTCACCGACGACGAGGACCTCAACCAGGTTGTCGATCCAGCCTTCTGTAAACGGCGGTCGCGTGGTTAGCCCGAGGTCCGAATTACCCGAGCCGAAGCCTCTACGGATTAGCTTGCAGCTACGCGGCCCTTACTGGCTCAGTCTTCCTTCGCAGCTCCGGCCTGGCTGGCGCGCACCGTCTGGCAGAGCGAGGTACCGGCGAGGCGAAGGCCGTCGGGGATAGTGAAGATCAAACTTTTAGGCGCTTGCGGGACCCCGATCGACAAAAAGTTGTCTATGCCGCGGCGGCGCCGGTGGTGATGCCGAGGTCGTGGAAGAGGGTTTGCATGTTGATGCGGAGGGTTTCGTAGTCGCGGTCGACGCGGGTCCAGTGGGTGG
>JBBSGM010000202.1:0-6708 GCA_038254065.1 Mycobacteriales bacterium | reverse complement strand
TACCTTGCACGGAAGAGGTGCACCTACCTCGGTCAGACTACGATCTTCGACAATCGCATTCTGCCTGGTCAGGTGCACCTCTCCCGCGATCTACGTCCGTTTCAGGCCCAGCGCGTCCCACCTCGGTGAAAGACGGAGGCAAGGGCCTCGACTCCCCGCACGAGATCCGCGGGTACCGCGACGCGCAGCCGGGCATCGCGATCGGCATGGAGGGTGCACCTGGGCATCAGGCCGCCGGCATCGCGGCGCCCAACGGGCTCGGCTCCGGCCGGGGCTTCTACGACAACAGCCCGACGGCCGCCTCGTTCCCCGGCTATCCGTTGGAGAGCTACCGCACCTTCGGTGGGTTCGACTGGATGACCGCCACCGTCGGCGGTCTGTGGGACAGCCTGCTGGCCGAGGGCCGACCGTGGTGGATCACGGCGAACTCCGACGCGCACTCCGTCTACGCCGACACCGCGACCCGGGGACCGAACAGCGACTTCCCCACCAACGGGTTCTACAACGACCCGGTATACGGCGGACCGGTCAACCTCGCCAACGGCGACTTCTGGCCCGGCTTCTACAGCCGCACCAACGTCGGTGCCACCACGGCCTCGTATGCCGCGGTGATGGACGGCCTGCGCGCCGGGCGGGTGTGGGTCGACCATGCGCGGCTGGTCTCGGCGGTCGACGTCCAGGTCCGGCCGGACCGGTTCGGTGGGGGAGGTACCCCGCTCGGCGGCACGCGCACCGTGCGAAGGGGCGGGTCCGCCATGCTGACCATCGACGTCGCCTGGCCAACGGCCCGAACTGGGCGCAGTTCGGGCCGACGCTCGCGCGCATCGACGTGATCCGCGGTGACGTGACCGGGCCTGCCGCCGACCGCGACACGTTCACCGCGCCGACGGCGAAGGTTGTGAAGTCCTTCGACGTGGGCGCCAACAGCGGCACGGTGTCGTTCAGCCTCGATCTCGGCCCCGTCGACACACCGTTCTACGTGCGGGTGCGCGGCACGGACGGCCACCGCAACGGCGCCGGCCTCGGCGGCTCGAGCGTCGACCCGAACGGTCCGGTGATGGACGTCCTGGGCGATGCCGACCCGTGGAAGGACCTGTGGTTCTACCCCAACCCGATCTTCGTGCTGCGCGCTGACGGTGATCGTCGGAATCGACGCGGGCTCACCGGACGCCCGCTCCGCTGAGCACGTGCTCGCGGGGATCCTCGACCTGCTCGGCGAGAACGCGGTCCGGTTCGGGTGCACGCACCTGACCCGTACCGGCGGACCGCACGTCGTGCTGTCGCTGGAAGTGGTGGACGCGTCGGTACTGAACCGGCTGCCGCCCGAACTGCGGCCGGTCCCCCTGCCGCAGGACGGGACGGTGCCGGAGGGCGCGGCCGTGGCGGGTGCGATCGCGCACCGGGACCGCAGTTCGGGACGGGCGGTGTGCTTTCCCGGCCAGGAGCGGCTGACCGGCGTGCTGACCGCCCGCGAGCTGGTCGCCCTCAGCGCGATCGACCGGGTGTGGCGCTGGCGGCACCACCGCCCTGCTGCGCCGACAACGCCTGACGTACGCGGGTGCGGCCGCCTCGACCGACCGGACGGGACGTAGGCTCGGCGTCGTGTCCGACCGACCGGTGCACCGCCGCCTGACCCAGTTCAGCCACGGCGCGGGTTGAGCGTGCAAGCTCGCCCCCGGTGAGCTCGCGCAGGTCCTGCGCGCCTTGACCCCGGTCAGTCACCCGGATCTGCTGGTCGGCGTCGAGACCGGTGACGACGCGGCCGTGTGGCGCCTTGATGCCGGCCGCGCGCTGGTGGCCACCACGGACTTCCTCACCCCGGTGGTCGATGACCCCCGGACGTGGGGCCGGATCGCCGCGATGAACGCGGTCTCGGACGTCTACGCGATGGGTGGGCGGCCGCTGTTCGCGCTGAACCTGGTGTGCTGGCCCTCGTCGGAGCTGCCGGCGGCGCTGCTCGGCGAGGTGCTGGCCGGCGGTGCGGATGTCGGCGCGGAGTGCGGGTTCGCGGTGGTCGGCGGGCACTCGGTGGACGATCCGGAGCCCAAGTACGGGCTCGCGGTGATCGGCGAGGTGCACCCCGAGCGGATCCTCACCAACGCCGGGCTGCGCGCGGGCGACGCGCTGGTGCTCACCAAACGGCTCGGTATCGGGGTGGTGACCACGGCGATCAAGGCGGGTACGGCCGCGGCGGACGTGGTCGATGTCGCGGTGCGGTCGATGACGGCGAGCAACGCCGCCGCCGCGGCCGCCGCCGTCGCCGCCGGGGCGACCGGCTGCACCGACGTCACGGGCTTCGGGCTGCTCGGGCACCTCTCGAAGATGGCCGCCGCCTCCCGGGTGGACGCCGAGATCGAGGTGGCCGTCGTGCCGCTGCTGCCGGGGGCCCGCGGGCTCGCGCAGGCCGGGATCGTCCCCGGCGGCACCCGGCGCAACCGGGACTGGACCGCCGCCGTCGTCGACGCCGGAGATTTCTCCGAGGTCGACGTGCTACTGCTCGCCGACGCGCAGACCTCCGGCGGGCTGCTATTCGGGGCGGCGCCGGAGCGGGCCGCCGCGGCCGTGGCGGAGCTCACCGGGCAGGGCGTGCCCGCCGCCGTGATCGGCGCCGTGCACGGCGGGACCGGGCGGATCTCCATGCGCTGACGACATAGCCTGGGTGTCGAGGGTGATCAGTTCCCCGGACCGCAGGAATGCTGGCGGAGGCGGACGGGAATCGAACCCGCCTGGCCGAGATGCTCGACCACGTCGGTTTTGAAGACCGCGGGGGCCACCAGGCACCCGGACGCCTCCATGCGAGGAGCGCAGCCTCAGCCCCCCGGGCGCAGGGCCGCCGGAACGCCGTCGGCCACGTCGAACAGCCCGAGCAGCCCGGTGGCCTCCAGTGCTCTGGTGACGGTGCGCGAACCACAGACCAGCCGCAGTCGGTGTCCGTGCCGCTCGGCGTCCTCCTTGGCCGCGACGAGCACGGCCAGCCCGGCCGAGCCGAGGAACGTCACCGACGACAGGTCCAGGACCAGCAGCGCGACCTGCGGCAGGTGCTGCCCGATGCGTTCGCGCAGCACCGGCGCCGTGACCGTGTCGATCTCGCCGAGCACCCGGAGGACCTTCGCGTCACCGCCGTGGTCCTCCACGACGAACCGGACGACCTCACCTGAGAACGTCTCACCGGTCCCGACGGGTGACTCCGTGCTCATGCGCACCTGCTCCTCGACGCCTCTCGCGGACTTGTGGGTGCGGCTGTAGATCTCCACTGCAAGATCTCCATCGCACCTCGAACCCTACGGCTCCGCCATGGAGGTGCACAACAAACGCAGCACCACACCGAGGAGACGGGCCACCAGCGGGCGGGGTGTGGGTCGCGGCGCGGGCCGGGTCGTAGGGTTCCGGGGCGTGACGCTGCTGCCCGCGACGGGGCCGGAGGCCTTCCTGCGCGGTGACCACGACGTGTTGCGGGTGCTGCTCGAACGGCGGGCGCAGGGCAGCCGTGTCGGTGCCCGCGCCGACCGGCACCGGGTGGCGCTCGTCGTCGGCGGCGGTGGCATGCGCGGCGCCTATCCGGCGGGAATGCTGCGCGGGCTGGAGCAGGCCGGTCTCGCCGCCGGGGTGGACGAGGTGTTCGGTGCGTCGTCCGGGGCGTTCACCGCCGCATCGTTCGTGGTCGGACATGCGGCGGCGGCGGCCAGCAGCTTCCCCGAGGACCTCGCCCGGCGCGAGTTCATCGACCTGCGCCGGTTCGCGACCCGCCGCCCGGTGCTGTCGCTGGACTACCTCGTCGAGCAGGTGTTGGGGGTGACCAAACCGATGCCGTGGGATGCGCTGCTGAGTTCGGCGACGCCGATGCGGGTCATCGCCACGGAGGTCACCGACCTGCGCCCACACACCCTCGACGGGCTCGCGACCGTGGCCGACTGGAAGCGTGCGCTGCGGGCCAGTGCGGCGATCCCGCTGTTCGCCGGGCCGCCGGTGGCCATCGGCGGGCGACGCTTCGTCGACGGGTCGATCGGCGAACCGCTGGCGCTGGCCCGGGCGATCCGGGCCGGTGCGACGCACGTGCTCGTCCTGCTGTCCCGGCCCGGCTCGGAACTGCGGTCCGGCGTCGACGGAACCCTGTCCTGGTGGGCCCGCGGCCTGGACCGGCTGGTCCCGGGGCTGGGCACACTGGCCCAGGGCACCCGCCGCTACGGCGCCGACCTGCAGATCGTCACCGACCTGGCGCACCCGGACCGAGGGTCGGCGCGGCTGTGCGCGATCGAGCCGAGCCGGTCGACGGGAATGGGCGCGCTGTGCGTCGACCCGATCCCGGTCGGCGAGGCGGTGCGGATCGGGCACGAGAGTGCCGCCGTGGCGCTCGACGCCGTGGCCCGGTGAGGTCCTGCCGGTTACCGTCGCGCACATGGGTGAGGGTCAGGATCGGCCGCGGGCCGGCATCGTCGTCACCGGCAGCGAGCTGCTGACCGGTGCGATCTCCGACGCAAACGGGCCGTGGCTGGCCAGGGAGCTGGGCGCGCTCGGTTTCGAGGTGGCGCACCTGCTGCTCGTCGGCGACCGGCCGGCGGACCTGGCCGCGGCGCTGGAGTTCGTCGCGGCGTCCGGGGTGGAGCTGATCGTGACCAGCGGCGGCCTCGGACCGACCGCCGACGATCTCACCGGTGTGGTGGTGGCCCACTTCGCCGGGGTCGACCTCGTGCTCGACGAGGCGCTGGAGGCCCATATCGTGGGCATTCTCGCTCGCTGGGCCGCCCGCAGCGGGTTCGACCGGCCCGCACTGGCGGCCGCCACCCGCAAGCAGGCGATGGTTCCGCGGGGGGCGACCGTGCTGGCCCCGGTCGGCACCGCGCCCGGACTCGTCGTGCCGCGACCCGGCGGCCCGCTGACGGTGGTGCTGCCCGGCCCACCGCGTGAGCTGCAGGCGATGTGGCCCACCGCGCCGGCGGCGCCGCCGCTCGCGGGGCTGCTGGCTCGAGTGCCGCGCGCGCCGTCGTTGTTGCTGCGCTACTTCGGGCTGCCCGAGTCCGAGATCGCGGCGACGCTGCGCGCGATCGAGGCGGAACAGGACCTCACCGGCGTCGAGGTCACCACCTGCCTGCGGCGATCCGAGCTGGAGGTCGACCTGCGGCCGCGCCCCGGCGCGCAGGACCGGGCCGAAAAGCTGGCCGCCGAGCTCACCACCCGGCACGCGAAGCATCTGGTCAGCGCGGACGGCACCAGCACCGACGAGCTGGTGGCCCGCGCCCTGCTCGACCGTGGGCTGACCGTGGCGACGGGGGAGTCGTGCACCGGCGGGTTGCTCGCCGGGCGGCTGGTCGACCGACCCGGGTCGTCGGCCTATGTGGCGGGCGGAGTGGTGGCCTACTCCGACGAGGCCAAGACGGCGCTGCTCGGCGTTCCCGCGGAGCTGATCGCGACCCGCGGTGCGGTCTCGCCGGAGGTGGCACGAGCGCTGGCCGACGGCGCGCGGGACCGGTTCGGTGCCGATGTCGGGGTCGGGATCACCGGGGTCGCCGGGCCGGACGGTGGCACCGAGACCAAGCCGGTCGGCTACGTCTGCCTCTGCGTCACCGGCGCCGACGGACAGGTGATCCGTCGCGAGCCCGTACTGCCCGGCCGGCGCGCCGACATCCGGGAGCGGTCGGTGGACCTGGCGATGCACCTGCTGCTGCGGGCCATGGGCGGCCCGGGTGGTTCGGTCGCGTCTAGCCAGGCAGCAGGGCGTCCAGGGTGATCGGCAGGTCGCGGACCCGGACCCCGGTGGCGTGGTGCACCGCGTTGGCGACGGCGGCGGCGGTCCCGACGATGCCGATCTCGCCGATGCCCTTCGACCCCATCGGGTTGACGTACGGGTCGTGCTCGTCGAGCCAGTGCGCCTGCACGTCGACGACGTCGGCGCAGGTCGCGATGTGGTACTCGGCGAAGTCGTGGTTGACGACGTGGCCGAACCGCGGGTCGAGCACGCTCTGCTCGTGTAGGGCCATGGACAGGCCCATGGTCATGCCGCCGATGAGCTGGGAGCGCGCCGTGCGCGGGTTGATGATCCGGCCGGCGGCGAACATCCCGAGCAGCCGCGGCACCCGCAGCTCACCGGTGTCGGCGTTGACGTGCACCTCGCAGAACTGGGCGCCGAACGCGTGCATGGCATACCGCTCGGCGTCCGGGTTCTCGCCGACCGACCCGTCAGCCTCGTCCCCGTCGCAGGGATCGGCGCCGAACTTGTCGCGGAAGGCGCGCGCGGCCTCGACGACCGCCGAGCCCCAGGTCGACATTCCGGACGACCCGCCGGCGACCGAGGCGATCGGATAGTCCGTGTCGCCGATCCGCACCTCGACGTCGCGCACCGCCACGTCGAGGGCGTCCGCGGCGATCTGTGGCAACGTCGTCCAGGTGCCGGTGCCCAGGTCGGCGGCGCCGATCTCGGCGACGTAGTGGCCGCCCTCGCAGCGGATCGTCACGGTCGACTGCGGCATCCGGTGCACCGGGTAGACGGACGCGGCCACCCCGGTGCCGACCAACCAGTCACCCTGGCGGCGCACCCCGGGGCGCGGGTCCCGGTCGGCCCAGCCGAACCGTTGCGCGCCCTCGCGCAGGCAGGCGACGAGGTTGCGGCTGGAGAACGGCTTGCCCGACTCCGGCTCGACGTCGGGCTCGTTGCGAATCCGCAGCTCGATCGGGTCGATGCCCAGGGCCTGCGCCAGCTCGTCCATGGCGACC
>JBBSGM010000201.1:0-6799 GCA_038254065.1 Mycobacteriales bacterium | reverse complement strand
TGATCACGGCCAGGTCGTCGGGCGGGTAGACGCCCACGAGCGTGGCGGGAACCGGTCCCGGGTTGCCGGCCAGGCGCACCTGGAACGTGGTGGCGTTCCCGACGACGTGCGCATTGGTGACGATGTGGCCCTGGTCGTCGAGGACCACCCCGGAGCCCAGTCCCCGGTCGGTGGTGATCTGCACGACCGAGGGCAGCACCCGCGCGACGACGCTCACGTAGGCCTGTTCCAGCGCCGGCGCGTCGGCGGGTAGCGGGGGCGGTGGCTGGCCGGCGCTCGCCGCGGAGGGTGGGGGCGCCACGGACGGCGGGGTCACGGCGGGCTGCGGGGGCGCGGCGAGGTCCGAGCAGCCGGCCAGGGCGAGTGCGACCACCGCCACCAGTCCCGCGACCCGAGCCGGCGCAGGGATGCTCATCATCGGTTCCTCGCCGGAGTCGGGGTGCGACCGGCCCCGGCCGCGGGGTGGTCGTCCATGGCGGCACCGCAGGCCATCCGCTCGGCCAGCCGCGACGCCAGCGCCATGATGGTCAGCGCCGGGTTGGCGGCGCCCTGGGTGGGGCAGACCGACCCGTCGGTGAGGAAGACGTTGGGCACCCCCCAGATGCGGTGGTCGGCGTCGACGACGCTGCGCTCGGGCGAGGTGCCCATCCGGGCGCCCCCGATGAGGTGCGCGAAACGCTGGATGGTGAGCACGTCCTGGGCGTCGGCGGCGTGCAGGATGTCGGTGATCACCTGCGTCGAGTAGGCCATGTTGGCCTTGTCGTTGTCGGAGAGGGTGTAGTCCATCCGGGCGATCGGCTGCCCGTAGGGGTCGGTCTCCCCGGCCAAGGTGATCCGGTTCTCCGGATGCGCCAGCAGCTCGTTGAGCACCCCGATGGTGGCCCAGTGGTTGTAGTCGCGCATGTACTCGCGCAGCGCCCGGCCCCAGTGCCCGTCCGCGAGCACGTGCTCGGACCAGCCGACGGGCAGCGGGGACACCGTCTGGACGGAGAACCCGCGGGCGAACCCCCGCGAGCGGTCGGTCTCGTAGAACTGCTCGGAGGAGATCTCCGGTGGCGGCGCCTTGTACATCCGCAGCTCGTCGGGCCAGCGGCCGGCGGTCTGCGCGGCGCCCTGCACCATCACATACCGCCCGACCTGGTCGGCGTTGTTGCCCAGCCCGGCGGGATGGCGCCGGCTGGTGGACGCCAGCAGCAGCCGCGGGGTCTCGATCGAGTAACCGGCGACCGCGACGAAGCGGGCCCGCTGCAGCAGGCGTTCGCCGTCCGCCTCCCGGGCGTAGACGACCCCCACCGCGGCCCCGGTGGCGTCGTCGAGCTCCACCTGCAGGGCCATGGAGTTCGCCCGGATCTCGACGGCGTGGGCCAGCGCGTCGGGCAGGTGCGTGACGTACGGGCTGGCCTTCGCGTTGACCTTGCAGCCCTGCAGGCAGTAGCCGCGGTAGATGCAGTGCGGCCGGTTGCCGAAGGTGCCGTTGACGATCCCGACCGGCCCGACCCGCATCTCGATGCCGCAGCGCAGCGCGCCCTCGCGCAGCCGCGACGCCGCCCCGGACACCGGGTGCGGGGAGAACGGGTAGCGGTGCGGGTGGCCCCACGGCCAGTCCTGCCCGGCCACCGGCAGCTCGCGCTCCACCCGCTCGTAGTGCGGGCGCAGGTCCGCGTAGGAGATCGGCCAGTCCGCACCGACCCCGTCGTCGGTGAACGTGGAGAAGTCCGAAGGGTGGAACCGGGGGGTGTAGCCAGCGTAGTGCACCATCGACCCGCCGACCCCGCGCCCGGAGTTGTTCTTGCCCAGCTCGATCGGGTCGGCCCCGCCGATGATCCGTTTCTGGGTCCAGTACAGCGGGTGGCTGCCGGCCTCGTCGGACACCCAGTCCTCGTCGGGATGCCAGAACGGGCCGGCCTCCAGGATCACGATCCGCCAGCCACGCCGGGCCAGCCGCTGGGCCAGTACCGACCCGCCGGCGCCCGCGCCGACGATCACCAGGTCGACCTCGTCGCCGTCGGCGTAGCGGGCCATGGTGGCCTCGCCGGGCAGGTCGCGGCGGTGCACGTCGAGCAGGAAGCGCGAGTCGTTGTCCCGCGGGCCGACCGCACCCTTGAGCAGCCCGCGCCAGAAGTCACCCACCGCGCTACTCCCCCCGCACCGGATCGGCGTCGAACGCGCCCGGCTTCTCGAACGGCTCGCGCACCCCGGCGCCCTCGTAGCCGGGCCCGCCCAGGCGCATGAACCCACGCGGGTAGGCCGGGCCGCCGAAGCCGATCTCGTTCCAGGCCCACGGGTGGGCGTAGAAGGCCGAGAGCGCCGCGCGCATCACCACCGACCAGGCCCGGTTCACGTTCAGCTCGTCCCATGCGCCGCCGACGAGGCGGCCCTTGGCGAGCTCACCGACGATGTTCTCCCGCTGCTCGTCGGTGCAGCCCGCGAAGTCGCGCCGGTAGCCCTGCCGTGCGGTGTGCTCCAGACCGCGCAGCACCAGCCGCCAGGTGTCGCGGTCGTCGGGCATGTCGGCGTACTGGTAGCCGTCGAGGCGCCCGTCGGCGAGCTTGGCGTCCACCGTCTCGGCCACCGGGACCCGCGGTTCGCGGTCCTGGGCCAACACGGTGTCACAGAAAGGACGCAGCACGCGCTCCTCATCGGGGGTGAAGAAGCGCAGCGGGCCGGGCGGTTCCAACCGGGCCAGCACCACCTTCTTCGTGGCCTCGTCCCAGGTGTCGATCGCGTCGAACACGTCGTAGTCGGGGTAGCGGCCGATCATCTGTGGGGTGGTGCCGCGGCGCTGGCGGGGCAGCCAGTCCGGATCCGGCGGGCGGCCATCGGGGCGGAGCTTGGGCAGGTGGTCGGGCTTGCTGAGGTCGGGCACCGTCACGTCTCCCGACGCAGTACCGCGGCCAGCAGACCCATCCCGCCGACCATCGACATCAGCCCCGGCGCCGAGATCGGCGGGCCCATCGGCAGGTTGTAGGAGTAGAGCTTCCAGCCGCCCGGCTTGCGGGCCACCCCGCGCGCGTGGAAGTACTCACCGAGCAGCCCGTTGGCGAAGTACAGCCCCGCGGTGATCGGCAGCGCGGTCTTGGCCGCCCGCCGGGAGAACACCCCGGCGATCCCGGCCGCCACCAACGGCGGGGTGAGCACCACCGGGCTCCACATCCACTTGTTGCCGAAGCTGCCCTTGTAGTGCTCCAGGTACACCTCCGCCCCGGTGACCAGCGCCGAGACCGCCGTCAACCCGGACAGCGCCCGCTCGAACCGACCGTGTTCGACATTGCGCACCATCCGGTCGACGAGATGCTCCTCGCCGGCCGCGTGCCTGGGTAACAAGCTCATCGTGGGCTCCTTGGCTGGTAGCGGGCGGTCCCGGCCGTGGCCAGGCAGAAACCGAGTGCGACGGCCGCGTCGAGCAGCGCGCCGCGGCGCCACCGCCGGTCGACGGTGGCGAGCAGGAGGCCGGACGCGGCGTGCAACGCGTCCACCGTGGCAGCGAGGGCGAGCACCCGTGGGCGCGGCCACCGACGCTCGACCGCGGCCTGCGCGAGCTGGCGGGCCCCCAGGACGCGAAGCACGATCGTGGCCGGCCGGCCGCGTTGCTGCGCCGGTGCCACGACGGCGGCGAGTACGGCACCGGGCGCGACCAGCAGCACCGCGCCCCAGGCCGCCCTGGTCGCACCGATCACCGATCCCCAGCCGTGCCGACCAGGGACCGTCAGCCGGCCCGAACTCGTCGGCCGGCCAGGGCCCTTCATCGGTGCACCGCACGCGCCGCCAACCCGAGCAGCGCCGCCCCGCCGCCCAGCGCGGCGAGCAGCCCGTGGTGCTGCGAGGCCCACAACTGGTAGCTGCGCGTCGTGGACCTGTCGTCGAACACCCCGTGGGCACCGAAGTCGCGACCGTCACGCCCGTCGGCGGGTGACCAGAGGTTGACCGGCTGGTCGGGGTCCCTGGGTTGGTCGGTCTGCTGGGACGAGAAGCCGGTGCGGGCCAGGTAACGATCGAGCAGACCGGCGGCGAACTTGTTGGCGACGAGGGTGCCCACGGTGCTGCCACCCACCCAGTACTCACGGCGCTTCGGGTGGTCGGCGGCGTACAGCACGGCCTTGGCCGCCACCTCGGGTTGGTAGATCGGTGGGACGGGCTGGGCGTGCCGCGGCAGCCGGGACAGCACCCAGGAGAACTGCGGGGTGTTGACGGCGGGCATCTGCACCATCGTCACGTGCACGTTGGCCTTGTCGTGCAGCAGCTCGCAGCGCAGCGCGTCGTGGAAGCCCTGGATGGCGTGCTTGGAGCCGCAGTACGCCGACTGCAGCGGGATGCCGCGGTAGGCCAGCGCGGAGCCCACCTGCACGATTGTGCCGTGGTCGCGCGGGATCATCCGGTTCAGCGCGCTGCGGGTCGCGTAGACGTAGCCGA
This sequence comes from Mycobacteriales bacterium, assembly GCA_038254065.1. Taxonomy (GTDB): domain Bacteria; phylum Actinomycetota; class Actinomycetes; order Mycobacteriales; family Pseudonocardiaceae; genus Pseudonocardia. The sequence goes on along the minus strand of JBBSGM010000201.1, from coordinate 2,389 downwards.
GGTAGCTGACCTCGGTCACCCGCTTGAACTCCTCCGGCTCGATCTTCATGAACGGCGCGAACACGGAGGTGAAGGCGACGTTGACCCAGACGTCGATCGGTCCGAGCTCCCGCTCCACCCGCTCGGCCGCCGCCTCGACCTGGCGGTGATCGCTGGTGTCCACCGGGATCGGCAGCGCGGTGCCACCCGCGGCCCGCACGTCGTCGACCGCGCCGTGCAGCCCCCGCTCGCCGCGGGCGAGCAGCGCCACCTTCGCTCCCCTGGCACCGAAGGCTCGGGCGGTGGCCCGCCCGATACCCCCGCTGGCGCCCGTCACGACCACCACCTGGCGCTCGCCGTCGGTCCGCGCGTCCCTCGCGTCGGCCATGGCTCAGTGCCCCCGATGCGGGAGGAACTCCTGGAGCTTGGTCTTGACGCCCTCCTTGAGCACCTCCCAGCGGCCCTCGTCGCCGGCCAGCATCGCCTTCGCGGCGTCGAACATCTGCGAGGTGGTGGCATGCGGCGGGATCGGCGGTACTTCGGGGTCGCAGTGCACGTCGAGCAGGGTGGGCCGGTCCGCGCCCAGCGCCCGGTCCCAGGCGCCGGCGATGTCCTCGGGCTTGCCGACCACGATCCCCTGCAGGCCCAGGCTCTGGGCGAACGCGGCGTAGTCGACGTCGGGAAGGGCCTGGGACTCGACGAACTTCGGCGCCCCCGTCATCGCCCGCATCTCCCAGGTGACCTGGTTGAGGTCGTTGTTGTGCAGCACCGCGACCACGAGCCGCGGGTCGGACCACTGCGGCCAGTACCGCTTGATCGTGATGAGCTCGGCCATGCCGTTCATCTGCATCGCGCCGTCGCCCGCGAACACGACCACCGGACGGTCCGGGCAGCCGAACTTCGCGCCGATACCGTAGGGCACCCCGGGCCCCATGGTGGCCAGGTTGCCCGACAGCGAGCCGCGCATCGCACCGCGGAAGCGCAGCTGGCGGGCGTACCAGTTCGCCGACGAGCCGGAGTCGGCGGTGACGATGACGTTGTCGGGCAGCCGGTCGCTCAGCTCCGCGAACAGCCGCATCGGGTTGATCGGGTCGGCGGCGACGGCGGCCTCCCTCGCCATCGTCTCCCACCAGCGGGTGACGTCGTCCTCGACCCCGTCGCGCCAGGACCGGTCGGTCTTGCGCTCCAGCAGCGGGATCAGCGCCCGCAGCGTGGTGGCGGCGTCGCCGACGAGGTTGACCTCGTAGGGGTAGCGCATACCGATGAAGGCGCCGTCGATGTCGATCTGCACCGCGCGGGCCTGGTCGAACTCCGGCATGAACTGGGTGTAGGGGAAGCTCGACCCGACGGTGAGCAGGGTGTCGCAGCCCATCATCAGCTCGTAGCTCGGGCGGGTGCCCAGCAGGCCGATCGAGCCCGTGACGTAGGGCAGCTCGTCGGAGAGCACGTCCTTGCCCAGCAGTGCCTTGGCCACCCCCGCGCCCAGCAGCTCGGCGACCTGCTCCAGCTCGGCGCGCGCCCCGCGGGCGCCGGAACCGGCCAGGATCGCGACCTTGCTGCCCGCGTTGAGCAGGTCCGCGGCCCGGCGCAGGGCCTCGTCGTCGACGGCCGGGGTCGGCCATGACACGCCCAGGCTCGACGGCACCATCTTGAACGCGTGGGTCGGCGGCGAGTACGCCAGCTCCTGGACGTCGGAGGGGATGATCAACGCGGTCGGGGCGCGGCGGGCCTGCGCGGTGCGGATCGCCCGGTCCAGCACGTTCGGCAGCTGCTCGGGGACCGTGACCATCTGCACGTAGTCACCCGCCACGTCCTTGTACAGGCTGAGCAGGTCGACCTCCTGCTGGTAGGAGCCACCCATCGCACTGCGGTTGGTCTGGCCGACGATCGCGACCACCGGGACGTGGTCGAGCTTCGCATCGTAGAGCCCGTTGAGCAGGTGGATCGCGCCGGGGCCCGAGGTCGCCGCGCACACCCCGACCCGGCCGGTGAACTTCGCGTAGCCCACCGCCTCGAACGCGCTCATCTCCTCGTGCCGGGACTGCACGAACTGGGGGTCGTTGCCCGCCCGCCCCCACGCGGCGAGCAGCCCGTTGATCCCGTCACCGGGGTATCCGAACACCCGCTCGACACCCCAGGCGCGCAGGCGCTCCAGCAAGTAGTCCCCGACGGTCTGGCTGGCCATGGGCCGGTCCCTTCTTCGCCTCGTCCGACGTTCCCGATGTCGCTTCAGTGCGGTAATGTCGCTTAATGCCGTAACGCCGCTTCAGTGCGGCACTGTCGCTGTCGTGACGGCACGACCGCTGCGGCACCGCACGACCGCTGTCGCAGCGTGCGGCGCCGCAGCGATCGGTCCGCGTCGTGACCACTGCCATGGCTCGTTACCCCGGTAAACCGGACCGCAACCCTG
>JBBSGM010000200.1:0-6895 GCA_038254065.1 Mycobacteriales bacterium | reverse complement strand
GTCAGTAGGCCCCGCTACCCCGGATGAGGGTGCCGAACGTCTTCCAGAGGATCAGCGCGTCCATCGCCAGCGTCCAGTTCTCCACGTACCGCAGGTCGAGGCGCACTGACTCCTCCCAGGACAGGTCGCTGCGCCCGCTGATTTGCCACAATCCGGTGAGGCCGGGTTTGACCAGCAGCTTGCGCTCGGCGTTGCGGGAGTAGGTGGCAACTTCCTCGGGCAGTGGTGGCCGTGGCCCGACCAGTGACATCTGTCCGACGAGTACGTTGAACAGCTGAGGCAGCTCGTCGAGGGAGTACTTGCGCAGGAACGCTCCGACGCGGGTGACCCTCGGGTCCCGCTTCAGCTTGAACAGCGGGCCGGCACCCTCGTTGGCCGCCATGAACTCGGCCTTGCGGGCTTCGGCGTCGACGACCATCGACCGGAACTTGATCATATGGAATGTTCGGCCGTGCCGGCCGACGCGGGTCTGCCGAAACAAGGCCGGACCGCCGTCGAGCTTGACGGCGACGGCAAGGCCAAGCATCACGGGCGTGATCAGGAGCACCAGCAGGGCCGCGCCCACCCAGTCGATCACGTTCTTGGCCACTCGCGGCACACCGTCGAAGACGGGCTCGGTGAGCCGCAGCAGCGGTAGCCCGTCCACCGGCGCGACGTGCAACCGAGGACCCGCCATCTCCATCAGACCGGGATCGACAACGAGATCGGCACCGAGTCCCTCCAGGTCCCAGGCGAGCTGGTGTAGCCGCTGTGGCGACCAGCCCGGCGCGGTGCCGACGGACACGACGCGGTGCCGTCCGCTGCGGACGACGTCGGCGACCGCGTCGAGGTCACCAACGACTGGCACCTCCAGGACATGTGGCGTTCCGTCCGGGCCGGTTCCGGTCGGCGTGCAGACCCCGTGCACGGCCCAGCCGTTACGCGGGTCCCGACGGGTGCGTCGGATCAGGTCGGCGACCGACTCGACGGTCCCGACGGCGAGCATGGGATGAACGAACCGGCCCTGCCTTCGATTGCCGTGCAGCCATTTTCGGAGTGCGAGACGCTTGACGACCAGCAGGAACCCGGACAGGGGAATGAGCCCGAACACCCAGGGCCGCACCGCGGAGATCTGCAGTGCCAGTCCCCCGAGGCCTACCACGACCGCGCTGGTGACCAGGGCGCGGAGCGCCCGGCTGAACTCGTCGGAGCCCTGGCCGAGCACCCGTGGGTCCCAGGCCCGGGTCAGGAACAGGCCCGCCACCGTGATCAGCCCGCAGACGATGCCCAGGCTGGGCGAGATCGTCCCGCCGAAGAGCGGCAGGTAGTTGCCGAGGCCGAGTAGGTTCCCGACGACGACTGCGAGCGTGACCGCCAGCAGATCGCTGACGATGACCAGCCGGGCGTACCGCGTTTCCCAGGGTGGCCGCGCCGGCGAGAGCACCGGTCGGGCTGCCGGGCCGCCGATCGGCACGCCCCCCCCGGGTGAACCGGAAATCGACGCAGGAGAGAATGTGGTGCCGGCCGCCCGCTCCGGTGACCCGCCCAGCTCGACCTGTGAAGACATGCTGCCCCTCGTGCCCGGCTGTGCGCTGCGCGCCGACGCCAACGTGTATCTACATGGACGTGGAAGGCGAGCATCGGGTGGTGCCTCCCGAGCGACGCACCACTCCATGGTCGATCGCTTGTGGGGACCGACCACGGTGGTGCGTCCTCACTGAGTTCGCAAACGTGCGAGTGAGCGTTACACCTCCGGCGGGACGCGATCCGTCGCTGCGTCACTGCCGATGGGCACTCCGGTGACGGAACGTGGCAGGTTGGACCGAAGGTGGTTGCGGGTGCACCATGGGTGACGATGGACCTCAGCCCTGAGGGAGGTAACGATCTACCGGGACGATTCGAGTACGTCAGGGAGGGGACGCCTCCTGACGTTCCCTGTCCCGATGCTCGAGGTGGTGTTGCGACGTGAAGGTCGTACTCTTCTGCGGCGGCTATGGAATGCGGATGCGTGACGGCGCATCGGACAAGCCCAAGCCGATGGTGCCGCTCGGTACCCGGCCGCTGCTGTGGCATGTGATGCGCTACTACGCCCACTTCGGACATACCGACTTCGTACTCTGCCTCGGCTACGGCGGGCACCACATCAAGGAGTACTTCTTCAACTACAACGAGGCGGTCTCGAACGACTTCGTGCTCCGCGACGGAACGGTGGAGCTGGTGGGTAGCGACATCACCGACTGGACGATCACCTTCGTCGACACCGGTCTGGAGTCGCCGATCGGTGAGCGGTTGCGCCGGGTGCGCAGCTACCTGGACGGGGAGGAGATGTTCCTCGCGAACTACGCCGACGTACTGACCGACGCACCGCTCGACGCGATCGTGGACAGCTTCGTGCAGAGTGACGCCGTGGCGACTCTGCTCGCGGTGCCGCCGCAGGCCGCGTTCCACATCGTCGACGTGGGTGAGGGCAATCGGATCGATACGATCACCTCGGTCAAGGACATGCACCTGTTGGAGAACGGTGGGTACCTCATCCTCCGGCCGGAGATCTTCGACTACCTCCCGGAGAACGGTGACCTGGTCGAGGACGGGTGTGCCGTCCTGGCCAAGGAGGGCCGGATGTTGGCGTATCCCTACTGGGGCTTCTGGCACCCCGCCGACACCGTCAAGGAGCGGATCGCGCTGGAGAAGCTGTACCAGTCCGGACGGGCTCCGTGGATGTTGTGGCGCAAGTCTCAGGAGATCGGTTCAGGAGCTGTGACGACGAGTAGTAGCTCGGTCTAGGCGCGGAACCATGACTCAGGGGAACGCGTTTGTGACCGATATCCACTGCCGATTCTGCCGGTCGCCCGAGGGCGCCGTCGTCGTCGACCTGGGTCGCCAGCCGGGGAGCGAGCTGTTCCCGCGGTTCAACGAGCCCGGACCGGATCCGGTCTTCCCGTTGCGGTTGTGGCTGTGCCGTGAATGCGGTCTTGCCCAGCTGGCCGATGACTTGGACGTCCCTGAGGACCCGCAGGGCGATCAGCCGATGGCCTTGGCCCGGCAGGCCGAGGACGCTGTCGCCCAACTTGTCGAGGCAGGCGTGCTTCCGGCATCGGCAGGGACCGTGGCCGAATTCCCGAGTCCGCATGGCGGCTCATGGCTGCCGTTGCTCGCCGACCACGGCCTCACACCCGTTGCACCGGGCGAGCCCGCCGACGTGGTTGTCGACTGCTGCTTCGGGCTCATGCACGAGCGCGACCAGGCTGCTGCTCTCCATCGCCGGGTTGCCGCGCTTCGTCCGGGTGGACTGCTGCTCGTGCAGTTCCACTCTCTGGCGGCGATGCTGGAATGCGGCGAATGGAACGCCATCCGGCATGGCCACTACGCGTATTACTCCACGCCCGCAATGCGGCAGATGCTTGCGGCAACCGGCGTGACGGCGTGCACCGCGTTCTGGTTCCCACTCTACGGCGGCACAGTCATGATGTGTGCGCGCCAGGGAGGCCATCCCGATGAAACACTGGAAACCCTCACCGCCCAGGAGGTTACCGCAGGAGTACTTGATGAGCACGGGCTTCACGGTCTCCATGACGCGGTGCAGGCCAGCACTTCCGAGCTGGTCGAGTGGCTCCGGGCCGAGCGAGCGGTGGGACGTCGGGTCTACGGATACAGCGCCGCGTCCCGCTCCGTCGCCTTGCTGCGCAGCGCCGGGGTCGACCAAGCCCTGCTGACCGGGGTCGCCGACGCATCGGAGGCCAAGCAGGGGAGCCGGATACCCGGGACCGACATTCCCGTGATCTCTTCCCACGTTCTGATCACCGCCGAGCCCGATTCGGTCCTGTTGTTCGTGCCGGACCTCCTCGACGAGGTGCGGGCGAGCCTCCCGGAGATCGAGTCGGAGGGCGGACGGTGGGTCACGACGGACCAGATCGGCCGCGGAACCAATCATCGGAGTGTGGGCGCATTGTGACACGGTCGAGGCGTTGAAGTAGCGGGCGTGGTGCTGGGTGGTCACGGCGGCGAGGCCAAGTGCGACGAGCAGGTGGGATTTTCCGGTGGCAGTCATCAACGCGTAGCGAGCCCGTCTCTTCGCTGTCTGTCACGAGATGCGTCCTGTGTGGACCGCTGTCGTTCTAATCAAGATCAAATGCTTCGATCGGCTGAGCCCAACCAGCCCTGGCTGTCGTCCGCTGGTGTCACCAGGAGGAGGCCGTGTCGATCCACTGAAGATCTACGCTCTGTTACTGTTCCTGAGATGCCCCATTGGGAGAATTGAGGCCCGACGTGTACACAAGCGACTGCGGCATGTGATCTACGGCCCTCAGGGCCACGAGTCGCCATCGCGTATCCGGTGGGGTAACGAAGTCCATGCGTGCGCGACTTACCTGTCGAACCGACGACACACCTGCGCGCGACGCTCCGAGCATGATCCGGATCGTCTCGACCGGTGCGCTACCTGCTACCGAGGAGTCGTGGACTAAGTATGACCGAATCTCGCGACCGGGTAAACGGCCCAAGAACCGAACAGGACCAGGAACGCCCGCTCGCCATCGTGATCGTGACTTACAACAGCGGTCGCGTCGTGGGTGGCTGCCTCGACAGCCTCGACGCCGCGCTCGGCAAACTGCATGCCCGGGTGATCGTGGTAGACAACGCCTCACAGGACGACACGCTTGCCGTCGTCGCGGAGCGAATGCCGACGGCAGAGGTCATCGCGCGTACGTCCAACGACGGATTCGCGGCCGGGGTGAACACAGGTGCCGATGCCGCACTTGGCTCCGACGTGCTCGTCCTCAACCCGGATATTCGGCTAGCACCCGGTTGCGTCCCCCTCCTACGGGAGGAGATGAACACTTCGGGCGCGGGCATCGCGGTGCCGGCGCTCATGGACTCCTCGGGTCGGCGCAGTCACTCACTCCGCCGCCGCCCGACCGTGCTACGTGCGCTCGGCGAGGCCGTCCTCGGAGGCACCCGAGCCGGTCGCATTCCTCTGCTCGGCGAACTCGTCATCAGCCCCCGTGTGTACCGTCGGGCGGGCACCGCCGCATGGGCGACGGGTGCTGCATGGTTGATCTCGCGACAGTGCCTCGCCGTGGTTGGACCGCTCGACGAGCGGTACTTCCTCTACTCGGAGGAGACCGAGTACATGCTGCGGGCGGTGAAAAATGGACTTCGCGTCCAGTACCAGCCCCGAGCAGTCGCCGTTCATTTGAGCGGCGAGCAGAAGACATCGCCGCGACTTTGGGCGCTGTCGGCGACCAACCGGGTACGGCTGCACCGGGAGCGGGAGGGACGCTTCGCCGCCGCCGCGATGTGGGCCGCGGTCGTGCTGAACGAGCTCATCCGGGCGGCCGTTGGCCCTCGGTCGGACCAAGACCGGCACGTCGCCGCCCTGAAGAGCTTGGTGGGGATGCGTCGGTGGCCGACACCACCGGACCAGAGACCCGACTACGTCCTCTTCGCGGGCCAAGACTGGTGGTATCACAACCGGTCGCACTCTGACTTCCAGCTCCTGCGATCGGTGGCGGCGTGCCGACGTGTGCTCGTAGTCAACAGCATCGGGCTGCGCATGCCGCTCCCCGGCCGCAGCACGCAGGTCTTGCGCCGCATCCTCCGCAAATTCCGCAGCGTCGCGATGCTCGTCCGCAGACCAGACCCCCGACTACCCGGCTTCTACGTCATGTCGCCCCTTCCGCTGCCTTTCTACAGCGCCAGGTGGACCAGGTGGCTGAACGCAGTGCTCGTTCGCCTTCAGGTTCGCCTCGTGTGTCTCGCGCTCGGCATCGACGCGCCGATCATTGTCATCACGCTTCCCACTGCATTGGACGTCGTACGTCCCATGCGCCGCCGTGCGTTGGTATACAATCGATCCGATCGGCATTCCGCCTTCGTCGAGTCAGACGCTGCAGCCATACGCAGCTTGGAGCGCTCGGCACTGCGCAGCGCCGACCACGTGCTCTACGTCAGCAACGCTCTTCTCGACGAAGAACGTCCGTTGACCGGCGACCGTGCCTACTTCCTGGATCACGGGATCGACCTCGAACATTTCCGGCCACGGGGAACGGGTGATGCACCCGCAGACCTCGCGGCCATCCCCGGCCCACGGGTGGGCTTTTTCGGGGCGCTCGACGACCAGGTCGTCGACTTCGAGCTGCTGGAGCGGGTGGCGGCAGAGCTACCCGAGGCCTCGCTTGTGCTCATCGGCAATGCGACCCGCCCCATGGACAGCCTGACTCAGTACCCGAACGTGTACTGGCTCGGATTCCGGCCCTACGAGCGCATCCCGGACTACGGGTCGAACTTCGACGTCGCACTGATGCCCTGGCTGAACAGCGAGTGGATCCGATACTCGAACCCTATCAAGTTGAAGGAGTACCTCGCCCTTGGATTACCGGTGGTCAGCACCGACTTCGCCGAGGTCACCCACTACCGCCGGTTCGTAAGGGTCGCAGCCGACCACGCGCACTTCGTCGATCTGGTTCGTCAGACCCTCCGCGATGGTGGATCGGAGGATCCGGCCACGCGACGGGCCTGTGCCTCGACCGCCTCGTGGGCGGCTTGCGCAGACCAGCTCATCGCCCTCGCCGAAGGCAGTTCACGGCCGCCGAGTAGCCGGGGGGAATTTCACCCCCCGGCCCTCACAGATCCGTACGTGACAGTCTCCCGTCATACGGCTCTTGTCGTCCTGGTCACCAGACCTTGGGGGCGTAGGTGATCCAGGCCCAGTGCGCGAAGAACCTTGGTCGTCGTTCGACGGCCTGATTCCACCCGTCCTGTGCCTTCTTCCTGCCCTGCAACCGTTTGTACTTCTTGCGGATCCACCGCATCAGGTAGGCGTTGATGCGCTCCAGGAGGGGATACAGGGCCGACTTGTAGAAGGCCCCGTAGTAGTTCATCCAACCCCGCACGATCGGGTTGATCCGCCGTGCGAGGT
>JBBSGM010000199.1:0-6919 GCA_038254065.1 Mycobacteriales bacterium | reverse complement strand
CGCCCGAGCGCGGGGCCGCCGCGGCGGGCGGAAACCGAAGATGACCCCGGCCCTGATCGACAAGGCCCAGCGGATGTATGACGCCCGCGAGTTCACCATGGCCGAGATCGCCGCCTCCTGCGGCGGCGTCACCCCGATGACGATCTACCGCCACCTCCGCACCGGGCAGCCGACCGCTCGCTGAGATCAATGCCTGGCCCCGAACGGCGTGGATCATCGACGCCCCTCGCTCAGGATCCTGTACCGATCCTCGTCAGAGGCCGGGTTCCGCGACCCAGGGCAGTGAGCTACCCGCCGCGCCCTTCTGCTTGCCTTGCGTGCGCCCCGAACCCCGCGCCGCACGCGCGGCCGGCTTCTTCCGACCCGGCAGATCATCACTCGACGGCGGCATCGAGGAGTTTCCGCTGTTGCGGCCCAGGACTCGTTCCAGCACCGCGACCCGCTCGACCAGCCTCGCGTTCGCCTTCGTCAACTCCTCGATCGCGATCGCCTGCTGGGCGATCAGCACGTCCCGAGACGCGCACGACCCGCACTCGGGCGCAGGCCGCGGCGAGGTCACCGCGACATGATCACCACGGCCTGGTTCGAGATCAACACGACACGCCGGACGATCAGGACCTCACATCCGAGCTGGTGCCCGAACCGGCGGCACCGGACCAGGAGGACCTGAATGTTTACGATCTGGGTTCATGGTGTCGTCTCCGGTTGGGTTCGACGGTAGGCAATGCGTGTGTTGCGGGCGCACCCCCGGCGCGACCGCTACGGAATATGCGACAAGCGATTGGGCACGGCCGCTGCAACCTTGGAGCGGGTCAGTCGGTGCGCGACCACGCCAGCCGCGAGCAGGGCCGCTGGGTAGAACAGGGTCCATCCGAAGCCTGCCAGCACCACAGCGATCGGCACGCCAGCCACTGCCGTGAGCACCCGTTGCCACCACCGGGTGAACAACACCCCGTAAGCGCCGACGGAAGCGACATAGCCGACCACGAAGCAGGCGGCGGATAGCCGGAAGACCAGGTCGAGCTCCAGCACCCCGAGAGCGTGCGCGCCCACCACCGCACCGAACAACAGCACCGAGAACACCACCGCGTTGGTGGGCGCCCCTCTCTGTGGCTGTACCCGGGTGAGCTTCCAGGGCAGCAGCCGTTCCCTTGCCGTCGCGAAGGTAATCCGGGAGGTCGCCCAGGTACCACCCATCAGCGTGGCGAAGATGATCAGGCAACCGAGTAGCGATGCCGCCGTGGCCGCGCCGTCGCCCAGCACGTTGCGCAGGACACCGACCAGCGGCGCGCGCTGCAGTAGCTCGTCATCGGGCCGCACCGCGACCTGCACCGCCGTGGCGACGCCGACGTAGAGCACGACGATCACGACGAAGGACGTGCCGACCGCGATCGGAAGGTCGCGCTTGGGGTTGCGGTACTCCTCGGTGGTCGAGGCGATCAGCTCCCACCCGGTGAAGGCGAAGAACACCAGCCCGACCGTCGGCAACAGGTCGGGCAGGTTGTCCGGAACGGTCACCTCGCCCTGCGCGACGAAGCCCGGGTCGATGAACGGCACGGCGGCGACCACCGCGATGAGGATTACGAGCAACACCGTGACGGCAGTCTGCACTCCGCCCGCTAGCCGGGCGCCGAGCGCGTTCAGGACGCAGACGACAGCGAGGTAACCGATCGCCGCCGGCGCGGACACCGACTCGCCGAGCAGCGCGCCTACGTAGTTGCCACCGGTGATGGCCATCGCGGCCCCGCCGAAGGCGCAGGCGCCCAACAGCACATAAGCGATCGCGGCCGCGCCGGTCCGGCGGAAGGCCGCCCGGGTAAAGCCGACTACACCGCCGGCGTTCGGGTAGCCGGCACCGAGGCTGGCGAAGATGAGCAGGAGCGGCAACACGACGGCCGCCGCCGCTACCCAGGCGAAGACGGCCGAGGAGCCGGCCCTCGCGTATGCCAGGCCGGGCAGCACCAGCAGGCCGCTCCCGACGATCATGCTGATCGACACGCCGATGCCCCGGCCGACGGTCAGCGTCTTGTGCAGGCTGCCGGTCGTCAGGGCGCTGGCGGGAGAGTCGGTGGTCATCAGCTCGCCCGGCTGGCTGCCGGCTCAAAGGCGAACTGTGGCCGCACCAGCACACGCTCGCCGTCGTGAGCAGCGAACAGACGGAGCACCGTCCCCTCCGAGCACTCGAGCGGATAGTCGAATGTCTGTAAGGCCTGCCTCCAGTGCGTGTACCGATTCTGGCTTGGATGATTGCGGAGAGTGATGCCACGAGCCAGGTCCAGCTCGAACCACATCACGATCGCGTGTGCTTTACCGGACTCGGTGACCGGCACCTCGACCGAGACGTCGGTCGGCACCGTCGCGGCGGTGAAGTCGACGTCGAGCAGGACGAAAGGCTCGCTCAGCTCGCGATGCAGATACTGGTGGAGGTAGGTCGAGAAGTACTCCACCGACCGGAACTGGCCGAACGCCGACAGGTCGAAGCCCTCGACCATGGACACCGCGTTTTGCGCGTAGATCTGCTCGCTCTCCACGAGCTGGCCCCATAGCCTGGCCGAGCCCGGCACCAGTCGCGCCTCGGGGCGCAGGAGGTGCTGACGGGCGTGGGCGAGCACCGGCAGGACGTGCTCGCCCAGCAGACCGCAGTCGAAGATCTCCGTGACCAGCACATCGGCTCGGACCGGCAGGTCCACCCCCACCTTCAGGTCCGTCGATCTTGCGTTCACCACCCGGATCCGGTCGGACAGCCCATTGTCCACCACCACCTGCTCGGCGACGGCGGCGACGAGCGGCTCCATCTCGCAAGTGACGACGACGGCGCCGGCCCGCGCGGCGAACAACGCGAGCAGGCCGGCTCCGGTGCCGATGTCGAGCACGAGGTCCCCGGGACGCACCACGTCCGCGATGGCTCGCCGGTAGGCGTCGTTGCGGTCGCGGTCATTGAGCATCGCGAAATGCCAGCGGGGCACCAGCTCGCGTACCGCCCGGTTCATCAACCGGGCGGTGCGATCCTCCGGCGGGGCAAGGTGGCCGCCCGCGAGACCGAGCAGGTGCACGGCGCTAGCGTAGTCACGCCGGACGAGAGCCTCCTCACCCCGCCGGAGGAGCGCCTCCCGCCCGCCGAACGCCGCGAACGGGCCCGGCGGGCGATCGACGACCGTAGACTTAGACATCGATTGACCTTTCATGTGCGAGCACCATCTGACGTACGGGAAGTGGATGCTGCTGCGGTGACGCTGCGGCGGGCAGGTAGGCGACGACCCGGCTCCCGACCCGAACGGCGGGGACCCCCCGGTCACAGAGCCAGTCGAGCCGGAAGGCGCTGCCGTGCCACGGGCACCGCAGCCGACCGTCGTCGATGCGCCCGAGGTGCAAAGGACCGCCTCGGTGGGGACAGCGGCTGGCGAGCACGTGGATCCGGCCCCCGCGCTCCAGGCAGAAATAGGTGTCGTCGCCGACGTGCACGGCGTTGTGAGCTGGCCACTCCAGCACGACGCGCATCCGGGGCCTCATCTGGTCGGCAGGGTCGTCGCCACGACTGACTCCCGGTCGGCCACGAGACCGTAGAGCCGGCCGCGGGGCACCGGCACCGCGGCGCCGGCCGCCAGTACGAGCGGGTCGCCGGTCGGCGACCAGTGCAACTCCACCGCGCCGGAGAGCACGGTGAGCTCTAGGTCGCGGTCGGCCACCCGGGTATCGAACGTGTCGCCCGCCGTCACCGTCGTGACCATGGCCCCCGCCGTGTCGGGTCGGTCGGCGAGCACCTCGGGTCGCCACCGCATCTGGGCGACCAGGTCCCGGTCGGCCAGCCGCCCGAGCAGCTTGGTCTCCTCGATCCCGCGGACGAGGTCTCGCATGGCCGCGGGGCCGTGCTTGCGAGCGATGGGGAGGAGCAGGTCACGCACCGCCATCCGGCCGTGGTGTTGGTCGATGTGGGCGTGCTCGTCGCAGTAGCGGGTGTCGACGGAATCGCCGTAGACGGCCTTGAGCCGGCGGGCCATGGCCGCGAACCAGGGCGCGAACGTCGCCTCCAACAAGGTCATCGCGCCGACGTAGTGGAAGAAGCCGAGCCGGTTGCAAGTGACATAGTAGAAGTAGTTGTTGGAGGTCATCCAGGTCGGCAGGTAGAAGAACCAGTAGTGATGCGGTGTCGGGGTCATGCCGACGCTGCGGCACATCTCGGCGAAGAGCGTGCTGTGTTTGGCGTCGAAGACGCCGTACCCGAACTCGTCGACGAAGATCTTGAACAGCTCACTCTGCTCGACGCCGTACGCACCACCCAGGTTCTGCGACATCGCGGTCGCCTCGGTCAAGCCGTCGAGAGCCATCTGGGCGATCATGATCTCGCAGGCTCGGGCGGGCTCGGGCGCCTCGTCGATCGCCCGAAGCACCGGGCTGTCGGCGTTCACCGCCTCCTCGATCGCCGCGTTCACGTGTGCCTCGACCGCGTCGAGATCCCACGAGCCGGTCACCTGCACCGTGCGGTCGAGGAAGTCGAACGCGTACCGTTCCACCCTCGGCTGCGCGATGTCGGCGGCCAGTCGGGTGTCCGGGCTGTAGAAGGCCCGAAACTCCTCCTGCCGCCCGGCCACGCCCTCGTCCGGCAGGAAGAGGGTGTCGCTCTCGTAGACGTTCATCAACAGCCGGTGCGCCATCAGGGCATCATCGGAGGCGGCCCGCTCCTCGGTGAGCGGCTCGTCCCACCGCAAGGCGGCCAACCGGTCCTGGTCCAGCGGGCGTCGGTAGGGGGTCTGCTCGACGACCGTACTTCTCACCGGCCCGTACGGCGACGCGGCGGCGAAGCGTCCGATCCACTCCTGCGTATCCAAAGCAGTCGAGACCCTAGAGATGGTAGTCACGATGGCAGAACCTCCTGGCTGGCGGCGGCCGGGAATCGGGGCCACCACGGTCGTTTCGAGATGGCTCCTGACGGAATCACCGGCAGGTCCGCCGGGTCCAGATAGGTGCCGTGCGGCTTGGGGTTAATGCTGAAATAGGCGTCGTTCATGGCCAGGTACACGATCGCGAGCGCCCGCGAGCTGCCAGCCGGGCCTTGGACTCCGGCCTCGCTTGGCGCGAGCGTGGTATGCGTAGTTCGGTTGGCGTCCGTGGCGACCTCGTTCCAGTGCAAGATGGCATCCATCAGGTTCTCTCCCCCGAAATGCGCCGTACAGACCGGTGTCACATGTTCAGAGGAGAGACCACCCACCGCTGATACCGTCGTATGGGACGTCTCAACGATCGCGGGCGTGTGTCGAGAACTCTGTAATGATGATCGTTCACGAGACACCCGCGACGACCCGACGTTCCCGCAGGTCGCGGTTGTAGCAGGACTGGTGTCCGCGCTTACGTCACGCGCACCCCCGTTCCCTGACTGGTCGTGAGTTGACGCGGGTGCCCCTGACCCACCCTCGCCGGAGGGAATCGGCGCCTGGTGGTGCGCTGTGGTGCGTGCGTTGATCACCTGTCCGGGGTGCTGGGCTGCCCTGTGGTCGGGAGAGTCGAACTCCCTGCGCTGCCCCTCACGCACCAGACGGGCCGGTTCCGCCGGCCCGCGGTGTACGCCCGCTTCCCCTCCGGTTACCTGCTTCCCGCGTCTCTGTTCCCGCGTCTCTCTCAGTCCAGCAGGTCGAGCTCCCAGTTGGCCCGCTGGACGCGAACGTCCAACTCCCGCAGGTCGCGTGCCACACCATCGGCGGTGGCCCGTAGCTCGGCCACCGGCAGCGCCGAGAGCTGACGCAGCTCGGAACGCAGCTGCCGGTAGCTGTTCTTCCCCGATGCCGCGTCGGCCACCGCCGTCAGCACGGAGTGCTCCAGCCGCAGCACATCGCGCCGCGCCAGGGCGTCGGTCATGGTGCCGTCGGCGCCCAGATCGGCCGCCGCGTTCGTCCGGTTGACTCGCCGGATCAGCGACTGCAGCTCCTCGAGTGTCTCCTGCGCCTCCACCAGCAGCGCGCCCGCATCCTCGGCCGGCTCCTCGCCCTCCTGGTAGCGCGCGCTCGCCACGATGCGCGCCTGCAGCTGCTCGACGCGTCGCCGCGCTTCGGCTCGCAGCGCAAGCGCCTCGGCCAGCTTCATGATTCCCACCTCCGACAGGAGGATGGCATCGGAACCGATCACGTCGCCACCGGATTCCCCACTTTGGGAGCGGCCGTCGCGCCCGCGAGCTGGCGTTGTAGAGCCCGGACCCCGGTGGCGCAGAACCGGAACCGTGGCGACGGGACCTGCTACCCCGTCCTGGCGGTCGAGGGCCCCGGCCAACCTCGACCCGACAGATCCACGGGTTGGGCCGCGCGACGCGACCGTCGTCGGGACCACCGTCGGCTGCACTCGCGGCATGGCGGGCCGATAGCAGCGGGGCTCAGCTCACCAGAGACACGGCCACGTCGGGGGGAGGGGGCAGGTGAGGACCCGGAAACTTGTTGACACAGAACCGACGCCCATACACCGTACGTGGTATTAACGTCGTACACTTGCGGGAGGGACTGTCATGAACCACACCGGCGCGCGCGCCACGTCCCGGCGGCACCGACAGCCCAGGGGTGAGTTCAGTGATCACATCACGGGTGCTCGCCTCGCCACCGCGGTCGATCGCGGGCTGAGGCACTGCAGCCTGTCCGCGCTGCGGGTCACGCCATGAACTCAGCTGCGCAGCCAGAGCCCATGTCGCCGGCTCTGCGGCGGGTGGTGATCCTGCTGTTGGTCAACTTGGGGCTCAGCGTGGTTCTCACCGTGCTGGTGTTGCTGTTTCGGGACAGCATCCTTGCTTACCAGCTCGACCGGCTAGGGCGTGTCTGGTGGATCTTCCTTGGTTGGGGTGCGGAGCCAGATCTTGATCGAGGCGACGTCGACGGTGCCGCGGAAGACGAACTCGCGCTTGTCGGTGCGCATGGCCACCGCACGGAAGCCTTTGAGCCTGTTG
>JBBSGM010000198.1:0-6967 GCA_038254065.1 Mycobacteriales bacterium | reverse complement strand
GGTGCAACGCGCCGGACGGTGACCGCTACGCCGATGCCAGGGCGCGAGCCCGATCATAGGCATCGGTCACCCGGCGAATCACCGAACAGGCCATGTAGTCGACGGCCCGCGCGGCCCCGGCTGCGCCCATCCGGGCCCGCAGTGCCGGGTCGGTGAGGAGTCGGTCGATCGCATCGGCCAGCTCGCCGGCATCGCCGGGCGCGACGAGCAGCCCGGTCGTGCCCGGCACCACGATCTCGCTCAAGCCGCCCACCTGTGAGGCCACCACCGGTACCTCCGAGGCCATCGCTTCGACGGCCACCAGCCCCAGCGGCTCGGGCCACCGCGACGGGACGGCCACCACCGCCGCCGCGGCGAACGCGGCCATGATCTGGTCGTGCGGCACCCCCGTGCGCAGGATCACGGGACGCTGCGCTGTGCCCGGCGGTACGTCAGGCGTGTCCGCCCGCTGGGATCCAATCACCACGAGAGGGACCGCGGTGGCCATCCGGCGGTGCGCCTGAGCGAGCAGCCCGAGCCCCTTGTGTTCGCCCAGCGCGCCGACAAACAGGACGAAATCTGCCCTGGGGAGGAAGTCCGGGCGCGGCGTCGAGGCCGCGCCCGCCGCGACGTCGTCGGAGACGAACGAGGGGATCACGGTGATCCGTTCGGGGCCCACGCCGGGCAGGCACGCCGCCGCGACGGCGGCGCTGATTGGCAAGAACATCGCGACGCGATCGAGCCGGTGCCGGGCCTCGGCGAGGCCGAGGGTCAGCGCGACGCCCTTGACCGGGCCGTAGAACCCGTTCGCGCACGGCAGGCAGCGGCGCAGGGACGGGCCGGAACACCGGTCGTCGAGCTCGCCGCGGTGGATCATGGTCTTCTTGGCGCAGACCAGGCTGTAGTCGTGCAGCGTGACCACCAGCGCCGAGCCCGCAGGCAACCGCAACCCGAGGCAGGAGTGGAGGACCCAGCCGTGGGCGTGCACGATCTCCGGTCGGAGTTCGTCGACGAGCCCCTGCAGGCGCCGCACGAGTCGCGGGTCCGGTGCCGTGGGGTGGAAGTGGTGCCCTGGGTCGGTGGAGAAACGTCGCAGGTGGCGGCTCCAGCCCTTAAGCCGGTGGACCGTCACCGGCCCTTCCTGCTCTCGCCGCGGCGCGCCGGGGTAGGTCAGCGTCGCCACATCGACCCGGTGGCCCCGGCTGGCGAGTTCCCGAGCCAACGCCTGGACGGTCCGCTCCAGACCGCCCGTCGCCGGCGGATAGCTGTCTGTGACCTGCAGGATCCTCATGCCGTCGAGGCCGTCGAGGAAGTTGATGAGTCGTGCCTTAGCCAGGAAGCCAGCACCCATAGTGCGCCTGCGCTCTGGGCGGCGATCCAGCTGATGCCGACCGCGACGATGCCCAGCCGGGGCAGCAGGAACCAGGACAGCACGAGGCTCGCGACGAGCATCGAGGTGTTCAGCCACAGGGCGCTACGCAAACGGTTCGTCGCGCGCAGGAGCGCGACGGCGACGTTGGTGACGGCGTCTGGAACGGCCGACAGGGTCAGCAGCACGAGCAACAGCCGACCCTGGTGTGGGTAGGCGGGTCCGAACAGTTCGAGCAGCAGTCCCCCGCCGAGCAGGTAGACCGCCATCGGGACCGCCAGCAGGGCGGCGATGATCACCGCGCAGCGGCGGGTCAGCGCGCGTATCTGGTCCGGATCGCTCGCGCCCGCGGCGAACAGCGCCGTCGACACCGCGGGGCTGATCATGAAGAAGACCGCGCCCAGCATCCATGTCGCGTAGAAGTAGGCGTTGGCCGCTGCCGAGACCCGCGCGACAACGAGGATCGGCAGCAGATAGGTCCCCAGCATGGCGAAGACGGTGATGAAGTGCTGGCCAATCAGCGAGCCGATCATCTCCCGCACGTGTGCCGCGAGACCGCCGAACGCGAGTCGAAGGCTGCGCCCGTGCGTGCCGCGGCGGAAGCCGGCGAGACCGATGAGCAGGGACAGACCTGCGGCGGCGGCCCACGACGTGAGGATCTGGTCCGTGGTTCCGATCAGCAGCCACGGCCACAGCAGCAACGGGATCCGGGCCGCGGTGAAGACCGCGTTCCTGGCCAACATCATGGCGCCGCTGCGCTCGGAGACGGCGGCGTAGTCGAACACGGTACCAACGGCGAAGAACACCGTGCCCAGGCAGAACAGGGCGCCCCCGGCGGGTGTGGCTAGCGCGGGGAGCGTGCCCAGCACATGGCCCAGCAGCACGACGGCAAGCACCCCCCCGAGGGCGCCGCCGGTGGCGGCCACCAGCACTCCGGCGGTCACCCGCTGGCGCCACTCCAGCGCCGAACGGCTGCGGGGCAGCCACTCGATCATGGCGGCGGCCGCGCCGACGCTGGCGAGCAGCGCCGTGGCCTGCAGGGCGCTGGTCGCGGCCGCGCCCGCGCCGCTGGCCTCTGCGGAGGAGCTGCGGTCGACGATCAGCCAGAACACGTAGCCGAACAGGGAGGTGACCACGCTCGTGGCCATGATGAACACGCTGTTGCGCAGCATCGCGTCGGAGGCGAAGCGGGCCATGAGCCGGGACGGCAGCGAGCGGGTGACGGCGGGCCGGGTGGCTTCCCCGGCGGTCACGGATTCACTCGCATGGTCATGACGAGCACCGATGGGTCGCTGACCGGAGTTCCGTGCGGGGTGACTGTGATCCGTGCCGTGTAGAGGCCCTCGTGGGCCGGGGCGGTGAAGTGGACGGTCCCGTCGAGTCGACTTATCATTCCGGTCCCGCCGTGGTCGGGCACGGGGGCCGAGGGCTGCCCGGTCACCCCGTGCGCGGGCACCCCGCCGATCGTGACGTCGATCGTGGGGTCCGGATCGGTGAGGGAAAAGCCGTAGCTGTGCATCGTCCACTTCAGACCGACGTCGGCCCTTGGGTGGACGGTCAGCAGGCCGCCCCGGAGCACGCGGGGGTCGTCGAGGCTGATTTGGGTGTACCGCTCAACGGTCGTCGGCTGCATCGCGACGGCGCCGGCCACGGCGGCGGCGAGCACGAGTACCGCCGCGGCCACGCCGAGGACATTGCGGAGACTCAGCCATCCGGGGAGGGTGGCCAGTTTGCTGACGGTGCCCTGGCTCGGGAGTAGGGTCCGCCAGCGGGTGAGCAGCAGCAGCGTCAGGGTGACGGCGGCCGTGACGACCGGCACGCCCTGCGGGCTGATCGGGATCCTGAGGACCGGGCACAGCAACGCTGATAGCAGCAGGGACAGCAGGCCCAGCAGCACCGTCAGCAGGATGCGGAGCACCCCGTCAGGGCGGCGGCCGTCTGTCAGGTCGGTTCCGTGTCGGCGGCCGAGCACAAGAGCGGCGGCCGAGCTGCCGGCCACCAGCACCAGCCCGGGCAGGACGATCACCAACCGCACCGGTACCGGCACCGGCGCGACGGCCAGCCCGATGGCCCCCATGACGACAACGACCAGACCGAGCGTGACGAGGTACGGGTCGGCGAGTGTTTGTTGCGTTCGGCGACCGGGTGTACTCACGGCCCGCTCCGTAGCGGCCGCCCGAGCAGCGCCAGGTCCAGCCGGTAGACCCGCAAGTGCTGGGTGCTCATGACACGCGACGCCCACGGCACGTGGTCGAGGCGGTCGAGGTAGGCCATCGGTGTCGCCCGGCCGGCCAGCGGGTCGGCCGACCCGAAGTTGGTCCCGTTGAAGGCGGGTTGCGCGGCCATGCGCGTGTCGACCACCAGGTAGTTGTAGTGCGATCCGATGAGCATCCCGGCCAGCTGTGGGCTCGGGTCGGTGGGTGTCTGCGCGAGATTCCCCGCCGGGAAGCCTTGGGAGGGCGCGGCGACGTCGAGATTGGCGTAGGCGATGAGCTGCAGTGCCGTGTACTGGTCGGTGACGACCCGCACCGGGGCCGCCTCGGCGACAAGACGCTCGCCCACCGTTCGCGCCTCGACGCTGGCGGAGTTCGTGTCCGTGCCCCAGCGGAACGGACCGGGAAACCGGTAGGGGTCGTTGAGACCACCGCCGACGCCGCCGATCAGCACGACGGTCAGCACGACCAACCCGACCGGTGTCCGCCAGCGCGCCGGGACCCGCGGCCGACCCCGATCGGGGTAGCGCTGCAGGACGAACGCCCCGATCAGCGCGAGGCCGACGTAGCTAAACGCCCAGGACCGGCGTGCCCCCTCGGCGCCCAACGGCGCGAACAGGAACAGCACCGACGGGAAGTAGACGAGGCCAAGGGCCATCAGCGTGAGGGTGTCCGACGACCAGCCGCGGTGCTCCCGACGCATCAGCACAAGCGCTTTGAGGCAGAACAGCCCGGCGACGAGCGGGGCGAGAGCGGTCATGCCGCGCTCCCACAGCGGCTCGACGCTGGCGGCCAGCAGTAGCCGCCCGGTTTTGGAGTTTTTCGCCGTCATCGCGGCGAGCTGGTTCACCGAGCCGCCCAGGTACGGCGACAGGTAGCTGACCGTCGGCCACGCCACCAACACCAGCCAGGCCCCGGCCATCAGCACGGTGCCAGTGAGGACGGTCCACCAGATCACGACGCCGCGGACACCGGAGGACCCGGCCGCGGAGCGCGGGGCGCGCCGCCACGCCCGCACAGTGACAACGGCAGTGATGGTCGCCAGCACGATGAGCAAGAACAGGGTAGTCAGGTGGTGAGTCACCACGCTGGCGGCAGAGCAGACCAGCGCCGTAGCCGTCAGCGCGACCCGGCGCCGCCCGCGTGTGCGGGCCGCGAGACTGGCCAGCGCCAGCACCCAGACGAAGAAGGCGATCGCGACACCCTCATAGGCATACTGGGTGTCGAAGTACATCTCCGAGGGGTTCAGGGCGTAGATCAGCGCGGCGATGGCCCCGGCTCGCGCCGACCGCAGGTGCACTTCGCCCAGGACGAACACCGCGAACAGCGCCAGCATGTGCGCGACGAACACGACGAACTCACCCGACGACCACACTGACAACCCGGTCAGTCGTTGCACCACCGCGGTCAAGGCGGCGGTTCCTGGGAAGTACTCCACGATCGGGATCAGCCCGTTGCCCAGGAACAGCCGTTGGGCGGACAGCACGTCCACGGCAGCGTGCCAGTGCGCGTACTCGTCGTGGTAGCTGGGCGCGACGGGGTTGCGCAGGTACTTCGGGACGAAGGTGAGCACCCCGACCAGCGCCAACGCCCACACCCGCTGGGCTCGGGCGCCCGACGATGCCCCAATCCGCACGCACGGCGGCAGCATCGCGAGCAGCAAGCCCACCCAGAACGTCCCGTAGTAGAGCTCGGGGGCGGCGCCGGCCGCTGAGAGCCGGTAGGACACCCCGACGACCAGCGTGCCGGCTGCCGCGGCCCCGACGAGTGCCGGCCAGCTCATCAACCGCGGCACCGGGTGCGCCCGCCGGTCGGGCCTGGCCAGCGGGACTTGGCGCAACCGCCTCGGGCGGTCGTCTGGCCTGGGGATCTCGGCGGTGCTCATCAGGCTGCGGCCACCGCTGCCATCAGTCGTTGCAGGGCGGCTCCCGTCGCCGCCCACGAGTGCGGGTTCGGGAAGCGCTGCGCGCGGCGCAGCGGCAGCTCCAGCAACGCCTTGCGCAGGGCATCGACGTTGCCCGGCGCGACGAGCACCGCACCCTTGTAATCCTGGACGGCCTCGGCCAGACCGCCGACCTCATACAGCAGCACATGGATGCCGACGCTCATCGCGATCTGCAGGGGCCCGCTGGCCGAGCCGCGCCGATAGGGCAACACCAGCGCGTCAGCCGCGCCGAAGAACCGGCCGGCCTCCACATCGCTGACGTAACGATTGACGAAGGTGATCCGCTCCGGATGCGGGCTCGCCGCGATCAGCTCAGCCGGCAGCGTCCAGCCCTCCCACGTCTCGCCGACCACAGTCAAAGTGAAGGCCCCCACCTGGTCTGGCGTGAGCGAGTTGAATGCTTCGACCAGATCCTCCAGCCCCTTGTAGGGCCGGATGAGGCCGAAGAAGAGCAGTCGGGTCACGTCGTCACCTTCCCTGACCACAGCGGTGTCCGGTGCGGTGGGGAGGTGGTCGTAGGGACCGTGTGGGGCTATCTCGACGGCGATCCGCTTGAGGACCGTGCCCCCGTAGGTCTGCCTGAGCAGACTGAGGTCGTGTCGGTTGTGGACGAGCGCTCCCGACGCCCGGGCAAGCAGCGCCGGCATGAGGCGGCGGCAGTAGCCAGCGACCAGCGGGACCGAAGCCTCCCCGGTGTCCAGGATCTCGTGGAACTCGATCACCACGGGAACACCCGCGCGCCTGGCGGCAACAGCCAGCGCGAGGTAGGTGTGCAGAGTCGCCGCGGTCCACCACTGCAGAACCAGGACGTCGGGGCGCTGGCGTTCCAGCAGCTTCGCCGCACGGCGCAGGTGGTCACCCCAATACCAGTCGATCTCGCCGACCACCCGCACGTCGTCGGCGTAACGCAGACTGGTCAGGTCCCGGCCGGTGCGCGCACCACCGGGATAGAGCCGCGCAGGGATCAGCCTGCGCAGCAGCAGCACCGACACGTCGTGCTCAGCGGCCAGCGCGTTGGCGAGGCGACAGGTGTAAACCGACAGCCCGCTAAGGAACTGGAACCCGGGCCCCACGACCCACACCTTGCCGCGGCGCCCCGCAACCGACGGAGCCCCGCGCTGCTCGTCCCCCAAAAGCTACTCCTTCGCGTCGTGCCGAATGTCCGCAGGTGATCGGGGTCAGACCGCGACGGCCACATCTCCGGTGCCGGTCTCCTCGATGATGGCCGCAGGGAGCTCCGGTGTGACCGGCGCCAACACACGCCAGACACCAACCGGCACCTCGACAAGGAACACCACCGGCGCCGCCTCCGGTCGAGCGGGCAGAACCTGCGGCCTGCGCTCGGCGCGGACCTTAGCCAGGATCGCTAGGCAGCGGACGCCGTCGCGCCAGCTGATCTTCTTGCCCTGCTCGAAGGACCGGCCGTGGTAGCTGACCGGGATCTCGAAGGGGCGCACGCCG
>JBBSGM010000197.1:0-6971 GCA_038254065.1 Mycobacteriales bacterium | reverse complement strand
CACGCTCCGCCAACGACGCCACCACGACCGCAAGCCGCTCACGCAGCTCTACAGTGGATGACTCCTCGGACACACCGCCATCATCAACACCACGACGCGAAGATCAAGCAGCCACGCCGCCAAGGACCTGACCAGTTACACCTCGTGTACGTCTGGCGCCGCTCGAGCCCCTGCCTGCTTAGCGCTTGCAGAGCATCGCCGTCGTAGTACCAACGATAAGTTCGGCGGTTAGGAATGCTCTAATGAGCAACATGGGATCGAGGCTCAAAACACCATCTCGGCGGTCCGAGGCGCAGCCTCACTGAATGCTGCGCTGCCATTGCAGCACCTGCGGTGGCCAGAAACGCGATCACAGCGCTTATCGCCAGCGAACCATCCGGCACTGCCAGTTTGGCGTTGATGATGGCTACAACAAGCCAGAACACTAGGACGGCATCGACCGCCAAGAGCGTCCACATCACCAGCCTCAAGCGCAGTGCAGACGGGTGCGACGGTGTCGACACCGCAGGCCGCGCTCGGTTGGGAAGCTGGCGGTGCCCGGCAGCGGCCCCGCATACGGCCGCCTGCTCCCGTCGAGTCTCACGTAGGAACTCCGGCGGAGCGATACCAGCCAGAGCCTGGCGGGCGAACCACGCCATGTGATAGCGCTCCACGTCTCGCGAGTCCGCAATCGGGTCGCCCGACCCTTGCTCCCCCAGATCGATCAGCGTTTCCATATGAGCGATCACGGCGTTCCGAGGGCGCCGTGACAAAGCGCTAGCAGCAGCCACCGCTGCTGGTCGGTCGCTGTAGCTGCTGGTGCTCATCTGGTCCTCTCCCGAGAGACAGAGGGTCGATCAATCGTAGCGAGGTGCACGACCGGGCGCAAGAAACTCCTGCTCCCGATCGTTGAAGTCTGCGCGGCGTCGCTGAACCTCCTCATAATGCTGGAAGACAGCCGCAGGACCGCCCGCTTGGCTCATGACAACCTGCGCCGTCTCCACTGCCGACTGGCGCATGAACGCAGAGAGCGACTCGCCGATATACGTTGCGACTGCTGCCAAGACCCTGCGTTCCTCGTCCGAGACGCGGAAGCAGATTGGGGACGAATCTTTTGCCATCGGCGTGATCCCTTCCTCTTCCCCGACGTGCGGGACAAGTCTCGTGTTATACAGTAGAAGAATAATCGGCTGGAGTCAAGCTCCGCGACTCCCTACCGGTCAGTAGCCCCCGAGAACCATGTGCTCACCTGGGTAAACCTATGCCGGGGAGCCCGACACTGCCAACGGCGACGAATAACTGTTATACGTTCGGTGATCACTCAGGCCTGGCCACAGCAAGCACATCCGGCTAGCCTCGAAATTTCGTAACGGCCGTACGGTGATCTTCGCAGCGGGGTTGATGATCTTGTCTGGCCCGTGGTTGCCGGTTGGGCAGGGTGGGGCTCCGGCTCAGCGGGGGTCTGCCGGTGCTCCGTGTCCTGGGTTGTCGGGGCGGGGTGTTGTGGTCAGGGGACCGGGAGTGCGCAGAGGCGGGCGTGGGCGGTGGTGATCAGGTCGACCCAGGGCCAGGCTGGGTCGACCTTGAGTTGTCGGCGGCGGGCGCTGCGTACGATCCGCCCGGCCACGGCCAGGATGCGCAGCCGCAGCCGTGTGGGCTCGTCGGTCGCGGCGGGGGCGGGCAGGGCCAGGCGAGCAGGTCGGCGGCCAGCGCGGCGAGGGCGACCCAGATCTGGTTCTGGTCGGTGTCGTGGAAGGTTATCTGGAGCCGATCAGACCAAGTCCGTGACGTCCACGACGAGCCTGAGACTGCAAACGATCACGTCGTGGATGCGATTACCCTCCACCGTCCAGCACGAGGGCGGGAGGTTCGATGCGGGTGCAGCGGGTGCTCATGGCGGGTTTGGAAGTCGAGTCGTGGACCTTGCTCGGCGAGGATCACGTCCGGTGGAGCCTGTCGAGCGGTTCCTGGCGTCCTTGTCGGCGATCGAGCGATCACCGAACACCGTCAAGGCCTATGCGCATGATCTGAAGGACTGGTTCACCTTCCTCGCCGGTCGGGGCGTGGACTGGCGGGCGGTCACGGTGGAGGACGTTGCCGGGTTCGTGGTGTGGCTGCGGCTGTCGCCGGCGGCCCGGGACGGGCGGGTGGCGGTGCTGCCCACGGTGGAGCATCACTGCACGGCGGTGAGTGTGAACCGCAAGCTGGTGGCGCTGGCTCGTTCTGCGAGTTCCACGCCCGTCACGGTGTCGTGCTGGCCGGTGTGCTGACCACGATGGCGCCGGTTGGTCGGCGGGGCTCGTCGACGGGTGCGTTCAAGCCGTTCCTGCATCACGTCACAAAGAGCGGCCCGCAGCGGCGGCGCACGGTCGCGCTGGCGGCCCCGACGTCGACGCCGCGGGTCCTGACCGCGCCCCAGACGCAGGCGATCTTGGATGCGTGCACGCGGCTGCGGGACCGGTTGCTGTTCGCGGTGTTGCTGGACATCGGCTGCGGATCGGGGAGGCGCTCGGGCTGCGCCACGAGGACCTCGGGATCGCCGAGCGACAGGTCACGGTCATGCCGCGGGTCAACGACAACCGGGTGTGGGCCAAGGCGGGCCGGTCCCGGGTGATTCCGGCCAGCGCCGAGCTGATGCGGCTGTATGCCGACTACCTCAACCGCGAGTACGGAGCGCTGGACTCGGACTACGTGTTCGTCAATCTGTGGGGTGGCCCGCTCGGGCACCCGCTGGGCTATCCAGCTGTATATGACCTGGTCGGACGGCTGCGCGACGCACCGATGTCGTTTTCGGCCCGCACCATTTCCGCCATACCTATGCCACCTGGTGTTGCGCCGGGGCGCCGGGATGGAGAGTGTGAAGGAACTGCTCGGGCACGCCTCGATCACGACCACGATCGACACCTACGGCCACCTGTCCGTCGAAGACGCCCGCAAGACCTTGGCGGCCGCGGGCTGGTTCACCGGCCGGGAGGTGCGACTGTGACCGCCCCCAGCGGGCGCCTGGGGGGGCCCGGCTGGCGGGTTGCTGGGCAAGCTGCTGGCGGCGGTCCGCCCGGAGTTCCGCGTCGAGGTCTACCTCCCGGAACCGGATGACCCGGTGCTGGGCCGCCCGCCTGCGCGGTGCCCGACTGTGACCGGTCGGGCTGGGAGTACCGGCTGTGCGGCGACCACGCCCACCGCTGGCGGGTCCGAGGGCGCCCGGACCTGGCGGGTTTCCTCGCCGACCCGGGCCCGGCGCTGCACGGGCGCATCGAGCTGACCCACTGCACGGTGCCCGGCTGTCGTTTCGGCAGCAGCGGGTTCGGGTTGTGCATGCGTCACCGCAGCGCCTGGGCCCGCAGCGGCCACCCCGACCGGGCGGTCTGGGCGGCCGGCAACGCGGTCCCCGGGCGCGCCGAGTGCGGGCTGCCGTTCTGCACGCTATGGCCGGAGAACGACAAGCACCTGTTCTGCAAGTCTCACGAGACCCGGTGGCGCCAGTTGGGAAGCCCCGCGGTGGCCGGCTACGTCGCGCACTGCCTACTGCGCGGCAAGGCCCGTATCGACTTCCGCGGGCTGGCCCCGCAGCCGATGTTGGAGCTGCAGTACGCGGTCCAGTGCCGCCACGACCAGCAGACGACCACCGCGCCGCCGACAGTGGTGAACTGGGCGATCGGCCAGGTCAAGGCCGCCGGCGTGGGCTCGCTGCTCGATCATCCCCACGAGCAGTGGCGGGCGCTGACCGCGGCGAAGTCCGGCGGCTGGTATCAGGGGTTCGTGCTGCACGCCCACGACGTGGTGACGGCGCTGCGCGAGGGCACCGGGTGGGAGATCGAGTACCCGCGCGACGCTGTTCGGTCAACTGGGCGCCATCGGGTTCGTAGATCTCCTCAGCGTCGAGGTCGACGTCGGGGCCGACCGTGTACTCGTCGCTCATGGGTCCTCCTCCGGTCGTGGGTCACCGGTGCACGCTCACCGTCCCGCACCGGGCAGCTGCACCACGCTGACGAAGAAGTGGTCGATCTGCCTGATCGCCTCGACGAACCGCTCGAAGTCGACGGGCTTGGTCACGTACGCGTTGGCGTGCAGCTGATAGCTGCGCAGCACGTCCTCCTCGGCCTGCGAGGTGGTCAGCACGATCACCGGGATGTGCGCGAGCCGCGGATCCGACTTGACCTCCGCCAGTACCTCGCGGCCGTCGCGGCGGGGCAGGTTGAGGTCGAGCAGGACCAGGTCGGGCCGGGGCGCGTCCACGTAGGGCGCCTCGTTGCGCAGGTAGGCCAGCGCCGCGGCGCCGTCGGTGACGACGTCGAGCCGGTTGTGCAGGTACTCCCCGAACGCCTCCCGGGTCATCAGCACGTCGCCCGGATCGTCCTCGACCAGCAGCACGTTGATCACCTGTAGACCGTCGTCACACATGCGACGCTCGCTCCTCCTCGGCGGCCTCGGCCGCGGTGGATGTTGCCCGGCAGAGCGTGCGCTCCGCGGGCAGGGTGAACCTGATGACGGTTCCCGGCCCGATCCTTTCAGCGGTGTCCACCCAGATCCGGCCGTCGTGGAACTCGACGATCTTCTTGGCCAGCGCCAGCCCGATACCGGTGCCGGTGTAGACGTCCCGGGCGTGCAACCGCTGGAAGATCACGAAAACCTTGTCGGCGTACTCGGGCTCGATGCCGATCCCGTTGTCCGCCACCGCGATCTCCCAGCCGTCCGCCGGATCGGCTGCCGGCGCGGCGGTGATCCGGACCACGGGCGGCACTCCGGCACGGCGGAACTTCAACGCGTTCCCGACCAGGTTGGCGAACAGCTGGGCCAGCAACGCCGGATCGGCGCAGACCTCCGGCAGCTCGCCGACGACGATCTCGCCCGCGGCCTCGACGCGTACCGACTCCTGCTGCCCGGCGCCGATCCTGGCCACCTGGCCCAGCGCGACCGGCACGAACTCGGCGGTACCGCGCCCGACCCGGGAGAACGCCAGCAGGTCGTTGATCAGCCGCTGCATCCGCTGCGCGCCGTCGACGGCGAACCCGATGTACTGGTCGGCCCGGTCGTCGAGGTGGCCGCCGTAGCGGCGCTGCAGCAGCTGGCAGAAGCTCGACACCTTGCGCAGCGGCTCCTGCAGGTCGTGGCTGGCGACGTAGGCGAACTGCTCGAGGTCGCGGTTGGACCGCTCCAGGTCGCGGGCCTGCTCGTCGAGCCGCCGGTTGACGTCCTGCTGGGCATCGAGCTCGTGCAGGATGTGCAGCCGCATCGCGTCGACGTCCTCACCGAGCTCGACGATCTCCCGCGGGCCTCGGCCCGCGATGGCCTGCCCGACGTCCCCGGAGCCGGAGACGACACCGCGCACCTGCGCGGCCAGCCGGGAGATCGGGCGCAGCACGACCGCGCGCAGCGTCAGTCCGGCCGCGACCAGGAACACCATCAGCACCACCGTGATCACCACGCCGACCCCGCTGACGAACCCGGCGGCGGCGGTGAGCCGAGCCCGTCCGGCCGTCCGCTCGGCGTCCAGATGCGCCAGCAGGGTCGAGGTGACCGTGCGCACCTGGTCGAACAGGGCCCGGCCACGTACCCCGTCGAGGGGCAGCCCCGCGGTCCGGGCCGCCCTGATGGCGGGCTCGGCGAAGCCGCCGCGCCATGCGTCGACGGCCGCCTCGACGGCGTCGAGGTCCCCGCCGAGCTGCCCGGTGTCGCGCTGGGCGGCGAACCCGCGCAGCGCCTGCACGGCCTCCCGCTCGCCGTCCTGGCCTCGCAGGTAGGGTTCGAGAAACTCCGCCCGGCCGGCGAGGGCGAACCCGCGGACACCGGTCTCCTGGTCGACCAGCGCGGTGGACAGCCGCTGGCCGGCGAGCTGGGCGGGCGCGATGTGGTCCAGCAGGGCGGACCTGGCGTCGGTCAACCTGTTCAACACCAGCGCGCCCAGCACGACCGCGAGCACGGCGAGCAGCGCCGCCGTCCCGGCGATGACCCCGAAGATCCGGCCGATGGGCCAGCTCCGGCCGGTCGGTGCGGGACCGCCCGAGGACCGAGCGCCGCGGAACTGACCGGAGCCCACCCAGCGGCGGACACCCGGGCCACTCGCCGCGCCGCTGGTCCGCGGCCCGCCGTCCCCGGGTGACTTCGCGACGTCGGTCATGGCACCCCGCCGGCCGCGGAGAGCAGCAGGATCGCCACGTCGTCGACGAGCGGGCCGCCGTTGAGCTCCTGAGCCCGCTCCACGAGCCGCGCGGGCAGCGCGTCGAGGTCGGTGGCCTTCTCCTCGATGAGCAGCGCCAGCAGACCGTCCTCCCACAGCCGCTGGCCGGGCTCGGACCCGCGGCCCTCGATCAGCCCGTCGGTGTAGAGCAGCAGCGCCCAGTCGGCCTCCAGCGACATCCGGTCGGGCGTCCACTCGGTGGTCTCCAGGATGCCGAGCGGCAGCCCCGCCCGCAGCGGGCGGCTGACCGGCTCCGGACGCAGCGCGATCGGCGGCGGATGCCCGGCCAGCCGGACCAGCGCCTCGTCGCACCCGTCCGGCCCCGGCCCGATCGCGACCGTGCAGACCGTGGTGAACAGCGTCGGGTCGGGCCGCTCGCTGACCAGCACCGCCTGCAGGTTGGGCAGCAACTGTGCCTCCTCGACACCGGCCAGCACCAGCGCCCGCCACGACACGCGCAGCAGTGCACCCAACGCCGCCTCGTCGGGGCCGTGCCCGCACACGTCGCCGACGATCGCGTGCACCGTGCCCGAGGAACCGCGCACCGCGTCGAAGAAGTCGCCGCCGAGCACCGCGCGGGCCCGCCCCGAGTGGTAGAACGAGCGCGCCCGGACCCGGCTGCCGGCCAGCAGCGGCGAGGGCAGCAGCCCGCGCTCCAGGCGCACCGACTCCGCCGCCACTAGGGCGTGTCTGGTGGATCTTCCTTGGTTGGGGTGCGGAGCCAGATCTTGATGGAGGCGACGTCGACGGTGCCGCGGAAGACGAACTCGCGCTTGTCGGTGCGCATGGCCACCGCACGGAAGCCTTTGAGCCT
>JBBSGM010000196.1:0-7074 GCA_038254065.1 Mycobacteriales bacterium | reverse complement strand
CGGTAACGCGTACGCGGCATCGACCTCGACAACCGCGTGCACTCGGTCCGGGTGCTCCACTGCGAGGTGCGCCCCGATCGCTCCGCCCAGCGAGTGCCCGACGGGCACAAATCGGTCGACGCCGAGGTGGTCGGCGACCGCGCTGCTCGACCTCTACGGCGTCTCCGAGGAGCGCACCCGCGACGGGCTGCTGCAGCTCGCCGACGACGTATGGCGCAAAGGCTGGTGGGATGCCTATGCCAACGACATCGACCGCCGGTACATCGACCTGGTGTGGCTGGGGTCCCGCGCCGAGCGGCTGCGCACCTACGGGTCGATGCTGGTGCCCGGCCTGCTGCAGACTCGGGACTACGCCGAGACCCTGATCCGGAACGTGGCGACCGCCGACACTCCGGAGGATCGGATCGAGAAGATGATCGAGCTGCGGATGGCCCGCCAGCTGGTCCTTGGCGGCGACAAGCCGGTCAGCCTCGCCGCCGTGGTGGACGAGTCGGTGCTGCGCCGGGTCGTCGGCGGGTCAGCGGTGATGCGCGGCCAGCTCACCCGGCTGCTCGAGGTCGCCGAGCGGCCCAACGTGGAGGTCCGGGTGCTTCCGCTGAGCCGCGGTGCGCACGCCGGCCTGGACGGCTCGTTCTGGCTCTACGAGATGCCCGACCCCTACCCCGATGTGGCCAGCGTGGACACCCTCGGCGGTGCGTTGTACGTCGAGGAGGACGCGGCGGTCGACCGGTTCAGGCAGGCGTACCATCAGCTCAGCGCCACGGCGCTCGGAGGCAGGGAGTCGGCTGCGCTGATCGTGGCCGCGGCGAAGGAGCTGTGATGGGCACGTCCGGCGGACCCGGCGGGGTAGGCCGCGAGGAGCTGGCGAACGTGGGGTGGCACATCAGCACCCGGAGTGAGAACAACGGTGGCGAGTGCGTAGAGGCCGGGCCCCTGCGCGACGGCTCCGGTCGGATCGCGGTGCGCCACAGCAAACACCCGCACGACGCGGTGATCGTCTACACCCGCGCCGAATGGGCGGCGTTCACCGCAGGCGTCCGGCTCGGCGAGTTCGACTTCCCCGACTCGTGAGCGACCCAGGATCGCCTTCCGCCGCAACGTAGCGACGCTCGCGGGATGGCCACCCCCGGCGGTACTGGCGGAAGGCCGTCTAGTGCGGTAGCTTTATGCCAGCTACTTGCAACAAGTGTCCCGGGGGCTCCGGGGAAGCGTGTTGGTGGTCGTTCTGGCAGCTCGACACCGACGCGGCGCGCGGGCCCGCCACCGGTTCGGAGGCCGGGGGCGGGCTCGGCGTATGTCCGACCCGCTGGCCGCCGGTGCCGCCGGATGGGAGGATGGACCCTGGCGCCGATCCGATGTCCGGGTCGATCCGCCGGAGCCGCCCCGGAGGTAGTCGACGTGACCGCACCGCACGAGCCTGAGTCCGGTTTCGGCGTCGACGCGCCCGTGCCCCCCGCGGCCGGTCGCCGGTTCGGCGACGGCCTGGCCGTCGGGCCGGATCTGCGCGGCGCAGCCGAGGTGGCCGTGGCCCAGGCGCTCGGCCCGCTCCAGGGCGCGACGCCCGACCTGGTCTGCGTGTTCGTCTCCGGGGCTCCGGAAGAGGCGGCGGCGGGCGGCAGGCGCGCAATGGAGCTCGCCGGTGCCCGCATCTCGATCGGGGCGACCGCGGGCGGGGTCATCGGCGACGGACGCGGTGTCGAAGGGGTTCCGGCGGTCGCGGTGTGGGCCGCGGTGCTGCCCGGCGTGGACGTCACGCCGATCCGGCTGACGGCCGAGCGCACCGGGGAAAGGATGGCCGTCGCCGGGTTCCCGGAACCGACCTCCGACGACCGGCTCGCGGTAGTGCTCGTCGACCCTTACTCGTTCCCGGTCGGCAGCTTCCTCGACCACTGCAACGCGACGTTGCCCGGGTTCCCGCTGGTGGGCGGCTTGGCGAGCGCGGCGGCCGGCCCCGGCGGCAACCGGCTGTTCCTCGACGGCGAGGTGCTCGTCCGCGGTGGGGTCGGGGTGGTGCTCGGCGGTGACGTCGCGGCCGGCGCGGTGGTCAGCCAGGGCTGCCGCCCGATCGGGCCGACCATGGTCGTCACCAGGGCCGAGCGCAACCTGCTCTTCGAGCTGGCCGGAAGCCCGGCCTACGCGAAGCTCGGCGAGATCGTCGCCGCGTTGCCCCCCGCCGACCAGAAGCTCGTCGCCCGCGGCCTGCACCTCGGCGTGGCGATAAACGAGTACGCCGATGACCACGGCCGCGGCGACTTCCTCATCCGCGGCGTCCTCGGGGTCGACACCGAGAGCGGCGCGGTCGCGGTGGGCGATGTCGTCGAGGTCGGACAGAGCGTGCGCTTCCAGGTCCGCGACGCCGCCGCCGCGGGGGAGGACCTGGCCGAGCTGCTCGCCGGCGCGCTGGACGACGGTCCGGTCCGCGGCGCATTGTTGTTCTCCTGCAACGGACGCGGCACCGCGATGTTCCCCAACTCCGACCACGACGTCGACGCCGTCCGCACCGGCCTGCGCGCGGACGGCATCGCCGGATTCTTCGCCGCGGGTGAGATCGGTCCGGTAGGCGGGCGCAACCACCTGCACGGGTTCACCGCCTCGGTGCTCGCCTTCCGCTGAGCGCCCTTTCGTTCACCAAGTGCTACCCGTGCGCGTTCTGCGGGGAGCCTGGCCGCTGGCCCGACCGGTGCAGGATCGACTACTGGTGCCGGTCGAAGATCGGACGGGAGACGTCACCGCCGACCTCGTGCTCGCCGCCCAACGCGCGCTGGAGCGCCGATGACGCAACACCGAAGTCGGTGGCGCGATCACCGCTGGCTTGCGCGCCCGGGGCCCCGTCTCTTGGCGTGGTCGGGCCCGCGGCGGTGTGGTGTAAACGGCAACACCGGGGGTAGTCGATGCGGATGAGCCTGACGATCCCGCGCGGTCCGCTGGCCGGCTCGAGCGCGACGGGCCGCCATCTCAGGCAGGTGCCGCCCCTGACGCCGCGGCCGCCGGGGGAGTGATGGGAACCGTCGACCTGCCGACCCTGCGCCCGGTGCCGCCTCGACCTGACCACGAAAAGCTGCGGCGCGACCTCGTCGAGGCGGTGGACGGCGAGGTCCGTTTCGACGTCGGTAGCCGCGCGGTCTACGCGATGGACTCCTCCAACTACCGACAGGTGCCGATCGGCGTCGTCGCGCCGCGGACGGTCGAGGCCGCGGTGGCCGCGGTCGCGGTCTGCCGGCGCCATGACGCACCGCTGCTGTCCCGGGGTGGGGGCACCAGCCTGGCCGGCCAGGGCTGCAACGCCGCGGTCGTGCTCGACTGGTCGAGGTACTGCACCCGGATCGTGTCGGTCGATTCCGCCGCCCGACGCTGCGTGGTGGAGCCCGGCATCAAGCTCGACGACCTGAACTCGGGCCTGCCCGGCGGGTTGATGTTCGGGCCCCGCCCGGCCACCCACGTCAGCTGCACCCTCGGCGGGATGATCGGCAACAACTCGTGCGGGTCGACCGCCCAGGTGTACGGCAAGGTGGCCGACAACGTCCGCAGGCTGGAGGTGCTGACCTACGACGGGCTGCGGATGTGGGTCGGGCCGACCACCGACGAGGAGTACGTCGCGATCGCCCGGGAGGGCGGTCGGCGGGCCGAGATCTACCGCGCGTTACGGGAGCTGATCGACGACGTCGAGCCGCTGGTCCGCGAGCGGTTCCCCGACATCCCGCGGCGGGTCTCGGGCTACAACCTCGACGCGCTGTTCGCCGAGCGCGGGTTCGACCTGGCCCGCGCACTGGTCGGCTCGGAGTCGACGCTGGTTACGGTGCTGCACGCGGAGCTGGAGCTGGTCGAGCCGGAGCCGGGCAGCGCGCTGGTGGTGCTCGGCTACCCTGACGTCGTGGCGGCCGGGCGGGCGGTCCCGGCGATCCTGCCGCACCTACCGCATCAGCTCGAGGCCCTCGACCACGTCGTCGTCGGTTTCGAGCGCTCCAAAGGGCTGCACTCCGAGACGCTGGAGCGGCTGCCCGCGGGTGGCAGCTGGCTGCTGATCGAGTTCCGCGACGCCGACCGGGAGCGTGCGCAGGCCCGCGCCGGTGCGCTGACCGACGAGCTGCGCGCAGACGAGCACCCGCCGACGGTGGCGACCTTCGACGACCCGGCCGACGAGGCGCAGCTGTGGGGGGTGCGCGAGGCGGCGCTCGGCGCGTCGGCCCGCGACCCGGCGAGCGGGCAGGACAACTGGGCGGGCTGGGAGGACGCCGCGCTGCCCCCCGCCCGGCTCGGCGACTACCTCGCCGAGTGGACCGCGTTGATCGCGGAGTTCGGCTACTCCCGGTTCGCCTCGATCTACGGACACTTCGGGCACGGCTGCATCCACAGCCGCATCCCGTTCGACCTGACCAGCGCGCCGGGTGTCGCCGCGTTCCGGCGGTTCATGGAACGCTCCGCGGACCTGGTGGTCGCGCACGGCGGGTCGCTGTCGGGCGAGCACGGCGACGGGCAGTCCCGCGGCGAGTTGCTCGAGCGGATGTTCGGTCCCGAGCTGGTGGCGGCGTTCGGCCGGATGAAGGCGGTGTTCGACCCGGCGAACCGGATGAACCCCGGCAAGGTCGTGTACCCCGACCGGCTCGACGAGAACCTCCGCCTCGGTGCCGGCTACGCCCCCGCCGAGCCCGCCACCCGCTTCGCCTACCCGCACGACCAGGGCCGGTTCAGCCGGGCCGCGCTGCGCTGCGTCGGGGTCGGTAAGTGCCGGCGCTCGGACAGCAGCGGGGGCGGGGTGATGTGTCCGTCCTATATGGTCACCGGCGCGGAGGAGCACTCCACCCGCGGTCGGGCCCGGCTGCTGTGGGAGATGCTGAGCGGCCACCCGGACTCACCGATCCGCGACGGCTGGCGCTCCACCGCCGTGCGCGACGCGCTGGACCTGTGCCTGGCCTGCAAGGGCTGCAAGTCCGACTGCCCGGTGAACGTGGACATGGCCACCTACAAGGCCGAGTTCCTGCACCACCACTACCAGGGCCGGATCCGCCCGGCCGCGCACTACTCGATGGGCTGGTTGCCACTGCTGGCCCGCGCCGCGTCCCCGCTCGCGCCGGTGGTGAACGCCGCGGCCGCGACGCCGGGGCTCTCGACCCTGCTCAAGCGGGTCGGCGGGGTGGAGCCGCGTCGCGACCTGCCGCGCTTCGCGAGCCCGCGGTTGCGCACCTGGCTGCATCGCCGCGGCGGCCGGGGCGACGGTCACCGGGGCGAAGTGTTGCTGTGGTCCGACACCTTCACCGACTTCTTCAGCCCCTGGGTCGGGGCTGCGGCCGTCCTGGTCCTGGAGGACGCCGGGTTCCGGGTGCGGTTGCCGGCGGGGGAGCTGTGCTGCGGGCTGACCTGGATCAGCACCGGACAGCTCGGCATCGCCCAGCGGGTGCTGCGGCGCACCGTCCGGGCACTGGCCCCCGCGGTGTCGCAAGGGCTGCCCGTCGTGGCCCTGGAGCCGAGCTGCGCCGCAGTGTTCCGCGCCGACGCGGTGGAGCTGCTGCCCGGCGCGGACACCCGCCGGCTCGCGGACGCGACGCGCAGCCTCGGGCAGCTGCTCGGCGAGCGCGCCCCGGACTGGCGCCCGGCCGCGCCCGACGTGACGGACCGGAAGGCGATCATCCAGCAGCACTGCCACCAGCACGCCACCGCGACCTACGACGCCGAACTGGTGCTGCTGGAGCGGGCCGGGGTGGATGCGGAGCTGCTCGACTCCGGGTGCTGCGGACTGGCCGGCAACTTCGGCTTCGAGCAGGGCCACTACGAGGTCTCGCAGGCCTGCGCGGAGCGGGTGCTGCTCCCTCGGGTCCGCGCCGCGAGCCGGTCGACGGCGGTGCTCGCCGACGGGTTCAGCTGCCGCACCCAGATCGCCCAGGGCACCGACCGCCGCGCGCACCACCTCGCCGAGCTGCTGGCCGGGGACGCGGCCCTACGGCTGCTGCCGTGGCCGCAGCCCCAGCGGGGTTAGCCCAGGGCTACCTTAAGGCGGCTCCCGCCACGATTAGATGGTAGGATTCTGCGGTGGCATTGACGGAGAAGGTCAGTCTGAGTATGGATACCGGTTCTCTGCTGCTCGCGCGCCGTGCCGCAGAGATCGAGGGCATGTCGCTGTCGGCGTGGATGTCGCGTCTGGTGCGGCAGCATGCGTGGGCGTCTCAGCGTCCCAGGTTGTCTGGCGAGCAGCAGGCGCGCGCCGATGAGCGCGCGGTAGCGTTCGACGAGGACGAGGCCGCGTTGTGGCGCGATGGCGGGGAGCAGCGTGCGGCGGGGTGAGTTGTGGAGGTCCCCGTCGGTCCTGCGGGATCGGGTGATCCTGTTGATCACTTCCCAGATTTTGATCGATCAGGGCGTGACGATGCTGTATGGGGTTGAGGCTGACGTCGAGGACCCTGGTCCCCTGTTGCTCGTCGCGCCGGTCCTCGTCGACGGTGAGCAGCGGTGGCTCAACGTGCAGCGCGGCCTGACCCGGGTTTACCGTGGCACCCTCACCCAGTCCCATGGTCTGGCTGATCCCGCCGTGTGCGAGCAGGTCGACGCGCTGCTGCGCGTCGCGATCGACCTTTGATCTCACCTGCGAGCAACTGTGGACCTCTCAGTATCACGGGCACCTCACCGCGTTTCCGCGCAGCGTATGAGCGCTCTAGCCTCAGCGTATGAGCGGCAAGAAGGAACGGATCACCGTGAGCCTGGATCCCGGTGTTGCCGCGGGGCTCAAGGCTGCCGCCGAACGGGCCGGGGTGACCAGCGTGTCGGAGTACGTCGAAGGCGCGCTCATCCGGCGCACCAGGCCGGACAATTCGACGTGGCCGCCGCCCACGCCGTGGACGTGGACGTGGCGATCGCACGCGGGTTCGCCATCCTGACCGCGGAAGCCGGCCCGCTCCGCGCGATCGACCCGGAAGTGGAGATCGAGGAGCTGCCCGGACCGTAGGGTCTAGGGCGTGTCTGCGGGATCTTGATGTTCGGGTGCGGTAGATCTTGCTCATGCATGCTCGTCATGATCTGACTGATGTTGAGTGGGCGCGTCTGGAGCCGTTGTTGCCGGATCGCACGCCGTGTCGGGGTGGGCGG
>JBBSGM010000195.1:0-7103 GCA_038254065.1 Mycobacteriales bacterium | reverse complement strand
TTTGCCGGTTTCTCGCCATCGGGTGGTTCGACCCGCGAGGAGTCGGTGACCACGGTCGAGCTCCTCCCGTCGGAGCGTGCGGTCATGCGCGACGACCAGACGACCTGCACGGCCTGAATCATTCACCATCGATGCGCAAGAAGGAGATCCTTGCCACAACGCTGTGAGCACCGCATACTCAGCGTGATCTCACCGCCTGATCGGGGAAGGTCGACAGCGATGAGGTAGGCATCGTCGACAGCTGGTTGATCAGAACTACACCCCCGAGCGCTACGCCGCGGTCCGCAAGGAGCTCGACCTCGACGTCCCGGTGGCGCTGCGTTACCTGCACTGGGTGCTGGGGCTGGTGCGTGGCGATCTCGGTGCCAGCGCGCGCACCGGTCACCGCCATCATCGGGGACCGGGTCACCAGTTCACTGATCCTCGCCGGCCTGGCGTTCCTGGCCATCGTGCTCGTGTCGTTGACGCTGGGCCTGTTCTCGGGTAGCCGCGCGGGGGGACGCGCGGACGGCGCCATCTCGGTGGGCGGCCTGGTCGCGGTGTCGTTGCCGGAGTTCATCCTCGCCGGGGTGTTCATCGCGGTGCTCGCCTCGTGGCTGGCGTGGGTGCCCTCGGTGTCGCTGGTGCCTGCCGGTGGCACCCCGCTGACCCGTCCGTCTATCCTCGTGCTTCCGGTGCTGACCTTGACGGTGGCGGGGTCGGCGTACTCGATGCGGCTGGTGTGGGCCGCGGTCATCGACGCCGGCCGGCTACCCCACGTCGAGGCGGCCCGGCTGAGCGGGGTGTCGCCGGCGCGGGTCGTGCTACGCCATCTGCTGCCGAGCGCGGTCGGTCCGATCACCCAGGTCCTCGCCTACACGGCGGGATATCTGGTGGGGGGCACCATCGTGGTCGAACGGGTCTTCAACTACCCGGGCCTCGGCAGCCTGCTCGTCGAGTCGGTGAACGCGCGACGTGACCATCGTGCAGGGCGTCGGGCTGCTCGCCAGTGCGGCAGTGGTCGGTGCGTTCCTGATCGCTGACCTGATCGGCCTGGCCGTCAATCCCACGATCAGGGTCGGCGCGTGAGCGAGCCGCTGACGGTCACCGAGGAACGGGTAGCCCGGCCACGCCCCGGTGCCGCGCTGTCGGACATCGCGGTCCC
This sequence comes from Mycobacteriales bacterium, assembly GCA_038254065.1. Lineage (GTDB taxonomy): Bacteria > Actinomycetota > Actinomycetes > Mycobacteriales > Pseudonocardiaceae > Pseudonocardia. The sequence goes on along the minus strand of JBBSGM010000195.1, from coordinate 5,959 downwards.
GGCGGGGGGCCGCGGGCTTCGGGGTGTAGTCGTGCTCGGGAGCGACGAGCAGCCCCGGGACGGCACCGGGGCGTGGCCGGGCCGTCAGCACGCCCATCGTGGTGGCCAGCGCGGTGGCGATCAGCGGCAGCCGTGCCTCCCGAGGGCGCGCGCCACGAGGGGCCACCCGATCTCAAACGGTCTCCGCCGCGCCAGTTCACGCGTGCCCCGTGGCGTGGCCGGGCGGCCCCCGTTCGTCGTCCCGGTTCAGCGATGACCACCGCCACCGCCACCACCGTCGCGACCACCGTCGCGGCCACCGCGGCGATGGGCGTCATCGATCCCGTTCTCGCGGCGGTGCTGGTCCCGTTCGTGGTGGCCGTGGGCACCGTCCCGTTCTGGCTGAGGCGCCGTGCCGGCGCGCAGGGCCAGCGGCTGCGCGACGAGCTGGGCACGCTGAGCGCCGAGGTCGTCGACGGGGTGCAGGGGCTCCGCGAGCTGGTGGTCTTCGGGCAGGGGCCGGCATACGCCCGCAGCCTGGCCCGCAGCCGCAGTGTGGCCCGCCACCAGCTCACCTACGGGCGCCGGGCCGGCGCCGAGCTGGCCGCCGGGGACGGCCTGCAGGCCCTGGGAATGCTGGCCATCCTGGCCACCGCGGGCGCGCTCGTGATCGGCGGCTCGGTGTCGCGGTCGCTGTACCCGCTGGTGACGCTGCTGGCCGTCTACGCGCTCGCACCACTGGCCGCGGTCAGCCAGACCGCCCGCGAGCTCGGCCAGATCCGGGCCTGCGCCCGCCGCGTCTTCACCGTCATCGAGCACCCGGCCGCCGTCTCCGATCCCACCGGCCCCGCCGAGGCCGGCGAGACGGTCGCGCTCGTCGGACACTCCGGTGCCGGCAAGTCCACCTGCGCCAACCTGCTGCTCCGGTTCTGGGACCCGGACTCCGGCGCGGTGAGCCTCGGCGGGGTCAACCTGCGCGACTGGCCGGCCGAGGGGGTAAGAGACCGGGTGGCGCTGGTTCCCCAGGAGGTCTACCTGTTCAACAGCTCGCTGCGGGACGACATCCGGCTCGGCCGGCCCAACGCGACGGACAGCGAGATACACGCCGCCGCGCGCCAGGCCAACATCCACGACTTCATCGTCGGGGAGCTCGCCGAGGGCTACGACACGATCTGCGGCGAGCGGGGCGCCGAGCTCTCCGGCGGGCAACGCCAACGCATCGCGATCGCCCGTGCCCTGCTCAAGGACACCCCCGTACTGGTGATGGACGAAGCCGTCAGCAATCTCGACGCCGAGAACGAGCAGGCCGTGCAAGACGCGATGGCGCATGTCGCCCACGGACGCACCGCCCTGCTCATCGCCCACCGCCTGTCCACCATCCGCTCCGCCGACCGCATCGTCGTCCTCGCGGCCGGCCAGGTGACCGAAACCGGCACCCACGACGAACTGATCGACGCCAACGGCGCCTACACGAAGCTCATAGCCGGCCAACACGGCGGCCTCGTCGGCATGTGAGCCGCCCCAGCCTGTGCACTGTGGGACCACGACGTCGCAATCCTGGGCTGGTTAGCGCCGTCGTGGTCCCACAGTGCGATGCTCTGGCGGGGGAGTCGTCGACGTCGTCAGCTCGAGCGCGACCTGAGTGATCAGTGCTGCGGCGCACTCCCCGTGGTTCGCGGCGTCCCAGTACAGCTCGAACAGCCTGCCGTAGAGCGCGACGTCCTCGACCGCGCGCATCCCCAGCTCGGAGTTGAACGTCTCGACCAGCACCAGCCGGTCGTCAAAGATCTCGAAGCTGTGGGTGGTGGCCTTCGGCAGCTCGGTGGTCCATGGCAGCACGGCCAGGTCCACGGTGTCCAGCCCGGCCAGCACGAGCAGCCGGTCGAGCTGGGCGCGCAGCACCGCCGGCGGGCCCAGCCGGGCCCGGAGCGCGGCCTCGGTAACCAAGAACCGGAACTGACGTCCTGGTTCGTAGAGCAGGGTCTGGCGGCGGATCCGCTCCCGGACGGCCTGCTCGACGTCGCGCGGCCCGTCGAAGATGGCGGCCAGACCGCGGTAGACCGCGCGTGCGTAGTCGGCGGTCTGCAGCAGCCCGGGCACGAGGGCGGTCTGGAACACCCGCAGCGTCGTGGTCGACTCCTCCAGGAGCCGGCCGGTGCGCTGGCGCGGCGCGAACCCCGCGCGGAGCTGGCGCCGCCAGGTGGCGTACTCAACCTGCAGGCTCCGCAGGTCCTCGACGAGCTCGGCCACCACCGGCTCCGGCACGCCAAGGGCCGCCGTCCAGGCGTGCACGTCGGCGACCGTGGCGCTCTGCCGGCCGTTCTCCAGCCGGGACACCTTCGACGCCGGCCACTCCAGACGCTGCGCCAGGTCCTTTCCCGACAGACCGGCGTCGTGACGCAGCCGGCGCAGCCGGTTGCCGAAGGCGATCCGGCCGTCATGGCGGTCGGTCACGTGCCTCCCGGGGTGGGTCGGCCGAGCCGGACCGGCGGGAGCACCCGGCTCGGGTCCTCGGCGACATAGTCGCGGTAGGGGGTGGCGTGGTCGAGGGCGAGCCGGACCCACGCGTCGTGCCGGGCCACCACGTCGGGCTCGGTGACGAGGTCGGGCCCGAGCCAGCGGTCGTCGGCGGTGAACCGCAGGAGCACCAGCGTGGTCGAGTCGAAGATCCAGAAGTCGTGGTCGGGCAGGTCGAGCTCGTTCGCCCGCTCCCGGTGCAGGTAGCGGATGTCCTCGCCGGCGCCAGCGTTGCGACTACAGGTGTAGAGCAAGTAGCGGTTGTAGTCGGTGAGTGGCTGGTGCAGCACCCGCACTCGCTGGAATGCCTTCCCAGCAGAGGTTTTTTCCGCGACGTTGTCGGTCCACCAGTCAGGGTCCCGCTGGTACGTCTCGGGTAGCTCACCATCGAGGAACGCACGGAGCCGAGGTTGCTCTTCGGCGACACGATAACGACCGCGTGACTCCAGTCGTCGGGCCGAGTGCTGGAACTCGCGGAACAGCGCGTCGAACTCCGCGGAACTGAGCATGGGTCTCGCTCAGCCCTGTTCCGGCAGCGGTGCGTATCGGAGCAGTGCGGCTGGAATCTCGACCGCCGTCTCGTGGCCGGGAATGTGCATCGCCGCGAGCGCCTCAGGATCGGCCACCCGCCGGCCCTGCACGACGTAGGTATCGCGGTCGGTGGCGAACAGCGTCGGGCTGCCCCCGACTTCGGACTCCGTGCCCAGCAGCGTCAGCTTCATGGCGATCTCCCCGTCTGCGAGGTGGTGATGTGGTCAGCATCGCCGCCGCACGAGCATCGGTCAAGCAATACTGTACAATTGTTGGCGCGAATCCGCACGCCGCTGCAACACTCCGCTCATGACGAGATCTACATCCGCCCGACTCGGGGTACGAGCCCGCGCCGTGTTCCCCGTGCGACGGCGCACCGGCCGGCATCGCGTCGGTCCCGGCCGCTCCTGGATCGAGGAGTACGCCGGTGAGCGGCCCACCACGCCGTACCGGTCGCCGGGAGGTTGCCGGTGACGGCGCCGATCATCGCCGCGAGCAAGGGTCGGGTAGCGGGCTCACTCCGCAGCGAGCAGCTCGCGGGTGTAGCTGTCGCACGGGCTGGAGAGCACGTCGGCGGTGGGTCCTTCCTCGACGATCCGGCCGGCCCGCATCACCAGCACCCGGTCGGTGAGCCGGCGGACCGGCTCGAGGTCGTGGCTCACCAGCAGCAGCGCCAGGCTCCGGCGGGCGGCGACCTGTCCGAGCAGGGTGGCCACGTTGTCCCCCGCAACGGGGTCGAGGGCGGAGAGTGGTTCGTCGAGCAGGAGGTAGGCGGGTTGCACGGAGAGCGCGCGGGCGATGGCGATGCGCTGTCGCTGACCCCCGGAGAACGCGTCGGGGGTCCGCCGGAGCATGTCGGGGGAGAGGCCCACCTCGGTGAGCAGGTCAGCGCCGGCGGCCGTCGCCGCTGCTCCGTGCAGGCCGCGGTGCACGGTCAACGGCTGTCCGCGGATGGTGCGCACCGACTGCTGGGTGTTCAGCGACAGGTAGGGGTCCTGCTGCACGAGCTGGACCGTGCGACGCAGCCGGCGCTCGGGCCCCGGTCTCGGTCCGCGAGCGGTGTCCCGTCGAGGACGGCCACGCCGTGCTCGGGCCGCACGAGGCCGACGAGCAGGCGCAACAGCGTGCTCTTTCCCGAGCCGGACTCGCCGACGATCCCGACCCGCTCGGCGGGGTTCAGGACGAAGGTGACCCTGTCCAGTGCGATGATCCGGCCGGCACCAGGCTGGCGGAAACTGACACTCGCGTCCCTAGCGGCGAGCATCGCTCACCTGCGGAGCGGGTGCCGGCGTCGTCGGCTCGGCGTTCGCGGGCCGCGGGTCGGGTGGGGTCAGGACGACGTGCCGGTCGCAGATCCCGGCGACGGCCCGCTGGTCGTGGGTGATGAGCAGCACCGCCACGCCGGTGTCCCGGCGCAGCCCCGCGAGCAGCGACAGGACCCGCCGCCGGTTGAGGGTGTCCAGGCTCGCCGTCGGCTCGTCGACGACGAGCAGCGAGGGTCTCCCGGCCAATGCCGCCGCCAGCAGCACCCGTTGGCACATCCCGCCGGACAGCCGGTGCGGGAACTGCTGCGCGGCGTCGGCGTCGAGCCCGACGGCCGAGAGCAACGTGGCGAGCCGGTCCCGTTCGATCCGGGACCGGCGGCCGTGACCGTCCTGCGCGGTCCGGAGCCCCTCGAGGATCTGCGATCCGCACCTGCGGTACGGGGTTCAGGGCCGGTCGGGCTTCCTGGGACAGGTAGCCTATCTGGCGGCCCCGCAGCTGCGCCAGCGCGCGCGGGTGGCACGGCCGCCCGCGCCATGCGATGGTGCCCGAGACGTGCGCGCCGTTCCACGACGCGAGGCCGATGGTGGCCAGCCCGAGGGTGGTCTTGCCGACCCCGCTGGGGCCGGTCAGCCCGACCATCTCGCCCTCGTCGACGGTCAGGTCAAAGTCGCGCAGGACCGGCGGGCCGCTGGCGTAGCGGACCGTCAGGCCGCCCAGCTCGAGCAGGGGTGTCCCGGTAGCAGGTGTCACGACGGGTGGTGTCACGGCGCGCGGCGCGCGCACACGAGGTAGCGCGGCGCGGGGTTGTCCCGGTCCAGCCCCTCCCACAGCTCCCGCTCGTCGAGCGGGACCACGCGGGCGTCGACGAACCCGGCGGCGTCCACCAGGGTGCGCACCTCCTCGCTGGGACGGCCGCCGAACAGCGGCAGCTCGGTGCGGATCTGCTGGTAGCGGTGCAGGAACTGCGGGTCCTCCGCGTCGAGCTCCCGATCGGTCAACCGGTCCCGCCAGTCACCCTCCACCAGCAGCAGCCGGTCGCCGGGACGCAGCACGCGGTGCCACTCCGCAAGGGTGGTGGCCGGCTCCGGCATGGTCCACAGCACGTGCCGCTCGCAGACGACATCGACCGATGCGTCGTCGACGGGGAGGTGGTCGACGTCGGCGAGCCGCAGGGTCAGCACCACCCTGGCCTGTGCCGCCGCGAAGTGCAGCGACAGGAAGCCGGTGCCCTGGGAGAAGGAATACAATACGCAGGTGAACAAGATTCGCTACGTCATCGAGCGAACGATCGCAAACTTCAAGACGTGGCGAATCATGCACACTGACTATCGCCGACCGCTCTCAACGTTCACCGCGACCATCTCGACGGTGATTGCGCTACTTTCTACGCAAACGGCTGAATAGTCCTCCTTGATGCAGGGGCTCTCCTTACGCGACAACCTCGTCTATTGGCGGGCGAGATGGTTTCGATGAGTGCCGACGACACCCCGCGACTCGCGTGTGACGCTGCTGTCCGATTTGTTGCCCGGCCTCCGTCTTTCACCGAGGTGGGACGCGCTGGGCCTGAAACGGACGTAGATCGCGGGAGAGGTGCACCTGACCAGGCAGAATGCGATTGTCGAAGATCGTAGTCTGACCGAGGTAGGTGCACCTCTTCCGTGCAAGG
>JBBSGM010000194.1:0-7229 GCA_038254065.1 Mycobacteriales bacterium | reverse complement strand
TACCTTGCACGGAAGAGGTGCACCTACCTCGGTCAGACTACGATCTTCGACAATCGCATTCTGCCTGGTCAGGTGCACCTCTCCCGCGATCTACGTCCGTTTCAGGCCCAGCGCGTCCCACCTCGGTGAAAGACGGAGGCTTGGGCCATGGTGATGCCGGTGTGGCGCAGCGAGTGCGCCGAGAGCCGGTCCCACTCGGCAATCCCCGCAGCCGCGGCCAGCCGGCGCACCAGCTCCCAAAGCTGGCTGGGGCGCATCCGTCCACCCGCGGCGGTCGCCAGCAGCGGCCCGCCCATCCCGCGCCACTCTGTCGTCCCGGCCGCGTTGGCGCGGTGCTCGAGGTAGGTGTGCAGCGCGCCCAGCGTCGCGGGGGTGAGGGCGACCTTGGCCTTGCGGTTGCCCTTGCCCAGCACGGTGAGGACCTGGTGACGACGGTCGCTGCCCAGGTCGGTGAGGTCGGCGCCCAGGGCCTCGTCGACGCGCAGGGCGTTGTGCAGCAGCAGCCGGATCACCGCGGCGCTGCGTAACTGGGATCGGCCGGTGTCGGCGTCCGCGGCGGTGATCAACGCGCGGCCCTGGTCCCGGGTCAATCCGACGGTCGCGGTGTAGTCCGGGTCGACCCGAGGGCGCGCCACCCCCGCCGTGGGGTCGGCGGGGAGCAGGCCATGGGACAGGCAGTAGCGATAGAACGACCCCACCCCCGACAGCCGGCGACGCACACTCGCATCCCCCGCGCCCCGGGCCTGCTGGGCGCGGACCCACAGGTCCAGGTGTACCCGCCCCGCATCGACCATCTCCATGCCGCGCTCGGCCAGCCACGCGGTCCAGCCCAGCAGATCACTGGCGTAGGACCGGCGGGTGCGCGCCGAGCGCAGGCTGGCCAGCCACGCCGCGACCAGCAACCGGTCCCGCCCATCCAACACGACCAGCGCGGGCAGCTCACCGAGCATGTGCGCCACGAGCTCGCCGGCCATCCCTCCCGGCGGCCCCACCACCGGCGCCGCCGGGCGCACCGGCACGAGCTCGGCCGCCGCCAGGTCGGGTCCGGACGCGCCGAAGGAGGTGATCGGCCCGCCCGCGGGCCCAGTGCTGGTCATGGGCGCGACGGTAGCGGCGGGCTCCGACAACCTGGTGATATAGCGGGTTAGCGGGCCGGGTGCACCCGCCCCGACCAGCGGGTCTCCGCCCCGCGCCGGTTATCACCCCGGACCGCGCCCGAAACGCCCGACTACGCAGTACCGGCCGCATGACCATGCAGTCACCCACCGTGGATGACCGGGGGCGTGTTGCGTTTGCTGGAGCGCTGGCCGCCGCGTGCCGCCAGTAACCTCCCCGCCGCAACAGTCGTCTACGGGAACGGTGGGAGTGCGATGACAGGCGGCGCGGGACGCGGCAGTGCGGGCGACGGTGTGATGAGCGTGGAGGACCTGGCCGCACTGCTCGCCACGTTCTACGGGTGGTCGTAGGGGTGACCGTCGCGCGCTGCCTCCAACACCTCGCGGGTCAGGACGGTACCCACCAGCCACTTGTGCTGCGTGAGCTTCTCCAGACCACGGGGTGCCCCGGTGCTGCTGTCGGCGGGCTGGGCGTTGATGTCGTGCAACAGCCGGTGGATGCGCGCGTCGTCGCCGCTCGTCGTCACCGGTCAGGCGACCATCCGCTGATGAAGCTCGGGGTGGCGGGACCACCAGGACGCAAACGGCTCAGCCGCGTTCCAGGCGGCCTCGCGGGTCCGCAGGTGCTCGGTCCGGGCGGTGTCGGGCAGGACCTCGGCCCCCTCGAACCGGCCGAGCCGGTCGTAGTGCATGGCGACGACCTGCTCGTCGTCCATGATCCAGAAGTCGCGTTCGACCAGGCCGTCGGGGATCTCGTGCTTGCCGCGGCGGAGGACGCGAATGTCCTCGCTGGCCTCGGAGTTCAGCCGGTAGCCCCAGTCGCAGGCGTACCGCTCGTAGTCGGTGAGGTCGGCCGAAAGGATCCGAACGCGGCTGCTGTCCTTTCCCGCTGCCCGTTCCTGGCGGAGCACGTCGAGCCAGGCGCCCTTGCGTGACCAGGTGGGCTCGGCCGCGCCGTCGCGCCACCGCTGGTAGTCCTCACCGTCGGAGTCCACGGAGTACTCGGGCAGCGTCTCCAGCCGGAACAGGCGGGCCCGGAACTGGTCCAGGTACTTTCCGAGGGCTCGGCGTCGAGCAGGCCCGTTCGAGTGAGTCGGGCTGTCCGGTCAGGTGTAGTACGGCTCTGCCCGGTCGGCGAACCCGTGGTCGATGCGCAGGCGGATGGAAGGGTGGATGTCCAGCCCGTCGAGCTGGTCCCGCTCGACCCAGCGGACCTCCGAGGACTCATCGCTGGTGCGGGGCGCTCCGTCGACCCGGCGGGCGCGGAAGCAGATGGAGAACTCTTGGCGGACCTCGCCGTCGTCGTAGGCCATGACATGTGCGGGGTTGGAGTAGATGCCGATCAGGCCGGTGACCTCCACGGTGACGCCGGTTTCCTCGTCGACCTCGCGCACGACGGACTGGGTCATGGTTTCGCCGAGCTCGTGGCGCCCACCCGGCAACGCGTGGTGGTTGTTGTCGGTACGGCGGATCATCAGGAGCCGCCCGGCGTCGTCGAGGACGAACGCACTCACCGCGATCACGATGCTGTTGGGCTCCGGCCCGGCGGAATCCTGATAGTAGTCGATGCGGCTCACGGCCGCGATCCGATCACCATACGGCCGGCTTCGACAAGGCCCATACGTCCACGAAGCTCTTGGCGTAGGTATCGAACAGATCCCCGGCGCCGAGATTTCGCAGATGCAGGGCAGGGGCGTGCGCGCCGGGAACGCCGTAGATGTGAGTGTTGATGATCATCTCGTCGTCAAATCGAAAGATCGAGTTGTACAGCGTGGTCCGGTGGAACCGGAACTCGATCCCCGGTCTCTCAAGAAGCGACTTGTAGGCGACGAGGCCATACCTGATCCGTGCGGCCAACACGCCCTTGCCGAGCTGCTCCTCCTCGCTGCGCAGGGCGATGGCCCGGCTGGCCGGGTCGCCGAAGTTGATCCGAACGTTGGCGCCCGCGGCAGCCTTCTCGGCGAGGACGCGGGTCAGGTCGTGGCGTTCGGTGAGGAACTGGCCCGCGTGGACCAGGACGTCGATCCGGTCGCCCGCGTTGCGGAGCAGCTGGTCCCACAACGCGGTGGGCACGGCGGCGCGGTGGGGGTATACCCCGACGACCTCCGACGCGGTGATCCTCGCCTGCCTTTCCGGCAGGACCGCGGTTGGCCAGAGGTAGGACTCGGATACCCCGAGCAGCGTGGACAGGGCGTTGCGGTGCCGTGGGTACGGAGTTCGGTCGGTGGTCCTCCACCGCTCCACCGTCTTGGCGTCGACCCCGACCTTCTGGGCCGTCTCGGCTGTGGTCAGCCCGGCTTGGAGCAATGCGTCGCAGAGCCGTTCGTTCACCATGACCGTTCCCGCGGACCGATAGGACGACTTGATCGTAGCAAAGACGTCCTCGGTTGCCCCCCGGACGTGGTGTGGCTGTCCTCGAAACATGTCGAGGGTCAGTAGCCGACGGCCTCGGAGTAGCCGCACGACCGGGGCCTTGACGACCAGGAGGGAAGATCCGATGTCGATTGTCTCGCAGCGCCCACACAGGCGCCCCGATGCGCGGAGCGGAAATCCGAGGACGATGCACCATGGGTGAAGGACAAGCTGATGAGCCCAGCGAGCTGGTCCGGTTCCTGGCGGCGATGCCGGGAACGCCCGAGGGGCTGCTCGCCCAGCACGTCCCGGGACCGCACCGGCCACTGTGCCGGCTGCTCCTACGCGACGATCGGGTCGCCGGTCTGGCCGTGCACCCTCGCCTGTGTCGCCCAGGCCGCAGCCGCCCTCGCCCGTCGCCGGCCGGATGAGCGGACGTAGCGCGCCCGCCGCGAACGAACGGACCTGACAGACTGCCCGGGTGAGTCGTACGAGCACCTCGGAGCCCGAGTTCGCCGCCGACGGCGTGCCCCGCGGCCAGGCTGCCCTCGACGAGCTGGTCGAGCTGTTCGACCTCGAACAGCTCGAGGTGAACCTGTTCCGCGGGGTCAGCCCCCCGCACTCGCCGACCCGGGTGTTCGGCGGTCAGGTCGCGGGCCAGGCACTGGTCGCGGCCGGCCGTACGATCGCCGGGGACCGTGGGGTGCATTCGCTGCACGCCTACTTCATCCGGCCGGGCGACCCGCGGGTGCCGATCGTCTACGAGACCGAGCGAGTCCGCGACGGTCGCTCGTTCACCACCCGCCGGGTGCTCGCGATCCAGCACGGGGAGGCGATCTTCTCGCTGTCCGCGTCGTTCCAGCTCCCGCAGCACGGCCTGGAGCACACCGAGCCGGTGCCCCTCGGGGTCCCCGACCCCGAGTCGGTGCCCGACCTCGGCGCCCGGATCAGCGCCGGCGACGGGGGCGGCTGGCTCACCGAGGTGCCGCGCCCGCTCGACATCCGGTTCGTCGACGATCCGGTCTGGTCGCCGCGCCGGGCGGGCGCGTCGACGGACGCGATGCGGGTCTGGATGCGCGCCGACGGCACCCTGCCCGATGACCGGCTGCTGCACGTCTGCCTGCTCACCTACGCTAGCGACCTGACACTGCTCGGCTCGGTCGTGGCCCGCCACGACCTGAGCTGGAGCAGCGTCCAGATGGCCAGCCTCGACCATGCGATGTGGTTCCACCAGCTGTTCCGGGCCGACGAGTGGGTGCTCTACCAGTGCTACTCGCCCGTGGCGTCGGGTGGGCGCGGGCTGGCGACCGGGCGGTTCTACACCGCCGACGGCAGGCTGGTCGCCAGCACCATGCAGGAGGGCCTGGTCCGGCTGCCGCGCAGCTCGGCGTAACGGCGGGGTCCGCGCCGTCGCGCAGCTCGGCGTAGCGGGCGGGTCGGCGCCGTCGCGCCTACGCTCGCCGCGGTGCAGACCGCGATCACCTTCCCCTGCCCCGACGGTATGACGCTGCCCGGGGTGCTCACCGTCCCGGACGGCGCACCGGGGCGGCGGCCCGCGTTGCTGATGATCTACGAGATCTACGGCATGAACGACGAGATGCGCCGGGTGGCCCGCGAGCTGGCCGCCGAGGGCTGGGTCGTGCTCATCCCGGACCTGTTCGCCCGCGGGCCGCTCGCACCGCTGTGCGTGGCCTCGGCGCTGCGCACGGTCAATCGCGGGCGGGGGCGCGAGCTGGCCGACCTGGAGGCCGCCCGGCGCTGGCTGGTCGAGCGCCCCGAAGTGGACGGTGACCGGGTCGGCGCGATCGGGTTCTGCCTGGGCGGCAGCTTCGCGCTGCTGCTCGCCGGGACCGGGTTGTACAAGGTCAGCGCGCCGTTCTACCCGCAGGTCCCGGAACTGTCCCGATCCTGCCCGGTGGTCGCCAGCTTCGGTGCCCGGGACGCGGTGACGAGGGGCGGCGCCGGCGAGCTGGCCGCCGACCTGGACCGGCTCGGCGTCCCGCACGATATCAGGACCTACCCCGACGCCGGGCACTCGTTCTACACCCGCACCACCGGGCTGATGGGCATGCTGGGTCCCCACCTGCCGCTGCGCGCGGAGTACCACGAGCCCAGTGCGCGCGACGCGCACGCGCGGATCGTGGCGTTCTTCCATGAGCACCTCGACGGTCCTCCCGCGTGATCCCCGTCGCGGCGCGAAGGCCCGCCGGGAGCTAGCCTTCGCGGCGTGTCCACCCCACCCGTCACTGTCACCGTCACCGGAGCCGCCGGCCAGATCGGTTATGCGCTGCTCTTCCGGATCGCCTCCGGGCAGCTGCTGGGCCCCGACACCCCGGTGCGGCTGCGCCTGCTGGAGATCCCGGCGGCGATGAAGGCCGTCGAGGGCACCGCCATGGAACTCGACGACTGCGCGTTCCCGCTGCTTGCGGGCCTCGACCTCACCGACGACGTCACGGCCGCGTTCGACGGCGCGAACGTCGCGCTGCTGGTGGGCGCCCGCCCGCGGACGAAGGGCATGGAGCGCGGCGACCTGCTGGCGGCCAACGGCGGGATCTTCGCTCCGCAGGGCCGGGCGATCAACGCGGGCGCGGCCGACGACATCCGGGTGCTCGTCGTCGGCAACCCGGCCAACACCAACGCGCTCATCGCCGAGGCTGCCGCCCCGGACGTCCCGGCGCAGCGATTCACCGCGATGATCAGGCTCGACCACAACCGGGCGGTCGCGCAGCTCGCCACGAAGCTGTCCGTCCCGCTCACCGAGATCAAGAAGCTGACCATCTGGGGCAACCACTCGGCCACCCAGTACCCCGACCTGTACCACGCCGAGGTCAACGGCAAGATCGCTGCCGAGCAGGTCGAGCAGTCTTGGCTGCGCGACGAGTTCATCCCGACCGTCGCCACCCGCGGCGCGGCGGTCATCGAGGCCCGCGGCGCCTCGTCGGCGGCGTCCGCGGCCAACGCGGCGATCGACCACGTCCACGACTGGGTCAACGGGACCCCGGACGGCGACTGGACCTCGGCGGGCGTCCCGTCCGACGGCTCCTACGGCATCCCCGAGGGCCTCGTCTCCTCGTTCCCGGTGGTGTCTCGTGGCGGGCAGTGGGAGATCGTCGCGGGTTTGGACCTCGACGCGTTCTCCCGGGAGCGGATCGACGTCTCGGTGGCCGAGCTCGTCGAGGAGCGCGAGGCCGTGCAGGGACTGGGCCTGCTCTGACACGGCCTGCGCCTCCCGGTCGGTAGGATCAGCGCGGCCGGGAGGAGGTGCGCCGTGACCGCAGCGGGCGTGACGGGGGGTCTGCTCCACCGCCGCCGACCGGTCGTTCGAGCCTGACGACGGCCTGCGCCGCGAGCTGCACGACGGGGTGGTGCTGTCGGGCTGCGCCGGCTCTATGTGCCCGATCTGGTGGTCGTCCACCGGGACACTCCGTTCCACGACAACGGCTACGACCCAAGCGGTGTACTGCTCGCCGTCGAGGCTCTGTCGCCGTCGTCGGTCACTCTCGACCGGGTCACCTAACCCGCGATCTACGCCGAGCAGGGCATCCCCTACTTCTGGCGCATCGACGACGGGCCCGGCTGCTTGCGTACCGGCTCGACCCCGCGACTGACAGCCATGTCCTTGACTAGGGCGTGTCTGGTGGATCTTCCTTGGTTGGGGTGCGGAGCCAGATCTTGATGGAGGCGACGTCGACGGTGCCGCGGAAGACGAACTCGCGCTTGTCGGTGCGCATGGCCACCGCACGGAAGCCTTTGAGCCTGTTG
>JBBSGM010000193.1:0-7286 GCA_038254065.1 Mycobacteriales bacterium | reverse complement strand
TCGACGACCAGGGCCACATCGTCACCAATGCGCACGTCGTCGGGAACGCCACCACGTTCCAGGTGCGCCTGGCCGGCAACCCGGGACCGGTTCCCGCCACGCTCGTGGGCGTCTACCCGCCCGACGACCTGGCCGTGATCACGCTGGACAACCCGCCGCCGTCGCTGCACCCCGCCACGTTCGGGAACTCCGCACAGCTGCAGATCGGCGACATCGTGCTGGCGATGGGCAACCCGCTGGGCTTCACCGGCAGCGTGACCAACGGCATCGTCTCCGCCGTCGGGCGCACCGTCACCGAACCGGTCAGCGCCGACTCCCCGGGCGCGACGCTGCCCGACGTCGTGCAGACCAGCGCGGCGATCAACCCGGGCAACAGCGGCGGCGCCCTGGTCGACCTGTCCGGCCAGGTGGTCGGCGTGCCGACGCTGGCCGCGGTGGACCAGCAGGTCGGCGGGGGCTCGGCCGCGCCGGGGATCGGGTTCGCCATCCCCAGCAACGTCGTCACCGACATCGCCGGGCAGATCATCAAGAACGGCCGGGTCGTCAACTCCCACCGGGCCGCACTCGGCGTGGGCGTGGTCACCGTGGTCGACCAGAGTGGTGCGCCGGCCGGTGTCGGCGTCGGCTCCGTCATACCCGGCGGGCCCGCCGCCACCGCCGGGATCCAGGCCGACGACATCATCACCGCGGTCAACGCCACCCGGGTGCCGACCGCCCAGGACCTGGCGACGGTGCTCGCCCAGCTGAATCCCGGGCAGGCAGTTCCTGTCGAGGTGACCGGCCCGGGAGGTGGCACCCGCACCGTCACGGTCACCCTCGGCCAGCTGCCCGGGAGCTGAGCCCGCGGGCCCGCTCGCGCCGGCCGGCAGCTACCAGCCGGAACCCATGCGTACCGGCGTCCACCACCTCGACCCGTGGTCCCCGGCGGGATCAGGTTGCCGGTCGAAGCACGACGGGGAGGTGGTCGATGCCGCGCAGGGCCGTACCGGGCGAGCGGTATCGTGGCCTACCCGCCAGTGCCATCTCCGGGAACCGGCGCAGGAGCCGCGGGAGCAGCACCTCGGCCTCCATCATGGCCAGGTGCGCACCGACGCAGAAGTGTGGCCCGGCCGAGAACGACAGGTTGGGCACCGGCGTCCGGGTGATGTCGAGCTGGTCCGGTCGATCGACGAGCTCCGGGTCGCGGTTTGCCGAGCCGAGCAGGAGCCAGACGAGTCCGCCGGCCGGCACATCCTCCCCGCCGACGCACGTCGGTTCGTGCGCGGCTCGCATCGTCATGTGGACCGGCGGGTCGTAGCGCAGCAGCTCTGCCACCGCAATGCGGGGCGCGACCGATCCCTCCCGCAGCATCGCGGCCTGGCGCGGGTGCTCCAGCAACGCCCGAACGGCCGTGCCCAGCAGGCTCGTGGAGGAGTCGAAACCGGCGGTGAACACGAAACTCAGGTTGCTCACCAGCTCCTGCTCTTCGGCCGCGTTGTCCGAACCGGGCTGTCGGGCGAACGACGAGAGCAGGTCGTTGCGGGACCCGACCGGGCGCCGGCGGAGGGCATCGGTGAAGAACTGGCCGAGATCGGCGGCGGCACCGTCGATCCGCCGCAGCTGCGCCGGACTCTTGAGCTGTTCGACCGCCTCGGAGGCCGACCGCCCCGCCCAGGCCAGGGACTGCGCGGCGGCGTCGGGGATGCCGATGATGTGGCCGATGATGCTCAACGGAAAGGGCAGCAGTAGAGCCTCGACGAGATCGACGCTCCGGTGCGCCCGCGCGGCCTCGGCCAAGCCCTCGAGATAGCCGTCGGCAAGGTCCTCGACGAACCGGCGCAGTCCGTTGCACCGGTCCCGGCCGAAATGGCCGGCGACGAGGCCGCGCAGGTAGGCGTGGCGCGGCCCGTGTTGGGTGAGCAACCACT
The DNA here is from genome assembly GCA_038254065.1 of Mycobacteriales bacterium. Lineage (GTDB taxonomy): Bacteria > Actinomycetota > Actinomycetes > Mycobacteriales > Pseudonocardiaceae > Pseudonocardia. Next base: position 5,379 of record JBBSGM010000193.1, on the reverse strand, counting down.
GGGAGGTCAGCTCGGCCGCCGCGGACCGCTCGTCGGACGAGCAGGAGCTGATACCACCACTGATGGGATGCAGCGCCCGGTTGCGCAATGCAGCCGAGCAGTCCTGATGACGGCTCAGCACGACGCCGCCGGGCAGGAACGGTGGGTTGGCCAACACCGGGGCGAGCTCGCGCAGCGTCGTGTAGAGCGGGAACGGATCCTGGTCGCCGCGCGGGGACAGCAGCTTGCGGAACGCGGTGATCGCGTCCGGGCAGGTGGACCGCGCCGCGGTCACCGCCGTCATGTCGAACCCACCGCGGCCGGTACCGGCAGCTCGACGTCGTGCCAGAACCGCACGAGGGAGTCGGTGGTGGTCGTTGGATGGGTCACCATCGTGGTGTGGCCCGCGCCCTCGATCACCACGAGGCGCGCGCGGAGCCGCTCGGCCATCGCCTGCTGGACCCGCGGGGTCCAGACGGCATCGGCCGACCCGTGGGCGACGAGTACCGGCAGCCCGGGCGCAAGCTCACCCACGCGGTGTTCGACGGCCGAACGGGAGAACCCCGCGAAGAAGCCGGGCCGGGTGGTCAGGTAGGACTCGCGCACCAGTTCGAGGGTCCGGTGGGAGATCCCGGCTCGCATCGCCCCGGCGCGCACGTCCTCGAACACCCCGGCCACCCCACCAGTGGCGATGATCTGCTCGATCTGTTCGTGGATGACGGGGTTGGACGAGGTGGCCAGGTCGAGGCCGGACCCGAGCAGCACCAAGCTCCGCACCCGGTGCGGGGATGTGGCCGCCAGCTCGCGGGCGACGAAACCGCCCAGGCAACTGCCGACGAGGTGGACGGGGTGCCCCACCGGGGCCATCGCGTCGACCACGGACAACAGGTCGGCCGCCATCGACTCGAGCGTGTAGTAACCGCTCTGGTCGGGGCCGCCGGACTCGGCCTGGCCGAGGTGGTCGTAGCTGCACACGTCGTAGCCGGCCCGGGCGATCTTCCGCAACACCGGGGCCCAGTGTTCCTTGGTGTCGCCGAGCCCGTTCACCATGACCACCATGCGCGACGGCTCGGGCTCGTCGTTCGGGTCGGTACGCATGATCGCGATCCGGCCCCGTTCGCTGTCGATCGCGGTGCGGTGCAGGCCCCGGATCGGGCGCCGGAATGCCGTCGGCATACCTGCCTCCTGAGGTGGCGTCATCGGACCGCGAGGAGATGCGGCACCGTTGACAGCCCGGCCCCCGCGAGCGCTTCGAGGTGGCCGACCACATCGCCCGGCGCGGGCATCGCCTCGATCTCCCGGCCGATCGACTGCGCACGCTGCCGGTGGTACGGCTCGTCGAGCAGCTCCTCCACCTGGTGGCGGATCGCCCTGGGAGCCCGCTCCTCGAACCCGATGGCGCGGGCACAACCGGCGACGACGAGCCGATCACTGTTGTCGAACTGGTCGCACATCTGGGGGAGCACGAGCTGGGGCAGCCCGAACTGCAGGGCGTTCATCGCCGTTCCGGACCCACCCTGGTGGACGACCAGGTCACACGTCGGGAAGAGCTGATCGAACGCCAGCCAGCTCACCGCGCGGACGTTGCCGGGCAGCTCGTCGAGCAGCTCTGAGCTGCGCGAGCCGGGACCGGTCAACACGACCTCCACATCGAGGTCGGCCAGCCCCTCAACCGTGTCGCGCAGTCCCGTCACGCCGGCGTCGATGGCGACGCTGCCCATCGTCACGCAGATCCGCGGCCGCATCCGGGGTTCGAACAACCAGGGCGCCATGATTCCCGAACCGCAGTAGGGGATGTGGCGCATGGGCAGCCAGCCGGTGGAGTCGAAGGCCGAGAGGCTCGGCGGACAGAGGGTGAGCGTCGCCGCCGGCGCCGCCGCCTCGGGGGTCACGCCGAACCGCTCGCCCAACGCGCGCAAGCGGCGGCGCACCACAGCACCGAAGAGCGTACCGAGCAACGCCGAGGACATGTGCATGCCCCATTGGTGCACCACTGACGCAACGCCGCATCGGGCCGCTGCGACCGGGCCGGCGAACTCGACGAAGTCCGAGCAGACCAGGTCCGGACGCCACTGCCCGATCGCGTCGACGGTCGCCGCGATGGTGTCCTCGGCGAGGTCGACCCACGGTTCCATGCTGAAGCCACGATCACCCGCAGGCCCGGCGTCGGACGACCACAGGTCCAGCGGGGTCCGCTCCCCGACCGGGATGTGGACGAGCCCGGCCGCCCGCACGGCGTTCGCGATCGGCCGCGGACCGGCGACGACGACCTGGTGCCCGGCGCATCGAAGCGCCCACGCGAGCGGCACCATCGGAGACAGGTGACCGAAACCGGGCGTCGTCGTGATAAGTACGCGCATGAGGATGTAGAGCTCCATTATACGTGTAAGGGCCTACGGCCGTGTTCGGGCTTGCCTCGTACCATCCCCACTCCGGCGGCGAAAATCAGGACCGTTGAGTTTCTCACGGACCGCCGTCGAGTCGGTTCCGCCCGACTCATCATCAACCGGTGCTGACGCGATGTCACTACCTAACCCGATCCGCCACTACCGAGATGGAACGGCGGCGCCACTGCGGCTCGGCCGACCGGCATCGAGCAGATCGGGCCGTTAACTCACGTCGTCCCTGCTCAGGCCCTCGGCTGAGCACGTGGCACGAGGGTACGCATGATTGTCCTGCCCACCACTCGATCACGTGTCAGTCGACCACGAGAAGCCGGGACCTGCGGGGAAAACCTCCGTGGATCATCGTACGCGTAACCCGCCGCGGCACTGCGGGGTTTGTCTACAGTGATCGGCGACAATTTCGCGTGATGTCACGGACCGAACGAGGTACCCCGGACGAACGGCTGTTCCCTGTTGTGCACCCGGCAGGTAGACGATATCGGTGGGAACTGCGAGTCATCGGCCACCACCCTCGGGAGATGTTCGCACGAAGAGGGCCATTGCGGGTACTCACAGTGACAATCCGTGATCGGTTGCCGGATCTGGCAGCCTGAGACCATGCATGCCGGTTTCCACCGCCTCGGACGCTGGTCACAGCGCCACCGCCGGTCGACGTTGCGCCGGTGGCGGCGCAGGCTCGCGGACGAGCGCGAGGAGGCCAGGGCCTATCGGGACCTCGCGGCGCGGCGCACCGGTGAGGAGCGGGAGATCCTGCTGGGGCTGGCCCAGGCCGAGGAGCGCCACGCGGGGCACTGGGCGCGGTTGCTCGGGCCCGACGCAGGCCCGGAACAACGCGGTGAGCTGCGCTGGCGACTGCTGGCGCTGCTGGCCCGCCGGTTCGGCTCGGTGTTCGTGCTGGCGCTTGCCCAGCGGGCGGAGAGCCGCTCGCCCTACGACGGTGACACCGACGCCACCGCAGCGATGGCGGCCGATGAGCGGGTGCACGCCGAGGTGGTGCGCGGGCTCGCTGCGCGGGGCCGCGCGCGGGTGTCGGGGACGTTCCGGGCCGCCGTCTTCGGCGCCAACGACGGGCTGGTCAGCAACCTCGCCCTGGTCCTCGGCGTGACCGGGGGCGGTGCGGGGACCACCACGGTGCTGCTGACCGGGGTGGCCGGGCTGCTGTCGGGGGCGCTCTCGATGGGAGCGGGGGAGTACGTCTCGGTTCGGTCGCAGCGCGAGCTGCTGGCCGCGTCGGCTCCGGACCCGGCGGGCCCGGAACGGATTCCCGACCTCGACGTCGACGCGAACGAGCTCGCCCTGGTCTACCGGGCCCGGGGGATGTCGGGCGAACAGGCCCAGCGGCGCGCCGACGCGCTGCTGGCCGGTCCACTCGCCGAGGCCGCGTCCGCCAGGGCGGCCGAGGACGACCGGCACGAGGTCGTGGGTACCGGGCTCGGGGCCGCGGTGTCGAGCTTCTGCTTCTTCGGCTCCGGGGCCGCCGTACCCGTGCTGCCGTTCCTGCTGGGTTTGCGGGCCACGACCGCGCTCGTGGCGGCGGCCGTGCTGGTGGGGGCGGCCCTGCTGCTCACCGGCGCCACCGTGGGGGTGCTGTCGGGCGGGCCGCCGCTGCGCCGGGGTCTGCGCCAGCTCGGCATCGGGGCAGCGGCAGCCGGGACGACATATCTGCTCGGCCTTGTCGTGGGCGCGGCACTCGGGTGACCAGCCGGGCCAGGTCGCCCGTCCGCCGACCGCCCGGCCCTGCGCACCTATCCGGCTCCGCCGCGTCCCACCACCACCGTGTCCAGGTCGTGCGCCCAGCGCACCTCCCCGTGATAGGCCTTCCGCACGAGCCGTTCCGCGTCGTCCCGCTCGTTCTCCAGCTCCGGCATCACGTGGGAGAGCAGCAGTCAGACCGGTGCGGCCGGCCAGCTCGGCCAGCGGTGGGTGGAAGCCCTGCACGTCGCCGCTCACCGTCACCGAGTCCTCGCCGGCGTCGATCCGGTAGGCGACGGCGGGCATCATGGCGTGCGGCACCGCGACCGTGCTGACCCGCAGCCCGTCGAGCTCGAGAACCGTTCTCAGCACGGTGGATCCGGTGTCGCTCGGGGCCGGCCTTGCGTCGATCCCGAACCCGTCGAAGCTGTGTAGATAGCTCCACGCGCCGTCGGTGCCGAAGAGCAGTTCGGTGAAGCGGTCGACGCCGGGTTGCTCGCCGTCGCCGGCCGGTCCGGAGACGATCAGCGGGCGGGTCCGCCCGGCCATCCACGCGCCGAACACCACCGGCGCAAGACCGCCGCTGTGGTCGATGTGCAGGTGGGTGAGCAGCACCGCATCGAGCTCGGCCGGGTCGACCCCGGTGCGGCCCAGCCGCTCGAAGGTGCCGCCGCCCGCGTCGACGAGCAACCGTGGGCGCCCGTCGCACCAGAGCAGGTAGCCCGACGAGGCGCGCCGGGGGTTGACGAACGGGCCGCCGCTACCCAGCACCGTGAGAGCGAGGCCCCGGGACGGGGGCCGGTCGACGTCCACAGCCATGGCTGCTCGGTACCCACTTCCGAACAGCATCACTCGGTGGGACGACCAGGTCCGCAGCCCCGTCGGCGACGGACTGGTGATTCACCGGGGCTGCACCGCCTCCCGACCGGGCCATGGCCCTGGACCGCGTAGTCCAGCCGGGAGTGAGGTGTCCTCGTCGGCGAACGCAGCATCGAGCTGCGCCTGGCTCAGGCCTCGAACACCGGTGAGGTCCGTCCCCACGAGGGCTCGGGTCAGGTTCGTCCCGTCGAGGTTGGCCCCGGTGAGGTTCGCGTGATGGAGGTTGGCCCCGGTGAGGTCCGCCTCGTAGAGGTCGGCCCCGGTCAGGTTCGCCTCCTCGAGGTCGGCCCCGGTCAGGTTCGCCTTGACGAGTTGGGCCTCGGTCAGGTTCGCCTTGGCGAGGTCGGCCCCGGTCAGCATCGCCCACCTGAGGTTGGCCCTGGTCAGGTTCGTCTCGTAGAGGCTGGCCTCGGTCAGGTTCGCC
>JBBSGM010000192.1:0-7343 GCA_038254065.1 Mycobacteriales bacterium | reverse complement strand
GATCTTGAAACGACCCTGACCCGCCCGTGGCTCGACCTCGCCGAGGTTCGGCAGCACACATTCCTGTGGATCGAAGGCTACTACAATCGCCGCCGGCGACACTCCACACTCGACTACTTGACACCTGTCGAATACGAGATAGGATACAGAAACATCACCGAACTGGCAGCTTAAATCACTGTCAATAAAATCGGGAACCCTCCAGAACTGGGTGCAGCTGTAGGAACCAGGCGGGCGCGGGGAGGGGCGGCACTGATGGCTCGCTACGGCCTGGTGTGGCTGGAGATCGCGCGGGAGTACTTCGCCAGCCGGCCCACCGACAGGCGTAAGCAGGTCTCTGCACGGGTTGAGGAGCTACTGGAGAACCCGCGCCAGCCACGGGACGGGTACGACGATCTCACCGATCAGTGGACCACCACCTACGGCGGCGGCCCGGCCTCATCGTGTACACCGTCGTGCACGAGCGAGAGCGCGTGATCATCCTGCGGCTGGTGTGACCCAAGGCAGGCTCCGCTTGATGCGTGTGGGTGGGTCCGTGGCGCGGGGTCGAGCGGACGGGGTCACCCCCGGGACTACCCGTGATCGGCATGCGCTGGACGCCTTCCGGCATCCCCCGCGGCGATGATCCTCACCCGGAGTCCGGCGCCTGTCGCACAGCGGACGGAAAGCCGGCGGAGCCCGCGGAGCCGCGGGGTGGGTTCAACCGTGTATCGGATGGGTTCGGGAGTCGACGTCGGGAACATCCGAAAGTGCCCCCCGCCGGACCATTCGACCAGCAGCAGGGTCGCGTCGTCCTGCAGGCGTCCGGCCTGGTGTTGCAGGACGGCGGCCGCGAGCCTGCGCAGGGTCTCGGGAGCCGGGAGTTTCTCGGCCGCCCGACCGCCACGCCACCCCATCGATCCTGTCTGGCAGCCGACCTGCAGCCCCCAACGGCCTGTCGTATACCTGACGCTATACTTCGGTTCGTGGATGCCGGCGAGTGGCAGGTCTACATCGCGAACGAGGTCCGCGAGTGGCTCGACGGACTCGACGCCGCCTCGCATGCCCGAGTGGTCCAGGCCATCGACACACTCGCCGAGACCGGGCCCGGCCTCGGCCGTCCACTTGTCGACACGATCCACGGCTCCTCGATCGCCAACCTCAAGGAACTCAGGCCAGGCACCGTACGAATCCTCTTCGCCTTCGACCCCTGGTGCTCGAGCATCCTGCTCGTCGCCGGAGACAAGGCAGGCCAATGGAACACCTGGTACCGCCACGCCGTACCACTCGCCGAGCAGCGGTACGAGCGCTACCTCAAAGAACGCACGCAGGAGGAGGGACAGCGATGAACAGCTTCGTGAACTGGAACGACATCCGCGCCGAGCACGTCGAGCGAGCCGGCGGCGAAGCCGCCGTCGAGGCCGGCAAGCGCGAGCTGCTCGCCGAGGTGCTCGGCCACCGCCTCGCCGAGGTTCGACGGGCCCGCAGCATGACCCAGCAGCAGGTGGCCGACAAGATGGGCGTCACCAAGGGCCGCGTCTCCCAGATCGAACAGGGCAAGATCTCCGGGCACGACGTCCTCGCCCGCTATGCCGCCGCGCTCGGCGGCCGGCTACACCAGGCGATCTACTTCGACGACGGCGACATCACCGCCATCGCATGACCCATCCGGCATTACCGACACTGTAGTCCAGCGGCATGCACCCACGCTCTTGCACACCAGGCAATCAGCAGGGTGGGCGACACTGACGCATCTCTCGTAGCGCCGAACAAGATCGGTTGCCTCGCGCGCACTTATCGATCATGTCGTCAACGTTGGGGACGAGCCGTCGCAAGTCCCCACAGCGGTGCGCAGAGGCCGCCGACCCACTCGCGGTCAGGATTTAGGCCGGGGCAAAATCATGCGACGAAGCCTGCCGACACGGGAGGCTCTTCACATTTGCTTATCCGCGACATACCAAGTTCCGCCAAAAGCTAGCGAACATCGACAGGAAGATTTGGCACCTCGGGAGCTGACGGTCTCACTTCGGCCAGAGCCGTCCGGTCCTCGTACCGGTACGTCAGGGTCACCCTGGCTGTCGGTACACCTCAGCCGTGTCGTGGAGTACATGATCGAGAATCGGACCGGCTGCGGGGAGCTGTTCTGCCTGATCACCTCGCTGCTTGACCACGAGCTCGCACCCGCCGTCGAGTTCGCCGCCGCCTACCGTGAACGCCGGGAGGTCGAGCTTTCCTTCGACGAGATCGAGATCCACCAAACCGGTCACCACCGAGTGCTCCGATCCCGCACACCAGAGCTGGTGCGTCAAAGCCGAGCTGCGCACAGCCAAGATCATGGAGCGGCTTGAGATCGACGACGTGTCGACGAGGAGATCGACGCCGTACTGGACGCCGAGTAACCCGGCCGGGGGGACGGCGGGCCCCTCACGCGTGGCCGCGGCCACGTCCCCGCTGCGCTCTGGTCAGACCATCGGGTGATGGTTCATGGGCCGGGTTGTCCGGGCTCGGGTGAGCGCAGGATCGTGGCGATCTCGGGCGGCAGGCGGGGGTCGGGCAGCATCGCTGCCGCGTCGTCCGGGGTGTCGAGATCGTGTTCGGGGTCGATGAACCCGAGCGTCAGTCCGGCCGCCTGGGCGGCGTTCACGGTATGGGCGGTGACCTGGGGTCCACCCCAGGCGGAGATGGGGATGGCGAAGACGCTCGGGGCGGGGCGGGCGAGGGCGATGAGGTAGTAGCCGCCGTCATAGGCGGGGCCGAGAACGACGTCGCAGCCCTGGGCGAGTTGGGCGGTGGCGGCGCTGAGGTGCGCCGGGCGCAGGACGGGACAGTCGGTGCCAATGAGGATCACTGACCCGGACCCACGGATCGCGGCCTCGTCCACCGCGGTGGCCATGCGCTGCCCGAGGTCGCTGCCGTGCTGGGGGAACAGGACCATGCGCGGGCCGACGAGCGGTCGCACGAGTTCCGCGGTATCGGCTGGGGCGTGGGCGAGGAATCCCGCGCCGTGGTCGAGCGTCGCAGCGTGGCGGATGAGCGCGGCTTGTAGCCGTGCGCACCCGTCGGGGCCCAGCAGAGGTTGGAGTCGGGTCTTGGTCGCGCCGGGCACCGGCGCCCGCGCCATGACCAGCAGCGCGGGTCGCAGGAACCGCGATCGGGGTGCGGGGGGTCCGGTCATGGGGTCGCTGGTTGCGGGGCGAGGGTCTCGAGTGGGCGCCGGGCGGCGTCAGTGCCGCCGGTCCGCGCGTACAGGGCCATGGCGGCGACGCCGGTCAGCCAGAACGCGATGACGAGGCGCCGAAGTGGTCGCGAGGGGGCCCACGGCGCTGGAGAACAGCTGTACCTCGAACGAGTCGAACAGCCATCCGGCGCCCAACGCGAGCAGGATCGTGGTGTGCCGCGCGCTCCACGCCAACCGGTCGAGCCGCACACCGATCTCGGCAGCCCCGTCTCACCTGCGGGATTCATCGTTGACCTCCGGTAGCCGGGTCAGGGGATGCGGGATCGGGCAGCGGAGCCCGGGCGGGGGACACGCAGGGCCGGGTCCGCCGGCGTAGCGAGCGAGGGCCGGTGGCGTAGCAGCGGGCGAGCGCGACGGGGTCGGCGCCGGCAAAGTAGAGAAGCTTGAGCCACTGCATGAACGCGAGCATCCGCAGGGTGCCGTGCTCGGTGAACCGGCGCGCCGAGGCGGTGGACGTCGCGGGCAGCACCACGGTCTGCCCCATACGGGCCAACCGGCGCGACAGCTCGAGGTCCTCCATGATCGGCAGGTCGGGGAAGCCGCCCAGCGCCTGCAGAGCGGTGCGGCGGACGAACATGGCCTGGTCGCCGAAGATCCAGTGCAGCCGCCGCGCCCGCGCGTTGGAGGTGGCGGCGACGTAGTCGAGGCTCGGGGTGCGGCGGTCGAAGCGCAGGGTCAGCCCACCGGCGACGACCGCGGGGTCGGACAGGGCCGCGCGTAGCTGCCCCAACGCGGCCGGGTCGACGCGGGTGTCCACGTGGTGGATCCACAGCACCTCCCCGCTGCTGTGCACGGCACCGGCGTTGAGCTGGGCGCCGCGGCCGCGGACGCTGCGAACCAGCCGGGCCGGCGGGCGCACCAGGTCGGCGGACGCGTCGCTGGACCCGCCGTCGACCACGACGACCTCGCACCCGGGGAAGTCGCGGCCCAGCCGCGCCAGCATGGCCCCGATCCGGGGTTCCTCGTCGAGAACCGGCACGATGATCGACACAGTGAGCTCGGTGGCGCGCCTGCTCGTCTCACCGGGAGGCACCTGCTCGGCCGCGGTGGGCGTGTCAGCGGTGCTGTACCCGGCCGGCGCGCGCTGCGCCGTCGCGCCGCGGTGCCGCCCGAGGTCCTCTCCAGGTGAGCGTGGCACGGGCGGCCTTCCTGTTCGGGGACGGGACCGGGGCCAAGGAACCCGACCGGACCGCCGAACGCTTCCACGAACTCTCCCGGGGTCTGCGCGGCCATCCCCCTCCGGCGATCTTTCCGGCCACGACGGGAAGCACCCGTGCCCGCGGCGGGTTCCCCACCCGACACGAGACCGACGATGCGGGAAGTGAGACGGCGCCGTGAAGAGGCTGGCGATCTGTGGGGGCCCCTACTCCAACCCGTACGCGCTGAGCGCGTTCCTCACCCACGCCCGGGCCGCCGGTGCGGAACGGCTGTTCTGCCTGGGTGACTTCGGCGCCTACGGCGCCGAGCCCGAGGCGATCTGGCCGCTGCTGGTCGACAACGGGGTCGAGTGCATCGCCGGGAACTACGAGGTGGCCATCGGCGGCGGCCAGGCCGACTGCGGGTGCGGCTACTCCGATGACGCCGACAACGCGTTCGCCGCGATCGCCTACGCCTACACCTTCCGCCACACCTCACCCGAGTTCGCGGCGTGGATGCGCACCCTCGACACCGAGCACCGCGAGAACATCGACGGTGTCGACGTGCACCTGGTGCACGGCTCCACGCTGGCGGTCAACGACTTCTGGTGGGAGTCACTGACCGACACCCAGCACGAGCTGCGGGTCGCGGAGTCGGGCGCCGACGTCATCTGCTGCACCCACACCGGGCTGCCCTGGATCCGCCGGGTCCGGCGCCGCGACGGCGGCGAGACACTGGTGGTGAACGTCGGGGTGCTCGGGCGGCCGGCCAACGACGGCGGCACCCACGTCTGGTTCGCGATCCTCGACCTGAGTCCCGACGCCCCGGACGGGGTGGCGTCGGCGGAGCTGGTGGCACTGGACTACGACTGGGCCGCCCAGGCCTCCTCGATCCGCGCGGCCGGGCTGCCGGAGGCGTTCGCGCAGGCCGTCGAGACCGGGTACTGGACCACGTGCCTGGAGATCGTGCCCCCGGCCGAGCGATCGCGGGGGCGTTACCAGCTCTACAAGTCCGCGCTGCCGGCCTTCTCCGGCGCCGCGGTGTCATGGGCGGACGTACCACCGGTTCCCGATGACGGGCTGCCGGTGCTGCCGCTGTTCGGGTCGGCGATGTTCCCGCCGCGGCTGTGGCTCTACACCAACTTTCACTGCAACCTCGCCTGTGACTACTGCTCGGTCGCGTCCTCACCGCAGGCGCCGCGGCGCGAGGTCGACATGGACCGGTTCCGGGAGCTGGTCGCCGACGCGGTCGAGGAGGGTTTCACCGAGCTGTACGTCACCGGCGGGGAACCATTCCTGCAACCCGACATCGTCGACAAACTGCTCTACGCCACCGAACGGATCGACGTGGTGTGCCTGACCAACGGGATGCTGTACCAGGGTTACCGGCGCGAGCAGCTGCAACGCCTGGCCGGGCGCCCCCGGCTGACCCTGCAGACCTCGATCGACGGCGCGCAGCCGCACCTGCACGATGCGCACCGCGGCCAAGGGTCCTGGGCGCGGGCGATGGACGGCTTGGACACCGCGTTGACGCTGGGCCTGCCGGTGCGGGTCGGGATGACCGAGACCCCGCAGAACATCGACCACGTCGAGCCGCTGCGCGAGCTCCTCGCCGCCAAGGGGATCGCCGGCCGCGCCTTCGCCGTGCGCCCCCTGGTCAAACGCGGCCACTCCGACGACGGGATACCGATCGGTGAGGACAACACGGTGCCGGAGCTGACCGTGACCGCCCAGGGCTGGCACTGGCACCCGGCCGGCGCCGACGTCGACACCTCCCCCGACATGCTGCTCGCCGGCCCCGAGGTCCCGATGAGCGAGGCCAAGCGGCGGGTGGTGGAGACGTTCCTGCGGCTGCGCCAGTCCGACGGCTTGCTGCCGCTGGTCTACAACTGCGCGGTCTGATGCCGGCGGTGAGGCGATCGACGGCGACCCGGCCCGCTCGTGACCGACGGACCGGCAGCGCCTGGTCGACGAGGGGAAACAACCGATGACATCGCCACCGACGCGGATCGCGATCCTGGGGGCCGGACCGGTCGGCCTCGACGCCGCCCTGGCCTGCGCCGAGGCGGGACTTCCGTTCACCGTGTACGAGGCCGGCGCCACGGTAGGCGCGCACGTCGCGACGTGGGGCCACGTGCGGCTGTTCACCCCATGGCACATGAACCTGTCCCGCCGGATGCGCACCCACCTGCCCGAGGTTCCCGACGACGAGCGCTGTCCGAGCGGGGACGAACTGCACGACACCGTGCTGCGACCGCTCGCGGCCCACCCGGCGCTCGCCGGTCGGATCCTGCTGCGGCACCGCATCCGCGCGGTCGGACGCACCGGGCTGCTCAAGCACGAGGAGATCTCCACCCCGACCCGCGCCGCCGCACCGTTCCGGCTCCTGATCGACACACCCGACGGTGACCTGGTGCACACCGCCGACACGATCCTCGACTGCACCGGCACCCACAGCCACCCCAACCCGACCGGCGACGGCGGCATCGCGGCCCGCGGTGAGAGCACACTGAGCGCGCGGATCATCCGCACCCTCCCACCGCTGGAGAACCATCAGCAACGGACCCGCTGGTGCGGCACCGTCCTGCTCGTCGGCGCGGGAAAATCCGCGCAGACCGCCGCGCAGAGCCTCGCCGCGTTCCCCGACACCCGCCTGGAATGGGTGATCCGCGCACCGCTGCCGGACTGGGGCGAGATCCCCGACGACTCCCTGCCCGCTCGCCAGACCCTGGTCGACACCGCACGCCACCTCGCCCGGGGCGGTCACGAGCGGGTCGTGGTGCACACCGGGTGCGCGGTGGAAGCGCTGGACACCGATGGTGACCGGGTCCGGGTGCAGCTGCGAACACCGGACGGCCCGCGCCGGCTCACCGTGGACCACCTCCTGAGCCTCACCGGGTATGTCGGGGACGCCTCGCTCTACCGGCAACTGCAGGTCCACGAGTGCTACGCCACCGCCGCCCCGATGAACCTCTCGGCCACCCTGCTCG
>JBBSGM010000191.1:0-7400 GCA_038254065.1 Mycobacteriales bacterium | reverse complement strand
GCGCAGCTCGCCGTCGAGGACGTAAGCCCGCATGTTGACCAGCGGGCGGCCCACGGCCGGGCGCGCCACCTCCCCCACCCGGCAGGACAACGCGTCGATGGTGGTCTCGGTCGGGCCGTAGAAGTTGTAGCTGACCGTGTCCGGCGCCGCGGCGAGCTCCCGCCACAGCGACTCCCCCAGCGCCTCCCCACCCAGCATCAGCACCTTCGGCCGGTGCCGCTGGTTGCTCAGCAGGCCGGCCGGCAGCAGCATGTGCTGAACGAAGGACGGGGTGAGGTCGAGGAAGTCGATCCGGTGCTCGGCGACGTAGTCGACCAGTGCCGCCGGGTCCAGCCGGACCGTGTCGTCGAGCAGGTGCAGCTCGTGGCCGTCGGCCATCAGCAGCGGCCCCTCCAACGAGGTGTCGAAGGAGAACACCGCGACCAGGGCCACCCGCAGCCGGCCGCCACCGGCCGCCGCCACGAATCCCTGGCGGTGGTTGGCCAGCAGGTTGACCAGGCTGTGGTGCTCGACCAGCACGCCCTTCGGCCGGCCGGTCGACCCCGAGGTGTAGATGACGTAGGCAGAGTTGTCCCCCGTAAGCGCCCCGATCCGTTCGCCGTCGGTCGGGTTGGAGTCCGGACACCGGGCCACCGCGGCCTGGCTTGCGGGCTCATCGAGCACCAACTCCGGGGTCGCGTCGGGCACGACGTCGCGGACGGCCCCACTTCCGGACGTCGTGACCACCAGCACCGGCGCGGCGTCGCGCAGCACGAATCCGATCCGGTCGGCGGGCAGGTCCGGGTCGACGGGCAGGTACACCCCGCCGGCCTTGAACACCGCCAGCAGCGCCACCACCATCTCCACCGACCGCGACAGCGCCAGCGCCACCATCCGCTCCGGGCCGACGCCCAGAGCGATGAAGTGGTGCGCCAACCGGTTCGCCCGCGCGTTCAGCTCTGCGAAGCAGAACTCCGCGTCCCCGCACACCACCGCCGTCTCGCTCGGAGTGCGCGCCACCTGGGCCTCGAACACCTCCGCGAGCGTTGCAGCAGCCGGCACCTCCAGCGCAGTGTCGTTCCACTCCACCAGCACCCGGTGGCGTTCGTCCTCGGTCAGCACCGACAGCTCGCCCACCGGCCGGTCCGGACCGGCCGCGATCCGGCCCAGCAGGGTTTGCAATCGCTCAGCCATGTCCGCAACGGTGGTGGCGTCGAACAGCTCGGGGTCGTAGGAGAGGTCGAACCTCAGCCGGTCGTCGAGGTAGGCGCTGAGGGTGAGCGGGAAGGTCGTGTTGTCCTGCGCCTGGACGTCGCGCACCCGGATGCCCGCACCGTCGGCCGCCGCGGCGTCGATCGGGTAGTTCTCGAACACCACCACGCTGTCGAACAGGTTCGTCCGCGCGGGCAGGTCGCTCCAGGTGCGCAGTTGGGCCAACGACACGAAGTCGTGGTTGCGGGACTCGACCTGCTCGTCCTGCAGCCCACGCAGCCATGAGGCGACGTCCTCCCGTCCATCAATCCTGACCCGGATCGGCACGGTGTTGATGAACATGCCGACCATGTCTTCGACCCCGGGCAGCTCCGCCGGCCGGCCGGACACCGTGGTCCCGAACATCACGTCCCGCGCGCCGCTGCAGCGGGCCAGCAGCAGGGCCCATACCCCCTGCATCACCGTGTTCAACGTCAGCCCGCTGCGCCCGGCCACCCCGTGCAGCCGCTCGGACGCCTCGACCGACAGCTCGATGTGCACCGACTGCGAGGACTCCGCCCGGTGCGCCTCGACGGGCGGCCGGTCGTAGGGCAACGGGGTGGGCCCGTCCATGCCGGCCAGCACGCGGCGCCAGTGTGCTTCGGCCTGCCGCTCGTCCTGGTCGGACAGCCACTGCAGGTACTCGCGGAACGGGCGACGGGCCACCAGCCGCGGCGCCCGGCCCCCGACGATCGCCGCGTACTGCTCGCACACCTCGGCGAACACCTGGGCCAGGCTCCAGCCGTCCAGCACCACGTGGTGCCAGGCCGCGACCAGCAGGACCTCGGTGTTGGACACGCGAGCGATCGCCAGCCGCAGCAACGGCGCCGCGGTGAGATCAATGCCGGCCGCCCGGTCCTCGGCCAGCAGCCGCCGCAGCTCTCGGCCCCGGTCCTGCTCGGACAGACCGACCCAGTCGTGGTAGGTCGTCGGCACCGTCGCCCGGCGGTGCACCACCTGCAGCGGCTCGGGGACGCCGTCCCACACCAGGGCGCTGCGCAGTGCCGGCGTGCGGTCCACCACCCGCTGCCAGGCCGCACCCAGGGCGGACGGATCGGACACCCCATCCACCGTCAACCGGACCCGGTCGAGGTACGCGCTGGAGCCGTGGTCGACCAGGCTGTGGAACAGCATGCCGGCCTGCAGCGGGGTGAGCGGGTAGATGTCCTCCACCCCTCGCCCGTCCCCGACGATCCGGTCCACGGCCGCCTGGTCGAGGCGGGCCAGCGGGAAGTCCGACGGCGTGCGCCCGCCGGCGTCCGGCCGGGCGCAGTGTCCGACGATCTCCCGCAGTGCCTGGACCATCTCCTCGGCCAACCGCCGCACCGTGGCCTCGTCGTGCACCTGCTCGGAGTAGAGCCAGCTCAGTTCCAGCTCCCCGTCGTCCACGACGCCGGTGACGTCCAGCAGGTACGTCCGGGGCTCCTCCGGCGCCCTGTTCGCACCGGCGCTGTCGCCCCCGCCCCGGACGAGGCCTTCGTGGGCGGCTGCCAGGTCCCACTGTCCGTGGTAGTTGAGGCAGATCTGCGGGAGCGGCTCGTCGCGCAGCGCGCGTGCCGGGGCGTCCGGTCGGCTCAGGTAGCCCAGCGCCTGGTAGCTCAGCCCCCGGTGGGGCACCGCCCGCAGCTGCTCCTTGACCGACTTGAGGATCCGCCCCCAGTCGGAGCCGGCAGCGGTCCGCAGCGCGACCGGGAACTGGCTGGTGAACCACCCGACGGTCCGCGACAGGTCGAGATCGTCCAGGATCTCCTCGCGGCCGTGACCCTCCAGGCCGACCAGCACGGCGTCGCGCCCGGTCCAGCGGGACAGCACCCGGCCCAGCGCGGCGAGCAGCACGTCGTTGACCTGGGTGCGGTACACGCCGGGCACGTCGCGCAACAAGGCGTCGGTGTCCGCGCGCCCCAGCCGCGCGCTGACCGTGCGGGCGGAACCGGCCGTGTTGGCACCGGTTCGGTCGACCGGCAGATCGGGCCGGGCGCTCCCGAGCACCTCCGCCCAGTACGGCAGGTCGTCGTCGAGCCCACCGGAGCGGACATGCTCGGCCAGCCGGTGCGCCCACTGGGTGAAGGGGGTGCCGACCGGCTCGAGCTCCACCGGTCGGCCCGCTCGGGCCTGCCGGTAGGCCGTCTCCAGGTCGTCGAACAGGATCCGCCAGGACACGCCGTCGACGACGAGGTGGTGGATCGCGAGGAACAGCAGGGGCCGCCACCCGGCTCCCTGGTCGAACAGCACGGCCCGGACCAGCGGACCCACGTCGAGGTGCAGCCCGGTCTGGGCGGCCAGGGCGGCGTCCTGAACGGCGGCCCAGTGGTGCGCATCGTCCAGAGTGGACAGATCGAGCCGTTGGAGAACGTCGGTCCGCTCGGCGGGTCGGATGTCCTGCCGCCACGCGCCGTCGGCCGCGACGAAGCTCAGGCGCAGCGCGTCGTGGTGCCCGACGACCGCGTCGACGGCCGTGCGCAGCGCGGTCTCGTCGAGGTTCTCGGCCAGCTCGACGAGCATGGACTGGGTGAAGTGCGGCAGCGCCTCGTGGGTGTCGAAGAACCAACTCTGGATCGGCCCCAGCGGCGCCGGGCCGGTGATGGCGCGATGCTCGGTCCGCTGTGTCGGGATGGCCGCCGCGTGCACCCCGGCGGCGAGCTGGGCGACCGTCTGGTGCAGGAACACGTCCTTCGACGTCAGCGCGACGCCGGCCCGTCGGGCCCGGGAGACCACCTGGATGCTGAGGATCGAGTCGCCGCCGAGCTCGAAGAAGTTGTCCTCCACCCCGACCCGGTGCACGCCGAGCACGTCGGCCCAGATCCCGGCCAGGGTCTGCTCGGTCTCGCCTCGGGGGGCGACGTACCCGCGGCTGGTGGCGGTGGCGTAGTCGGGGGCGGGCAGCGCCTGGCGGTCCAGCTTTCCGTTGGGGTTGAGCGGGAACTCTGCGAGCACGACGAACGCCGAGGGCACCATGTAGTCGGGGAGCAACCCGCGCAGGTGCCCCCGCAGCTCAGTGGGGTCGGCCGTCTCGTCGGCCGCCGGCACGACGTAGGCGACCAGCCGCTTGTGCCCGGAGTCGTCCTCCCGGGCGAGCGCGACCGCCTCGGCCACGGACTCGTGGGCCAGCAGCGCCGCCTCGACCTCGCCCAGCTCGATGCGGAACCCGCGGATCTTCACCTGGTGGTCGGCCCGGCCCAGGTACTCCAGCTCACCGGCGGCGCTCCACCGCACCACGTCGCCGGTGCGGTAGAGCCGCGAACCGGGCTCGTCGAAAGGGTTGGCCACGAACCGCTCCGCGGTCAACCCCGGCCGGTTGAGGTACCCCCGCGCCAGCCCGCGACCGCCGAGGTAGAGCTCGCCGGGCACCCCGACCGGCACCGGGCGCAGCGCGGCGTCGAGCACGTAGGCCCGGGTGTTGCTGATCGGCCGCCCGATCGGCGGGGCCTGTTCGAGATCGGTGCCGTCGGAGTACCACGCGGTCGCGTACACCGTGGCCTCGGTCGGGCCGTAGATGTTCGCGATCCGGCTGCCGGGAAGCGCCGCGCGGATCTCGCGCACCGCCCGCGCCGAGAGCCCCTCACCGGCCAGCACCACGTGCTCGGCCGTTCGGGCGATCGTGCCCTGCGCCAGCACCTGCGACAGCGCGGAGGGCACCGCGCTGATCAGGCTGGCCGTCCCGTCCCCCAGCGCCAGCACGTCCGGCACCACCTCGATGCTGCCGCCGAGCATCAGCGGGCAGAAGATCTCGAACACCGACACGTCGAAGTTCAGCGAGGTCGAGGCCACCACGCGGGACAATGCCGCGGCGCCGAAGTCCGTGGCCGCCCACGTGACGAGATCGACGACGCTCTCGTGCGCGACCACGACCCCCTTCGGCCGCCCGGTTGACCCGGATGTGTAGATGACGTACGCGGGGTGCGCCGCGGACAGCGGCCGGGCCCGATCGGCCTCGGTGACGTCACTGCCCGGGCACGCGGCCAGCGCCTCGACGGTCTCGACCCCGTCGACAAGGAGCCGGTGCACTCCGGGCACGGCCGGCAGCCGATCGACCAGCGCGCGGGTGGTCAGGACCAGCGGCGGCCGCGCGTCCTCGAGCATGAACGTGATCCGCTCGGCCGGATAGCCCGGGTCGATCGGCAGGTAGGCCGCGCCCGACTTCAGCACCGCCAGCAACGCGACGACCAGATCCGCCGACCGCGGCAACGCCAGTGCCACGAACGCCTCGGGCCCCGCCCCCCGCTCGACGAGCAGCCGGGCCAAGCGGTTCGCCCGCTCGTTCAGCTCGGCGTAGGACAGCTCCACCCCGTCGGCCACCACCGCGACCGCGCCCGGGGTCCGTGCGACCTGGGCCCCGAACAGCTCCGGCAGCGTCACCGGCGGCACGGGTCGGCCGGTGTCGTTCCACGCCACCACCACCCGATGCCGCTCCGCCTCGGTCAGCAGCGAGAGCTCGGCCATCGGTCGGTCCGGCTCGGCGGTGACCCCGGCCAGCAGCATCTGCAGGTGCCCGGCCATCCGCTCGACGGTGGCGGCGTCGAACAGGTCGGTGTTGTACTCCAGCCGGCCGGTGAGGACGTCGGCACTCTCGTGGAACGCGACGGTGATGTCGAAGTTGGCCGCCCGCCTGGGCACGTCCACGTCCTCGACCTGCAGCCCGCCGAACATCGGTGGCTTTGGCTTCGCGCTGTGCACCAACACCATGACGTCGAACAGCGGGTTGCGGCTGACATCGCGCTCAGCGTGGAGCGCGTCGACCAGCCGTTCGAAGGGCGCCTCGTCGTGGGCGAAGGCATCCAGCACGGTGTCCTTCACGCTGCCGAGGAACTCGTTGAAGGTCCGCGACCCGTCGACGGATGCCCGCAGCACCACGGTGTTGGCGAAGAACCCGATGGTCCGCTCGAGCTCGGGCCGGTTGCGGCCG
This sequence comes from Mycobacteriales bacterium, assembly GCA_038254065.1. Lineage (GTDB taxonomy): Bacteria > Actinomycetota > Actinomycetes > Mycobacteriales > Pseudonocardiaceae > Pseudonocardia. Next base: position 1,267 of record JBBSGM010000191.1, on the reverse strand, counting down.
GAGACGACCGTGCCCACGGCGATGTCGTCCTGTCCTGCGTACCGGGCGAACAGCGCCTGGCAGGCAGCTACCAGGACGGTGAACAGCGTCGTGTCACCGGCGCGGACAAGCTCGCCGAGCCGGGCGGTGACCTGCGCCGGCACCTGGAAGTCGTGGGTGGCCCCTGCGGAGGTGTGCACCGCCGGGCGCGTTCGATCCGTCGGCAGCTCCAGCGGAGAGATCCCGGCCAGCTGCCGTTTCCAGTAGTCGAGCTGCCCGTCCAGTGCTGAGTCCGCCGGCCGCGTTCGTTGCCATACCGCGTAATCCCCGTACTGCAAAGGCGGTGGCAGCGTGGCCTTCTCGCCGCGCAGGGCGGCCTCATAAAGCTCGCCGAGTTCGCCGGTCAGTATTCCCATCGACCAGCCGTCGGTCACGATGTGGTGTGTGGTGAGCAGCAGCACGTGCTCGCGCTCGGCCAGGCGTACCAGCAGCGCCCGGAACAGCGGTCCACGCCGCAGGTGGAAGGGTCGGGAGTACTCCTCGGAGAGCACGCGGTCCAGCTCGTCCGGTGCCCGGCGCGAGGAGTCGGGCAGGTCGATCAGCGGCACGGGCAGATCGAGTGCCGGGTGTACGATCTGCACTCCCTTGCCGTCCACCTGGTCGAAGGTGGTCCGCAACGACTCGTGGCGAGCCGGCAGCGCCTGCAGCGCCGCGATGAGGGCCGCCACGTCGAGCGGGCCGACCAGACGCAGGGCCAGCGCGCTGTTGTATTCCGCACCGCCCGGCTGGAACTCGTCGAGAAACCACAGCCGCTGCTGGGCAAAGGACAGCGGTAGTGGGCCGGTGCGTTGCGCCGGCGCGATGCGGTCAGGTCGCTCGGACCGGCCGGACAACCGGCGGCGCAGCTGTTCCTGCAGATGGGCGGGCAGTGCGGAGATACGGCTCTGTCGCGATGACGTCATGGTCGCTTCCTCAGCGTTCCTCGTCTGTTCCGGCCAGGACGGCAATTCGTTCGAGGTCATCGAGCACCTTCTCCTCGATCAGTTCCGCCAGCCCGGAGATGGTGCGAGCGATCAGGACCTCGCGGGGCGTCACGATCACGTCGAAGGCCACCTTCGTCCTGGACGTGAGTTGCAGGCTGCGCAGGGAGTCGCCGCCGAGTTCGAAGAAGTTGTCTTCGACGCCGACTTGGGTGATGCCGAGGACTTCGGCCCAGATGTCGGCGAGGGTGTGTTCGGTGTCGGTGCGGGGGGCGACGTAGCTGTCGCCGGTGGCTGGCCCGTAGTGG
>JBBSGM010000190.1:0-7440 GCA_038254065.1 Mycobacteriales bacterium | reverse complement strand
TCTGGTCGGTCGGGTAGGTGGTACTCCTCGACTATCAGGAGCCCGTTCTCCTGCCCGGTACGACACACCACCGTGACCTAATCGCTACCCACCGTCACCTCGGGCAACCCAACCAACACCATTTGCCAACAGGCTCTGAGCCGTGGTACTCGCGTTTCGACCACGTTCCAACCGGACAGTTCGTCGTCACCGGCGGCTCGGTCGTCAGCGCTTTGACTGAACGGGGTGGAGCGGATCTGGAGCAGTTGGATGCGCTCAACGACGTTGACCTGCTTCCAACGGCCGTGAGCTGCACCACTGCGACCAGCGGATTCTCTGTTTCCTCAGGTCGGACGCCTCTTCGGGCCACCCTGGGGGTCAAGGGATCGCAGGTTCAAATCCTGTCGTCCCGACAGGCGCGATGGGTGGTGTCCTCCGGACGGAGGCACCGCCCATCGGCATCTCTAGCAGGGAAAACGCTGATGGGTTCGTGTGCGAGGGACGTCGGCTGGGGTTCTCCGCATGATCTACATCGCCTCGGGCTGGGGACCGCGGCGCGCGGAGGTATGCGGTGAGGGCGGTGCCGGCTGCAGTCACGGTGCGCCGGTCGGGGTGTAGGTATCGTTGGGTGGTCGTCAGGGACCCATGGCCTGCGATGGTTCGGAGGACGTGTACTGGCACTCCGGCATCGAAACTGGTAACCAGCAGTGTTCGAACCGGGCGAATGCCTGCCGCTGTCACGGAGCGGGTGGTTGGCATTGGTCATGGTTGGTGATCGCGGGCCTGGACGAGTTGGGCGGCGTGGCGGTTCCAGTCGCCGTCGGCGTCGCGGACCCAGCAGACGGCGGTAGTCGGGTGCAGGTGCAGCACTCGGCGAGGACCGCGGCGGGTAGCTGGGCGGCGAGTGAGATGGGGGCGGCCCGGCGGGCGGGCTGGGCGTGGATCCCGAGCGCGCGCAGGCGCTCGCCGAGCCGGGCGGCGGTGAGCGGGCGGGCGGGTAGCAGGCCGGGGAACAGCCAGCTGCTGGTGGCCGGGGGTACCGACGCCGAGGTGGCGGCGCCGGTCGCGGACCAGCGTGGACAGTTGGGTGGCCACGGGCTCGGGGATGTGCACGTCGTGGTGGGCCCCAGCGCAGGAACACCTGCTGGTCGCGGTGGCTGATCTGGTCGGTGGTGATCGCGGTGATCCGGTCGGGGTCGTGGGGGACAGCCGGGCGGGCTGGGCGAAGCGGTCGTCGTCGCGGGTGGTGACGCCGGGGTTGCGCCCGAGCCGGGACACGTGCAACGGCGGGGCGTGCCCGGGTGCGCTGGCCCGGTCCAGGAAGTCCCGGACCTGGTAGGTCTGGGGGCCCGCCGGCCAGCCAGGCGTCGACGTCGGCCTGGGTGGCCTCGCGCAGCCTGCTGTGGTGTTCGGCGGGGCGCTCGGGGAGCCAGGCCAGGAAACGGGCCGCGGCGGTGATCTGTTGGCGGGCGCGCCGGGTGTAGGTGCGCGGGCGCGGATGCTGCTGGACGCGGCGTAGCCGGCGGGAGCACCCGCCAGGTGGCGAACGTCGCGACCAGGCGCCGATCCGGGTCGTGGTCGATGCCGGCGAGCAGCTCGGCTGCGAAGCGTTCGGTGCGTACCAGCGCTTCGTCCCGGCCGGGCAGCGCGTGATTGGCGACAGGATGGCGCGCAGGTAGTCCGCGGCGCGCCGGTGGGGGGTGCGCATCGAGGGCCTCATGGCTCATGGGGAACGCGCTGGCGGCCAGCTCGGTGAGGACCTTCGCGCCGGCGCCGCGGCGTAGCCAGTTCAGCGCGCCTCGACCTGAGCGAGCAGCAGAACCTGGACGGGGGCGCCGTCGACCTGCTCGAGTACATCACGTTCCGGATCATCGACGACCCGGACTGGTTGCGGTACACGGCCGCCGTCTCCCCCCGGGTCGCGCTCCACATACCCGCGGTCATTGCACCATGACCGGGTGCAGCCGACCGCGGCGAACCTGGAGATGAGGCAGACAGCGGACGCCCTCAGCGGTCGCTCGACCCCTGCTCACCGGTCCCGGCGTGGCGCTCGACCAAGACGGCTCGCGTACCGACGTCGCTCGTGCTCGGTCACCGGGCCTGCGTCGGGGCGGTGAGTTCCCGGCGGATCGCCGCCAGGAGCTCGGCCGCGAGGTCCGGCGGGAACGGTGGCCCCCAGGGCACCTGCGCCTCCCACATCGGGACCCGTCGCACCAGCTCCGCGGTGAGGTTGAACTGCTGCTCGATGACCGCCGGGTCCGACCAGCCGAGGATCCGGGGGTGGCTCGTGATCGTCACGAGCGCCTCGACGGGTGTGAGCCGTCGCAGCCCGACGGCTGGCGCGTCGCGATCGGGACTGGGCAGGACCATGCAGCGTAGGATCTCGTCCTGGTAATGGACGGGGACGACAGCCGAACGGCGACCGTCCGCGGTGGCCGTGGCCGCGATGGCGTGCTCGTCGAGCAGTGGCAGGCGCCGGGCCGCAGCCGGGGGACGGCGGCGCCGCGCCGGCACCAGGCGTCGTCGCCGACCATGTCGATCCGAAGCGTGTCGTCGGTGAGCAGCCGCCGGCCGGACGCCCCCAGCAGCGTGGCGAGAGTGGACTTGCCCCGGCCCGACGAGCCGACGAAGGCAACCGCTCCGCCAGTTCGTCGGCGTGCACCGCGCTGGCGTGCAGGACGAGGTCACCCCGGACGAGCAGGTAGGCCGCGAGCAACGTGCCGGGGAGCAGGACGGCCACCATGTCGGGCGCCGTCCCGTCCCGGGTGTAGGTGCCCACGCCCGTGGACAGCTCGATCGTCGCCTCGAACACCCCGGGCAGGCGCAGGGTGCACGCGGTGCCCCGCCGGACCACGAACGCCACGACCCGGTCGCCGGCCTTGCGGGCGGCCACCAGGACGCCGTCGGGTGGCTCGTGCGGGACGTTTCGGGGCGGCTCGCCGGTCAGCGCCAGGTCGACCGGTTCGCGATCGGTGGGCGGGAGGTCGAGTGCGACGTCGATCTCGACGACGAGACCGTGGAGAAGGTGGCGCACTGCTGTCCCGATCGCGGGTGGCGATCAGCTGCCGACCTCGATGCCCAGGAAGGTCGTGCCGTCGAACGCGCCGACCTCCTTGTCCTGGGTCAACTCGGCGAGGCTGCCCAACTGGACGAGCATCGGGGGTTCGTAGGGTTGCTTGTCGTCGGTCACAGTGAGTCTCCGTCTCTCGTGAGTGCCTCTGGTCGACCGAGCCGGTGCTCGGTTGCGCGGGCGCAGAACCGCAGGTGCTGCAGGAGCGTGAGCGCCCGCGGGTCCGGGTCGGGTCGGGTCCACGCCGAAGCCAGGGCGGTGGCGTCGACGAGTTCGGCGACCTCGGGGGCGAGCCCCCGACCGTCCCAGGTGGCGGCGAAGGAGCGCGCCCGTTCGGTGACGAACGCGCCGTCGAAGGAGGCCTTGCCGTGGCGGGCGACCACGGCGGCGGGGAGCAGGTCCCCGGCCAGCATCCGCACCGACTCGGTGCGGGTGGCCGGACCATGGTGGCCGAACACCCCGGCCAAGGCGGACACGACGGCTGGGTCCAGGAACGGTGAGACCACCCGGGTACCGGTGGCCGCGGTCAACGCCGCCTCCAGCAGGCTCGCCGACTGTCGCGAACGGCTGCACCACCACCACCGGCAACGCGCCAGGTCCCACGGCCAGGGTCGGTGCGCCGCCCACCCGCCGCGCCGGCCGGCGACCGCGGCGGTGGCGTCCGGGGTCAGCCAGGGTTGCGGGAAGGGCCGGCCGGTCAGGACGCGACGCCGGAGCGGGGTGGGCGCCACGGCGAGGCCCACGGCGCGCAGGTGCCGCGGTCGGGGGCAGGTGCGCCCGGTCAGCACGGCCCGCGCGGCGGTGTCCTCGCCGGTGCCGAGCAGCTCGTCGCCGCCGTTGCCGGTGAGCAGCGTCCCCCCGGCGGTCCGGGCCAGCGCCGGCCAGAAGAAGTGCGCGTTCGGTGGCCACACGAACCCGAGGCGGGACCGTTGCTCGGTGGCGGCCGGCCCCAGGACGTCGAGCTCGCCGGTCAGGTCGATCCGCTGCCAGTCCGTCACCCCGAGGTGCCCGACCACCTGCTCCTGCCAGCCGGTCTCGTCGGTGGCGGGGGCATCGGGGAACCGGTAGGTGACCGGGATCGGGGGCGGCAGGCCGTCGCGGCGGGCCACGTGCACCGCGACGGCGAGGACGGTCGAGGAGTCCCGGCCCCCGAGAAGGCGACCAGGCAGGGCGCGCAGGTCAGCGCGTCGCGGATCACCTCCTCCAGGGCGCCGCGCGCCGCGGCCGGGGCCCGGCCGCGCCGGGGCGTCAACGCGGCCACCCCCTCGGCCCGGCCGAGCAGCAGCCCGCAGGCGATCTCCAGCGGCCGCGGCCGGACCGGCGCGAGCAGCCCCGGCGCCGACTGCGGTGACCGGCCCGGTTCGGACTCGACGCCGGGGCTCGGCCCGGCCGCACACCGCGGAGGACACGGCGTTGACGGTGGGCGCGGTCAGGTCAGCACGGCTCGGACCTCGCTGCGTATCAGTGCCGGCGTACGACACTTCGTCGCCAGACGTCGTCCTCGTCGATGTCGGGCAGCCGATCGTGGGCGACCTGTTCCGGACGCGGCAGCGCCGCACCGATGGCTGGTCGGCATATGCGTCGCGGCCGGCGAGTGCACATGTGCGTCGAGCTCGAGGAGGATGTGTGGATCCGCGCTGCGGCGGATTGTCAGGCGAAGGGAAGTAGGCGGATTCGCAGCCGACGTTCCTCGATGACGACGAACGCCCCGCGCTCGAGATCCGCAAGGATCGGTTCGAGGTTCGCCAGCAGGAGCTCTGCCAACTCGGCGGCGCGGCGAGACGGCCGCCGGAAGAGAACGACGCTCGGGCCCGGGTCCACCGAGTTCGCGAGAATCTCTCCGAAGTCCGTGTCCAGCGACACGAGCACCCGCCGCTCGACCGCCGCCCTGCGGATCACCTCGTCGTCGGGCGAGCCGGCGAGACCGGAGTCGACGACGTGTATCGCATCGTGTCCGGCCTCTCGCAATGTCGCCGCGACGCTGGTCGGCAGGCACTCGTCGACCAGAAACCTCACCGGGAAAGCCGTACCGGCAGCTCCCGGTCCTCGACGGCGCGCGCGGCGAACCGCAGGGCGTCGCGGATGTCCTCGGCTGTCAGCTGCGGGTAGTCAGCCATGATCTCGTTCGACGTCACGCCCTCGGCCAGCAAACCTACGACCGTGGCAACCGGGATCCGCGTCCCCTTGATGCACGCGACTCCACCCATGATCCGGTGGTCGACGACGACTCGTTCCAGGGCCATGGTCCACCTCGCCGTTCTCCGGGTCGTGTCGGCTGTACCTGCGCCAGCATAGGTCCCGCCAGCGCCGGGCTGCGGCACGATCTCCGTTCTGACCGGCAGCGCCTCGCGGTCTCGAGCTGCTCACGGGCCCTCGCCGACGAGCAGTTCGATCCCGCATTCGGTGCCTACCCCGCCACACGCCCGCTGCCCCGGCACGGCAACCGCATCGACGAGGCCGACATCGTAGCGGCGTCGGCCGATCTCGATTTAGCTCCACAGAGAGGGCGTCGAGCGCACGGCCACCCTCATGGCTTGTTCCGCCAGACCAGGGGCAGGTCGTTCGGGAGGCCGTAGGTGAAGGTGAGGTCGGCGGGGCTGGTGTCGTTGGCGTTGTTGAGCTGCCATGCCGCGGTGGTGGTCCGCACGCCGACGGTGTCGGTGCCGTCGCCGTTCCAATCCCCGACCAGCGGGTAGGCGTTCGCGGGCCCGTAGGCGACGCTCACCTCGGCCGGCCCGGTGGTGTTGGTGTTGCGCAGGCTGAAGGTGCCCGCGGTCCAGGTGCCCAGGGTGTCGGTGCCGTCGCCGTTGCAGTCCCCGACCAGCGGCACGGTCGCCGGCCAGGACCCGGTGCCGAAGTTCACCACCATCGGAGTGGACGTGGCGTTGACGTTGGTGAGCTGCCAGACCCCGTTGCGGTAGACCCCGACGGTGTTGGTGCCGTCGCCGTTGAAGTCCCCGGCCACCGGGTAGCCGCGGGGGTCCCCGAAGGTGAAGGTGACCTCGGGTGGGCCTGCGGTGTTGGAGTTGCGCAGCTTGAACACCCCGCCGGAGAAGGTGCCCGGGGTGGCGACCCCGTCGCCGTTCCAGTCGCCCATGATCACGGTCTGGGGTTGGGCGCCGTAGCTGAACGACGTGGTCGGGTCCCCGGTGGTCAGGGAGTCGCGCAGCAGGAACCCGTCACCGGCGCGGAGCACCGCGGGCAGGTCGGTCACCGCGGCAGGCGGCGGCCCGCCGGTGGGGGTGACGGTGATCGCCACCGTCGCGACCCTCGACGCCGCAGTGGCGTCGCGGGCGGTGTAGGTGAACGAGTCCGGGCCGCGGTAACCGGTGACGGGGATGTAGACGTAGGAGCCGTCGAGGTCGAGCGTCAGGTTGCCGTGGCCCGGCGGCGACGCCGGGAACGCCCGCAGCGGATCGGCGTCGGCGTCGGTGTCGTTACCCAGCACCCCCGGCGCCGCCACCGACAACGCCGTGTCCTCCGCGGTGTGGTAGACGTCGCCCGCCGCTACCGGTGGTTGCGCGTTGAGCAGGACCGACACGCTGTTCGACAGGAACCCGGTGACGGCCAGGTCGGGATGGTTGTCGCCGTTGAGGTCGGCCACCGCAACCGAGGTGACCTGGTCGCCGGTGGTGATGTTGGTGGCTTTCGCGAAGCTGCCGGTGCCCAGCAGCACCGACACGTTACCGAGTAGTCGTTGGCGACCGCTGGCACCTCGGCGCGCTGGCGTGGGTTCTGCATTCAGAGCCGTGGGGGGAAGATGCCTATTCGTCGGGCTTCCCGCGATCCCGCCCGGTCGCGCTCCTCAGCGGTCGCCGCGCTCCAGTAGCTCGACGATCCGGGTCATTCCCGTGTTGAGGGTGGCGAAACCCTGCCGGGTCTCCTCGCGGAAGCCATCCATCTCGGTTCGCAGGCTGAGCTGGTCCTCGCGCAGGGCGTTGAGTACCTGGGTGTGCCCGCGGAGCTCGGCGCGCACCTCCGCAACGTCACGGTCCGCGCCGGCGGCGAGGACCCGACCCGCCGCGGCATCGGCGCTGGACAGCGCGACCTGTTCACGCAGCCGTACCAGCTCCCGCTCTACGGCTTGCACGCGGGCTTCAAGGTCACCGGGAGCGTCATCGGGCACCCGCCGATCCTATCGGCCGCGCCCTCCCACAACAGCTCCATGGGCGCCCCCGCCTGTGACACCTTCGCCGCGGCCTGACCTCAGCCGGACAACCGTCGTTCAGCGGTGGCGTCACCACCGCGCGCGGGCTAGGGCGTGTCTGCGGGATCTTGATGTTCGGGTGCGGTAGATCTTGCTCATGCATGCTCGTCATGATCTGACTGATGTTGAGTGGGCGCGTCTGGAGCCGTTGTTGCCGGATCGCACGCCGTGTCGGGGTGGGCGG
>JBBSGM010000189.1:0-7463 GCA_038254065.1 Mycobacteriales bacterium | reverse complement strand
GCCCGTCGGTCTTCTCCATCAGCGCGTCGTGGTAGTCCAGGAACGCCCGCAGCTCGGCGGGGCGCCTGGCCAGCACCCGGAACACGTTCGGCACGAAGCCGGACTTCTCCACGACGGCACCGATCCGTCGGCGCAGGTCAGTGGGCATGTCCTCGAGCTCGACGGCGCCGAAGCGGCTGACCGCCCGCTGGCCGCCGCCGGAGCGGTTTGTGGGTTCGTTTCGCTCGCTCATGAGGTGGACGGTGACCCGGCTGCGGCGGAACCATCCGGACCTAACCGGTTACGGGCCACCCTCATGCCCCCGCCTGCTGCTCCATGGGGCTCCGCTGCGACGGCGCCCCCACCGGGTGCGTGGCGCCTGCGGGCAACCGCACGACCCTGCCCCTGGTGGACCTGCCTGCGGGCGGTCGACGGAGCACCAGCGCCGAGGCCCGCGCCAGCACACTGCACATGGTCGGGTCGTCACCGCAGCGTTGCCCACCGGCACCGCAGACCGCGACCAGCCGCGGCGCGACCGCGGTGAGCAACAGGCGCTCCACGCCGAGCTCGGACGCGCCGAGCACGAACACCACGTCGGCCTGGTCGGTGCCGGGCAGCCGGTCGAGCAGCCGGTCGATCTCGACGAACCAGGCCAGCCCGAACCCGCCGGAGCCCGACTCGCTCGCCGCCGTCCAGGCCTGCGCCAGCCGGGGTGCCTGCGCGTGCAACCGGCCGAGCAGGGCCGTACGCTGCCGCTGGTCGCTGACCTCCCGCCGGGCGGCGGCAAGTGCGTCCACCGCTGCCGGGTAGTCGCCGGCGTTGCGCTCGCGCAGCGCGGTGACGGCGCGGGTGTGTTCCGGTGCGGTCGTCTCCGCCGGGGCCCGACTCGCGAGTTCGGCCGCGAGCCGGTCGAGCCGTTGCTCGGCCTCGGTCGTCGAGCCGTGGTCGGCGTACTCCAGGATCGCGGTGACGATCTGCTCGGCGGCGGCGACGTCGGGCACCGCGATCGGCGAGCTCGGGTGGATGAACAGCACGTCGTGGCGCAGCGCACCGACCGAGCGGGCCGCCGCCGCGACCTTGGTCAGGCCGTCGGCGAGCACCGTGAGCTCCTCGGCGTCGTTCGGCGCCGGGACGCCCACCTTACGACAGGCGGCGCCGATCCTGGTCAGCTGCTCGGCGAGATCGATGTGCTCCAGGATGGCGTCGACCTGCTCCGCGGTCGCCGGGACGGCACCGCCGACGCGGAGGCGGGCCAGCACGGGCGCCACCTCGCGTCGGGGCCCGGACCGGAAGTAGGCCCGCGAGCGGCCGCCCGACCGAATGAAGTCCAGGTAGCGGCGCAGCACCTCGACCCCACCGGGGGGCAGCGCCCCCACCACCGAGACGGGCAGAGCGTTGCGGGACCGCGCGGCGGCCGCCGCGGCGTGCACGGTGCCCTCGAGGAGGAGATCGAACTCGGGACGATGTCTGCTGAGGACCAGGTCCGACAGCAGCGACCAGGCCCAGACCCGGTCCTCGCGGGGGCGCATCGCACTCAGCTGATGCTCGGCGCAGCGGGCCACGCCGGTGACCGCGGTCCGGCGCTCGGGATCCAGCTCGGCCAGCAGGCCGGGGATGAGGCCGGCGTCCCCGGCGTTGTGGGTACGGCGGGCCTGGCGGCAGAGCTCGACGACCTCGTCGACGGCGGGCAGCACTGCCGAGGGCGGCACCTGCTGGTCCTCGCGCGCCCGACGGGCCGGCGTCGAGGTCGCCAGCAGCCTGCGCAGCATGCGTTGCTCACCAGGGGACAGCGCAGGCAGGGCGTCGACACAATGGCCGTGCGCCGCGGTGGGCAGCGCGGCACGCAATGCGTGCAGCTCCCCGCGGTCGGCCGCCGTGACGACGACCCTTCGTCCGTCGGCGAGCAGCGCGGTGACGGCGGCGGCCAGCGCGTCGCGGCCGAAGTCGGCGAGCACGACGAAGTTGTCGGTCTGCACGGCGGCGGGGACCGAACCGACGTCGTCGACGGGTCTGCGGGGCGCCGGTGGACCGTTCCCGACCGCCCCGGCCAGTGCCTCGGCCAGGCTGCGCAGCCCGGCAGGTGGGTCACCGCCCTCGATGGTCTTGCGGATCTGCAACCGCGCGGTGGCCGTGGGCCGGTCGCCGCTCCGGGCGGCGACCCGGTCCACGAACGTCAGCAGGGCAGCGCCGTCGGCGAGTTCGCTCGACGGTCCGACATCCAGCACCTCGGTCACCTCCGCCTGACCATCGCCGGAGCGGCGGGCACAGGTTGTTGTATGGCGTAGAATTCGGAATGGTCCACCCCTTCGATGTGCATCTGCAAGTGCGGCACGACGAGTGGTCACGGTGAGCCGTTCAATCCACCCGATGGGGTCGGCCGCGCGGGAAATCAGGAGCACGAATCCCGCGGTCACCCGGTGAGTGCCACCGGGCGCAGCCGCCGGGAGCCCTCGTCGGCGTGATAGTCGGCAGGTACGGTCTCGTCGGCGCCATTGAAGACCCGCCGCGCCCGCAGGATCGCCGAGCCGACCACCGCGACCGCGAGGTTCATCACCAGCGCCACGAAGCCGACATAGATCTGCACCTTCGAGCCGGCGAACGGGTGCCAGCCCAGTAGGGCCAGCTTGTCCAGCGCCAGTGCCGAGCCGCCGAAGTGCCGCGCGCCGGTGCTCGGGTTGGGGATCAGGTAGAGCAGGTACAGCCCGTAGCCCAGGCCCACCGTCCAGCCCGCGACGAGACCCCAGCGGTGCAACCAGCGGGTGTAGAGCGCGATCGCGACGGCGGGCAGCGTCTGCAGGATGATCACGCCGCCGATCAGCTGCAGGTCGATGGAGAACTGTGGGTCGACGAACAAGATGAACGCGACGGCGCCGAACTTCACCGCCAGCGAGGCGAGCTTGGCCTGCTTGGCCTCCTGCACCGACGTCGCGCCGGGTCGCAGGTACTCCTTGTAGATGTTGCGGGTCCACAGGTTCGCCGCCGCGATCGACATGATCGCTGCCGGGACCAGCGCGCCGATCCCGATCGCGGCGAACGCGACGCCGGCGAACAGCGGGCCGAACTGGTTGTCGAACAACACCGGGATGATGGTGTTGCCGTCCGGTCGACCGGTCGCACCGTTGGTGACCGGCGTGACACCGGCCGCGATCGCCACGTAACCCAGCAGTGCCAGCAGACCCAGCAGCAAGGAGTACGCCGGCAACGCCATCATGTTCCGCCTGATCACGTTGCGGCCACGGGACGCCAGGATCCCGGTCACCGAATGCGGGTAGAGGAACAGCGAGAGCGCCGAGCCGAGCGCCAGGGTGATGTACTGCACCTGGTTGTTCCCGGTCAGCAGGATCGAGCCCCGGGGCGCCCCGGTGGCGGGGTTCGGCTGGGCCAGCTTGGCCGACGCCGCCCCGAAGATCGACGACCAGCCGCCGAACCGGGCCGGTAGGTAGAGCACGGCCACCAGCACCACCAGGTAGATCAGGATGTCCTTGACGAACGCGATCAGTGCGGGTGCCCGCAGCCCGGACCGGTAGGTGTAGACGGCGAGGATGACGAACGCGACGAGCAGCGGCAGATGTCCGGCGACGCCGCTGCCGTTGAGGCCCATCGTGCGCAGCACGGCCTCCAGCCCGACCAGCTGCAGCGCGATGTAGGGCATCGTCGCGGCGATACCGGTGAGGGCGACGAGCAGCGCGAGCAGCGGGCTGTCATAGCGTCCGCGGACGAAGTCGGCAGGTGTCACATACCCGTGCACCCGGGAGACCGACCACATCCGGAGCACCGGCAGGAAGATCAACGGATAGGTGATGACGGTGTAGGGCAGCGCGAAGAAACCCGTCGCACCCGCGGCGAACAGCAACGCGGGCACCGCGACAAAGGTGTAGGCGGTATAGAGGTCACCGCCGACGAGGAACCAGGTGACCCACGAGCCGAACCTGCGCCCACCGAGGCCCCATTCGTCGAGGTGGTCGAGGTCACCGCCGCGGTGCCAGCGGGCGGCCAGGAAACCCAACACGGTGACGGCCGCGAACAGCACCGCGAACACCACGAGCTCGGTCCACCGGATCACCGCCCCGGCCCCTTGTGTCCCGTCCCCGCGTCCAGGTCGTCGACGTCGAACCGGTCCGGAACCGGCGGCGGCGGCACCTCGTCGGGGGTCTTGAGATGGACCAGCGCCACGCAGACCACCCCGACCGGAACCCAGAGAAACTGGAACCAGTAGAAGAACGGCATGCCGAACAGCCGCGGGTCGGCCGAGTTGTACACCGGTGTGACGAGCATGAGGCACGGAACGAGCAGCAGCAGGTTCCACGCGCTGAGACGAAGGCCCGAACGCTCACGCCCGTTCCCGCGTCGGGGCGTCGTCTGCGACATGGAGTGACCCTTCGCCCGATAAGGTGAACGAACCCGACGGGCATTCTAGGTCGCGACCCGCCGCTCACGGAACTACGCCGGGGTCACGAATCGCTACCCGTCCAGCCGGAGCTTCAGCGCCGCCAGTTCGTCGCGCATCGGGTGGGGAAGTCGGTCACCGATCTTGTCGAACCAGCGCTCGATCCGCGGGATCTCCGCCCGCCACTCCTCGAGGTCGACCTCCAGCGCGGCCGCGACGTCGGCCGTGCCGGTGTCGCAGCCCTGCAGGTCGATCTGGTCGGGGGTCGGGATGTAGCCGATCTCGGTCTCCTTCGCCGAGGCGGTGCCCTCGATGCGCTCCACCATCCACTTCAGTACCCGGCTGTTCTCCCCGAACCCTGGCCACAGAAAGCTGCGGTCCGCGCCACGGCGGAACCAGTTGACGTAGAAGATCCGCGGGAGCTTGCCGGCGTCGGCGCTCTTGCCCACGTCGATCCAGTGCTGCAGGTAGTCACCGACGTGGTAGCCGATGAACGGCAACATCGCCATCGGGTCGCGGCGCACCTCCCCGACCTTGCCCGCGGCCGCAGCGGTCTTCTCGCTGGACAGGGTGGCGCCGATGAACGTGCCGTGCTGCCAGTCGCGCGCCTCGGTGACCAGCGGGATGGTGTCGGCGCGGCGGCCGCCGAACACGATCGCCGAGATCGGTACCCCGTGGGGGTCCTGCCACTCCGGGGCCACCACCGGGCACTGCGAGATCGGGGTGGTGTAGCGGGAGTTCGGGTGTGCGGCGGTGAAGTGGGAGGCCGGGGTCCAGTCCTTGCCGGTCCAGGACGTGAGGTGCGCCGGCCCTTCCCCACCCGCCGCGGCGCCCTCCAGTCCCTCCCACCACACGTCGCCGTCATCGGTCAGCGCGACGTTGGTGAAGATCGAGTTACCCTGCTCGATGGTGCGCATCGCGTTTGGGTTGGTCTTCCAGTTGGTGCCCGGCGCGACACCGAAGAAGCCGGCCTCGGGATTGGTCGCGTAGAGCCGGCCGTCCTTGCCGAAGCGCAGCCAGGCGATGTCGTCGCCGATGGTCTCGGCCCGCCAACCCGGGACGGTGGGCGTCAGCATCGCGAGGTTGGTCTTCCCGCAGGCCGACGGGAACGCCGCCGCGAGGTAGTAGGCCTTGTCCTGCGGGCTGATCAGCTTGAGGATCAGCATGTGCTCGGCGAGCCAGCCCTCGTCGTGGGCGATCGCCGAGGCGATCCGCAGCGCGTAGCATTTCTTGCCCAGCAGCGCGTTCCCGCCGTATCCGGAGCCGTAGCTCCAGATCTCGCGGTCCTCCGGAAAGTGACTGATGTACTTCGTGTCGCTGCACGGCCATGGGACGTCGGGCCGGCCGGGCTCCAGCGGGGCACCCACGGAGTGCAGGCAGCGCACGAAACGCCCGTCGCGCCCGTCGAACAGGGGCAGCACCGCGGCGCCCATCCGCGTCATGATCCGCATCGACACCACGACATACTCGGAGTCGGTGATCTCCACCCCGAGCATCGGGGGCTGCGAGTCGGTCGGGCCCATGCAGAACGGGACGACGTACATCGTGCGCCCGCGCATGCAGTCGCGGTAGAGCCCGGTCATCGTCGAGCGCATCTCGGCCGGGTCGACCCAGTTGTTGGTGGGTCCGGCGTCGGCCTCCTGCGCCGTGCAGATGAAGGTCCTTTCCTCGACCCTGGCGACGTCCTCGGGATCCGACGCGCACCAGAACGAGTTCGGTTTCTTCGCCTCGTCGAGCTTGACGAACGTGCCGGACCCGACCAGCCGGGCCGTCATCGCCGCCCACTCAGCGGGGGAACCGTCACACCACACCACCCGATCCGGCGCCGTCAACTCGGCCACCTGCCGTACCCACGAGGCCAGGTGGGCGTTGGCGGTGGGCGCGTCCTCGAGCCCTGGCACGGTCGTTGTCGTCATCGCGTCCTGTCTCCTTGCTGGCCGGGTCGCCACCCTTCCGCGGGGATCCCGGCGCCCATCCGTACCTCGTCGCACCCGGATGTGGCGCACGGATAGGGTTGTGAGGTTACCCGCCGTACACCCACAACTCGGCCAGTCGGAACTGTCGACTCACTCACAATACCGAGAAGGGAATCGATTCAGACGGGGATAGGAATCATATTTGGATTCTCTGGGAGCGAATCGACCAAGCGTTCGCGGCCCTCAGCTGAGCGGGCGGATGCCGCCGGGCAGGTTCGCTCCGACCAGCAGTTCGCTGGTCAGGTCGGCGAGACAGGTGAGGACCGCGTGCTGGGTCCACGGCCCGAACGAGACCCGCGCCACCCCGAGCTCGGCGAGCCGCGCCTGCGCCGGCGAGCCCGGGACGTTGATCACGCTGACCTTGCGCTCGCCAATCCCCTCGGCGAGCGCCGTGACGGTCGGCTCGTCGAGCTTGCCGGGGACGAACACGCAGGACGCACCCGCATCGAGGAACTCGCGGCCCCGTTCGATCGCGTCGGACAGCACCTCGCCGCGGTCCCGGTCCCCCGACTTGAGGAACGCGTCGGTACGGGCATTGAGGACGAAGGGGATACCCGCCTGCTCGCCCGCCTTGACCGCGGCAGTGATCGCACCGACCGCCTCGTTCAGTGGCCGCATCTGGTCCTCGAGGTTCGCGCCGACGATGCCCACGTCGATCGCCCGGCGCACCGTCTCGCCGGCGTCCCCGTAGCCGCCCTCCAGATCGGCCGAGACCGGGATGTCGACCGCCCCGACTATCCGGCCGACCGCCTCGATCATCTCCGCTCGCGGGATCCGCTCGCCGTCGGGGAACCCGTGGGCAGCGGCGATCGAGTGGCTCGCGGTGGCCAGGGCCTTGCTGCCCTGCGCGGCGACGACGCGTGCGCTGACGACGTCCCAGACGTTGACGACGACCAGGAGCTCGGGATCGGTATGCAGCCGCAGAAGCTCAGCCGCCCTGTCAACAAGGCTCATACAGCTCATACAGCGGAACCTAGCTAGGAGCTGACGTTCCGCACTTCTCGAGTCCAAAATCGCCCCCCACCGGCTTGAGATCATGAACGCGTGTAGTTGGCGGTGGGGACGTCGAGCAGCTCAAGGATCTGCCGCTGGAGGGGGTCGAGTTCGGGTTCGAAGCTCTG
>JBBSGM010000188.1:0-7529 GCA_038254065.1 Mycobacteriales bacterium | reverse complement strand
GAGGGCAGGCTGCGCGGGCTGGAGTCGCACCTGTCCTACCGGATCGCGCTGCGGACGTTCTCCGCCGCGGAGTCGCGCGCCGTGCTCGGCGTGCCCGACGCGTACCAGCTGCCCGCCGCCCCCGGCTCGGCGTTCCTGGCCACCGGCACCGACGAGCTGGTGGCATTCCGCGCCGCGTACGTGTCCGGGGCGCCCATCGCGACGCCCGTGCCCGTGGTCGACGACCGGCGCGGGTACCCGTTCCGGGCCGGCCCGGTGAACCGGGTCGGCACCCGGGGCCCGGCTGCCCCCGCCGCGGACTCCGACGCCACCGGCCCGACGGTCCTCGACACGATGATCGACGCGCTGGTCGGGCTGGGGCCACCTGCGCACCGGGTGTGGCTGCCCCCGCTGGACGCGCCACCCCCGCTGGACGAGCTGGTGGGCCCGGTCCGGGCGACGGTGGGGCGCGGGTTCGCGGCGGCGGGCCCCGGCGGCCTGCGGGTCCCGATCGGGCTGGTGGACCGGCCCTACGAGCAGCGCCGCGTCCCGCTCGTCGTGGACCTGTGCGGGGCGGCCGGGCACGTGGCGGTCGTGGGCGGCCCGCGCTCGGGCAAGTCGACGGCGCTGCGCACCCTGGTGCTGGGTCTCGCGCTCACCCATACCCCGACCGAGCTGGGTGTCCACGTCCTCGACTTCGGGGGCGGCGCGCTGGCCGGGTTGGCCGGATTGCCGCACGTCGGGACGGTCGCCGACCGCCAACAGCCCGACCTCGTCCGGCGCATCGTGGCCGAGCTGACCGCGGTGCTGGCCCGCCGGGAGCGGCGGTTCCGGGACTCCGGGCTCGGCTCCGTCGAGGAGTTCCGGGCCCGCCGGGCTGCCGGTGACCTCACTGACGAGCCGGCCACCGACCTGCTGCTCGTGCTCGACGGCTACCGCACGCTGCGCGCCGACTTCGATGACCTCGAGGCCCGGCTGGTGCCGCTCGCGGCGCAGGGTCTGGCCTACGGCGTGCACCTGGCGCTGTCGGCCAACCGCTGGAGCGAGCTGCGGCCCGCGTTGAAGGACCTGCTCGGCAGCCGCGTCGAGTTGCGGCTCGGGGAGCCCGCGGAGTCCGAGGTGGACCGGCGCAAGGCGGCCGCGGTGCCCGCCCGACCCGGGCACGGGCTCGCACCCGACGGCGCGTCGATGGTCGTCGCGGCGCCCCGGCTGGCCGAGACCACCGACCTCGCCGCCGCGGTCGCCGACGGGTGGGACGGGCCACGGGTCGCACCGGTCCGGCTCCTGCCCACCCGGCTCGACTACGCGGAGTTGCCCGCAGGCAGTGGCGAGCCGGACCGGCCGGTCGTCCCGATCGGGGTGGACGAGGACGGGCTCGGTGTCGTCGAGCTCGACCTCGCCGCCGACCCGCACCTGGTCTGCTTCGCCGACGCGGAGAGCGGAAAGACCACCCTGCTGCGGGTGCTCGCCCGCGGCCTCACCGACCGCCTCGGGCCCGAGCGCGCGCGGTTCGTCGTGGTCGACTACCGACGCGGACTGCTCGGCGCGGTGCGCGAGCCGCACCTGATCGGCTACGCCAGCGCGCCCGAGCAGGCTGCCGATGCGGCGCGCGAGCTGGCCGGCTCGCTGCGCCGCAGGTTGCCCGGCCCGGACGTGACGCCACGGCTGCTGCGCGAGCGGAGCTGGTGGTCGGGACCGGAGGTGTACCTGCTCGTCGACGACTACGACCTCGTCGCGCCCGCCGGGTCCGCCGGGCCGAACCCGCTGGCGCCGCTGCTGGAGTTCCTCCCGCAGGCCAAGGACGTCGGGCTGCACGTGCTGCTCACCCGGCGCAGCGGCGGGGCAGGCCGGGCGCTGTTCGACCCGCTGCTCGGCAGGCTGCGTGAGCTCGGGGCTCCCGGCCTGGTGATGAACGGCAGCCCGGACGAGGGCGCGCTGGTCGACGTCGTGAAGCCGGCACCGCTGCCACCCGGGCGCGGGACGCTGGTGGATCGCAGGCGCACGGCGCGGCGGGTGCAGCTGGCCTGGCTGGCACCCGAACCCGACGGGTGACCAGCTGCCTCCGTCGCGTCGTGGTGCAGCCAGGGGTGTCGACGACGCGGCTGTCCTGGGTCGGGCTCGACGAGTCCGAGCCGCAGCTGGCCGAGCTGCCCGGGGGCCTGGAGCCCGCGGCCGTGCTCGCCGCGCTGTTCGAGCGTCCTGGCGAGACCGTCACCGAGCTGACCGTGCTGCACCCGGCCGGCTGGTCGCGGGCGCGGGCGGCACACGCGGTGGCGCAGCTGGCCGGGTCGGCGCAACGGGTCCGCGCGCTGCCCGCCGCGCTGGCCGTCGGTGGCGGCCCGGGGCCTCGGCTGGTGGTCGACGGCGGCGCGTCGGGCACCGAGGTCACGCTGCTCGGGACGGGCGGGGTGCACGCGGTGCGGACCCTCCCGGTCGGCGGCGACCGGCTCGACGTGCTGGCCGGCGCGCTGCTGGCCCGGCCTGTGCCGCTCGCCGAGGTCCGCCGGATCCGGGAACGGCTGTCGCTGTTCCCCGACGCGAGCCCGGACCTTGACGCCGGGCGGCTGCACCCGGTACTGGCCGGTGCGTGGGGCGAGGTGGTCGCCGCGGTGCACGAGCTGGCCTGCGACGGGGTCGAGGTCGTGTTGGTCGGGGGGCTGGCCCGGACGCCGCTGCTGGCCGAGCTGCTCGACGCTGCCGGGGCGGGGCCGGTCCGGATCGCGGACCGGCCCGACGTCGCCGCGGTGCGGGGAGCGCTGGGGGTGCCGTGGACCCCGGTCGGGCCGCACCCGGCCGCCTGCCCCATGATCGACGTTTCGAAGCCGGAAGCTGCGGTTCTCGCGGCGGGTTCCGCCGAAACGGTGATCACGACGCCACGGCGCACCGCCACGGGCTGGCTCCCGCCGCTCCCGCCTCGCCGCCCGTTGCGCCGCGTCCTCGGTGCCGCGGCCGGCCTGGTGTTCATGTCGGGGCTGCTCGCCGCAGGTCTGGTGCTCACCCCGCGAGCCGCGGGCCGATCCGTCGCCGCGGCACCGCCCGGCGTGCTCGTCCAGTACGGCTACGCGCTGCGGCTGCCCGAGGGCTGGGAACACACCGGTGGGCTGCCCGAGCGGCGTCGCACGCTGGTCACCCCGGTGGATGCGCCCGACGGTAGTGACCTCGTCTCCGTCGAACGGACCGACCTCGGTTACGACGCCGAAGCCGAACCCGCCCGCGCCCTGGCCGAGCTCCGGGCCCGGTACGACGAGGCCGTGGCGGGCGGCGCCACGCTGTCCGGCTTCGACGCCACCACCCGGTTCGCCGGGCGTGCCACGATCGGTTACCGGCAGGCCATGGCGGGCGGCACCGTCGTCGACTGGTACGTGCTGTTCGACCGGGGGTACCAGCTCAGCGTCGGCTGTCGGCACACGGCCGCGGGTACGGACCGGGTCGCGGTCGCGTGCGCGACCGTCGTCGGGTCGGCGCGGCGAAGCTGAGCGCTGGGGGATGATTGGCCGGTGCCGAGCAACAGCCCCGACATCGATGACCGCGGCGACGTTCTCGAGACCCGCGAGCATCATTACGACGAACCGGTCGTGGTGGCGCTGGTGGCCGACGTGCAGCAGGAGTACGTCGTCCGCTACGGCGGGCCGGACGAGTCGCCGGTCGACCCGGACGAGTTCACCCCACCCCGCGGGTTCTTCCTGGTCGGCTGGCGGGACGGTGTCGCCGTCGCGTCGGTGGCCCTGCGCGGCGTCGACGACGAGCCGGGTACCGCGGAGGTCAAGCGGCTGTACGTGCGCGCGCCGCACCGCAGGCGCGGCCTGGCCAGGGCGATGCTGCGCGGCGTCGAGGACCGGGCCAGGGCTGCCGGCTATCGGCGGGTGATCCTGGAGACGGGAACCCGGCAGCCGGAGTCACTGCAGCTCTACCGGAGTGCGGGCTACACGCAGATCCCGCAGTACGGCTACTACGCGGGCCAGCCGTGCAGCGTCTGCTTCGGCAAGCAGCTCTGATCGTTCACATTCGCGAACGAACTGCGAGAACCGCCACCCGGGCGGGGTGATCCTGGGACGGTGTGTCCCAGACCGATCGGGACGACGCGACGAGGGGTGATCGAGATGGCCGGCGGGTTCGGTACCACCACCGAGGAGATGGCGCGGGCGGGTCAGCAGGTGCTCGGGGTGAACGACATCGTGCAGTCCGACCTGGCCGCGCTGCGCGGGCAGCTCGCTCCGCTGGCCGGGGCGTGGCGCGGGGAGGCGGCGACGGCGTTCACCGGGCTGATGGCCCGCTGGGACGCCGACGCGCGGTCACTCGGCGAGGCGTTGCGCGGGATCGGCGAGGCCATCGGCGGGTCCGGGCAGGCCTACCAGCAGCAGGAGACCGAGCAGGCGTCCGGCCTGTCCGCGATCCGCGCGGCGCTGGGCTGAGGGCCGGCCGTGTCCGAGATCAAGGTCACCTTCGGCGAGCTCGCCGTCGCCCAGCAGAACGTGGCGGGCACCGCACAGCGGATCGCCGCGGGGCTCGACGAGCTCAAGCGGTTCCTGGCACCGCTCGCGGCGACCTGGCAGGGTCAGGCGGCGACCGACTACCAGGCCCGGCAGCGACAGTGGGACACCGCGGCTGCCGACCTCGCCTCGGTGCTCGCCCGTATCGGTGTCGCACTGGGCACCGCACACGAGAACTACCAGCAGGTCGAGCAGGCGAACGCCCGCCGCTGGCAGTGACCGCGAGCATGGCGGGGGGCGTTTTGACCTGGCTCTGACGCGGCGGGTACGCTCGGATCGATGTGCGGCGGGTGTACTCCGCGGTTCCTCCAGGGCTGCCCCCCAGCGCCCGAGGTACTCCTGGAGGGCCTGGACGCCGCACCGCGCGCATACAGGCAGCTCCCGAGCCGAGAACGACGAGGTAGATCCGTGCCCACGTACAGCCCCAAGCCCGGCGAGATCACCCGCGCCTGGCACGTGATCGATGCCACCGACGTGGTGCTCGGCCGGCTGGCCACGCACGCTGCGACCCTGCTGCGTGGCAAGCACAAGCCGACGTTCGCCCGGCACATGGACACCGGCGACTTCGTGGTGATCGTCAACGCCGAGAAGATCGCCGTTTCCGGCAACAAGCGGGAAGACAAGTTCGTCTACCGGCACAGCGGCTACCCGGGTGGGCTCAAGCAGCGCTCGGTGGGTGAGATGATCGAGAAGCACCCCGACCGGCTGGTCGAGAAGGCGATCAAGGGTATGCTGCCGAGGAACCGCCTGGGCCGCGCGATGGGCAAGAAGCTGAAGGTCTACGCCGGACCGTCGCACCCGCACGCGGCGCAGCAGCCGGTGGCCTTCGAGATCACCCAGGTCGCGCAGTGACTCTCCCCGAGACGACTCTCCCCGAGACGACCTCCCCCGGGACGACCCAGGAGCCGAGCAACGAAGAGGGACAGCCCATGACCACCCCCGAGATCGAGATCGAGGCCGTCGCGGCTGCGGCGGTAGAGGCCGAAGCCCTCACCCTCACCCTCGCCGATGTCGCCGACGGGTACGAGGCCGAGGTCGGGAACGCCGCCGAGATTCCCGTTGTGCTCCTCGACCGGCCGGTCCAGACCGTCGGCCGCCGCAAGGAGGCCGTGGTCCGGGTTCGCATGCTTCCCGGAACCGGCAACTTCACGCTCAACGGCAAGTCGCTGGAGACCTACTTCCCGAACAAGCTCCACCAGCAGCTGATCCGGGAGCCGCTGGTCACGGTGGAGAAGACCGAGCGCTTCGACATCTTCGCCAACCTGCACGGTGGCGGCACGTCGGGCCAGGCCGGTGCACTGCGCCTGGCCATTGCCCGCGCCCTGATCGAGGTCGACTCCGCGGACCGGCCGCCGCTCAAGAAGGCCGGCTTCCTCACCCGCGACCCGCGCGTCACCGAACGCAAGAAGTACGGACTCAAGAAGGCCCGCAAGGCACCCCAGTACAGCAAGCGCTGACCGCACGCCGGATGCGTCGCCTGTTCGGGACCGACGGCGTCCGCGGCCTGGCCAATGGTGAGCTCCTCACCCCGGAGCTCACCATTGCGGTGTCGGCCTCGGCAGCGCGGGTGCTGGTCGAGCAGGGGCTGTCGCGTCGCCCGTTGGCGGTGGTCGGTCGGGATCCTCGCGCCAGCGGGGAGATGCTGGAGGCCGCCGTCGTCGCGGGTCTGGCGTCAGCCGGTGCGGACTCCGTCCGGGTCGGCGTGTTGCCCACTCCTGCGGTGGCCCATCTCGTCGCCGAGCTGGGCGCCGACCTCGGCGTGATGATCTCGGCTTCACACAACCCGATGCCGGACAACGGGATCAAGCTGTTCGCCGCGGGTGGGCACAAGCTGCCCGACGACGCCGAGCTCGCGATCGAGAACGGCCTCGAGCAACCCGTGGTGCGGCCGACCGGGGTTGCCGTGGGACGAGTCCGCGACCTGCCCGATGCCGTCGGCCGCTACACCGCCCACCTGCTCGGGAGCACGCCGCAGTGGCTGGGCGGGATCCGCGTTGTCGTGGACTGCGCGCACGGTGCCGCTTCCGTCGTCGCGCCCGGCTGTTATGCCGAGGCCGGCGCCGAGGTGGTCGCGATGCACGCCGCGCCGGATGGGTGCAACATCAACGACCGCGTCGGTTCGACGCATCTGGGTCCGTTGCGGGAGGCGGTCGTCGCACACCGGGCCGATCTCGGCATCGCCCACGACGGGGACGCAGACCGTTGCCTGGCCGTCGACGCGGCCGGTGTCGAGGTCGACGGCGACCAGATCATGGCCGTCCTCGCGCTGGCCATGCGCGATCGGGGCGAGCTCACCTCCGACACGCTCGTCGCCACCGTGATGAGTAACCTCGGGCTGCACCTGGCCATGCGCGACGCCGGGATCGCGATGCGCACCACTGCGGTCGGCGACCGGTACGTGCTCGAGGAGCTGCGTGCTGGCGGGTTCACCCTGGGTGGGGAGCAGTCCGGGCACGTCGTGCTGCCCCGGCATGCCACCACCGGAGACGGGCTGCTGACGGCCCTGCGGCTGATGGCCAGGATGGCGGAGACCGGGCGGTCGCTGGCCGAGCTGGTGTCCGTCGTGACGTTGCTGCCACAGGTGCTGCACAACGTGCGGGTCGTCGACAAGGCGGCTGTCACGGCATCGTCGACCGTTCAGTTGGCCGTGGCCGTCGCGGAGGCCGAACTGGGCGCCACCGGACGGGTGCTGCTGCGCCCGTCGGGCACCGAGCAGCTGATCCGGGTGATGGTGGAGGCGCCGACAGCCGAGCAGGCCACCACCACCGCCGTCCGCCTGGCCGAAGCCGTCGCCACCGCCGCCCCCTGACCCCCGCGAGTCGGGGTATGTGTGCGACCGAGTCGCGCGATCCGTGCGATTTCTGGAAATGCCCTCGGCCGAGAGGCCGCTGCGGGACCATCGACGGGTGCCTCCCGACCTGCACCTCGATCCCGCCAGGCTGCACGCTCACGCCAGTCGGACGGAAGACCTTGCCGACCGGCTCCGCGGGCTGCGCGGGCCGGACGTCGAGGCGCTCCTCTGGGCCGGTCGAGAGCTGGCCGAACAGACCGAGGAGCTAG
>JBBSGM010000187.1:0-7543 GCA_038254065.1 Mycobacteriales bacterium | reverse complement strand
CTCGGTCAGCTCGATCAGGTACTGGAGCTGTGCACGCATCACCTGCGGACCACCGAGCGGTCGGCGCAAGGCAGCCTCGTCGACCACAGCCCACAGGCTGGGAGCCTGCGGTTGGGTGAGGAACTGTTGACGCGCCGCCCGGAGCTTGAGCCGGCGCCCGATCTCGGCAACGCGCGCGTCAGGATCGGCGAGGTGAATGACAGCGCGGGCATAACCTTCGGTTTGCAGAAGGCCAGGTATGAACTGGATCTCATAGGCGCGGATGAGGGAGGCGGCCTGCTCCAGGCCGATGTACATCTCGCACCAGCCTGGCAGGACGTCACCGTACTGGTGCCACCAGCCGGGCGCATTGGCCTGCCGGGCCAGCCCGAGGAACGCCTCGCATTCCTGCTCATCGTCCACGCCGTACAGGATGAGCAGATCGGTCAGATCGCGTTCCTTGAAGCCCACCCGTCCCAGCTCCAGACGGCTGATCTTGGCGTCGGAGGCCCGGATAGCCTCTCCGGCAGCTTCGCGGGTGATCCCACTCGCTGTCCGGAGCCGACGGAGCTGGCCTCCCAACACGATCCGCAAGGCCGTCGGCCCCACCGGGCCGCCCGCCGGCTGGACGACGGCGCGGACGCGGGGCGGCTCGCGACCCGACTGAGCTGCGATCATGATTCTCCTTAGCGAGGACCGTGACGCTCAGTGTCCAACAGTCGGACGCCCCGTGTCTACTTGTCAGGCTGTGTCTACTTGTCAGGCTGTGTCGACCTTGTGACCGAGCCGCTCGTCACGTCACCCGCGTAGGCAGCGTCAGTCGACAAGATCGTCGAAGTCGCCCCCCTTCGCGCTACCAAGGAACCCGGCGAACCCGGCGCGGGTGCAGATGAGCACCGTACCCTCAGGATGGCGGGAGTTACGCAGACCGATGTCCCTGTCTGCCAGTTCCGCCACCTCGACACAGGCTCCATGTGGGTTGCTGTAACGGCTCTTCCACCAGACTGCACCACGCAGCCGTGTCGCCGCGTCGGCACTCTCGGTCCGTCCCATCGTGACCTCAGACATTCCTCGCAGCCTCCAAAGCATCGTAATGCACGTGCATTTGCGCGTGCATCGGTAAGTACGGCTGTAAGCTACGGCGGCTGGAGCGATGGGCGCAACACGAGTCTCCGGCAACCACCCGGTCGAGACCGGGCAGCACCCACGGGACCGACGGCAGCTACCGAAAGTCAGCACCTCGCGGCAACCAGGTGACCTGGAACGTGCGGTTCGGCCTCGGTCAGCTCGATACGGGTACCGTCAGATGGGTGACAGATCAGTGACAGATGGCGGGTCGGGTGCCGAACGACCGACCGCCGGGGAAGCCCCAGACGCCGAGCACTGGCGGCGCAGGCTGACCACGCTCGCCAGGCGGCACCAGGTGCCCGGCGCAGTTCTGGGAGTCCTGCAGGTGACCGATGCCTCGGACCCGCCCCGTGACCACCTGGTGGAGGTCGCCTGCGGGGTGCTCAACACCGCGACGGGGGTATCGACGACCGTTGACTCGCTGTTCCAGATCGGATCGGTCAGCAAGGTCTGGACGGCAACCGCGGTGATGCAGCTGGTCGACGAAGGCGCACTGGAGCTCGACCAGCCGATCATCGAGCTGCTTCCGGAGCTGCGGCTGGGCGACCCGGAAGTCGCCCGAGGAGTGACCATGCGTCACCTGCTGGGCCACACCAGCGGCATCGACGGTGACATCTACACCGACACCGGACGCGGCGACGACTGCCTGGCACGTTATGTAGCCCTCCTCGCCGAAGCCGGTCAGAACCACCCGCTCGGTGCGACATGGTCCTACTGCAACTCGGGCTACGTGCTGGCGGGACGGGTCATCGAGAACCTCACCGGGCGAACCTGGGATGCCGCGATGCGTGAGCGGCTGTTCGAACCGCTTGGCCTGAAGCACACCGTCACCCTGCCCGAAGAGGCGCTGCTGTTCCGAGCGGCCGTCGGTCACCTCAGCGAGCCGGACCAGGACCCGCGGCCGTGCCCGGTCTGGATGGTGCCCCGCTCCCTTTCCGCGGCGGGTGGGATCGTGAGCACCGCCCGAGACGTGCTCACCTTCGCCCGGCTGCACCTGAGCGGCGGACTCGCGGCCAACGGCACCTGCGTACTGTCGGCCCAGGCCGTCGACACCATGCAGGCCGAGCACATCACACTTCCCGACCAGCACTCCTTCGGTGACTCGTGGGGGCTCGGCTGGGATCGGCGCGACTGGGACGGGCGCCGGGTGCTGGGCCACGACGGCAGCACGCTGGGACAGGCGGCGTTCCTGCGAGTACTGCCGGGGGCGGCGTTCGCGGCTGTGCTGCTCACCAACGGCGGTCACGCCGGTGACCTCTACCAGGATCTGTTCGGAGAGGTCTTCGCGTCGGCCGGCATCGAGATGGCCCACCCGCTCGTGCCGCCACCGTCCCCACCCGAGCTCGATCCGGAGCCTTACCTCGGCCGCTACGAGCGCACCAGCTCTCGGCTGGAGGTCCTGGCGGGCGACGCCGGCTTGATCCTGCGTTCCACCGACACGTCACCGTTCGCTGAGCTGCAGACCAACCCCGTCGAAGAGCTCGACCTGGTGCCGGTACGGGAACACCTCTTCACCGTTCGCAAGCCGAACACCGAGACATGGACCCCGGTGACCTTCTACCGACTGCCCGACGGCATGCAGTACCTGCACATCGCCGCCAGGGCCCACCCCAAGGTGTCCTGACCATCGTCGCTTGATTGAAGGGCTCCGTGGCCGTGATCGGACAAGACTCGTGCCTGAGGTCTCGTTCTCGACCTGCGCAGGGGTGAGTAGGGCAGCTCTGCGCTTCCCGTGTGCCGACCGGTCCGACCGTGTAGACCGCAGCACAGCGGGTAGTCCCCCGCCATGCAGCTGGCGTCGGCAGTCGACACGGTCCTTGATCGCTCCATCGTCCTGGGGTATGGGAATGTCGGTCTGGCCATCCGCAAGCGCCTTCCGCATTGGCCGGCCGACCCGCCGCGGATGGACGGCAAGGTCGTTCTGGTCACCGGCGCAGGATCTGGCCTGGGCTTGGCCGCAGCGGTCGGCTTCGCTCGGCTCGGCGCGTCGGTCCGGGCCCTGGGTCGTGACGGCAGGCGCGCCGAGGACGCCGTACGTCTTGCGCTGCAACAGGCACCGGGCACGGACGTGCGCCCTGTCGCCTGCGATATCAGTAGCCTCAGCGCCCTGCACGAGCTCATTGCTCGCTTCAGCGAGGACGAGGAGCGCCTGGATGTTCTCGTCAACAACGCCGGAGTGATGCCCGACGAGCGAGAGAGGTCGGTCGACGGGGTCGAGTTGACGTTCGCTACCCACGTTCTCGCGCCCTGGGTCCTCATCGACGGCCTCGCGCCGCTATTGAGCCGCTCCGCCCCATCGCGGGTGATCAACGTGACGTCCGGAGGGCAGTACGGGCAGAAGGTGCCGGTGGGCGACATTGAGTCCAGCAACGACTCGTATGGTCCAAAGAAAATCTACGCGCGCACCAAGCGCGAGGAGCTCGTCATCACCGAGCAATGGGCTGATAAACTCAAGGGCAGTGGAGTAGTCGTGCACGCCATGCACCCGGGCTGGGCGGACACCAAGGGCGTCGAGAACTGGATGCCGGTCTTCCGCGCACTCACGCAGTTGATCATCCGCACCCCGGAGCAAGGCGCAGACACCATTGTCTGGCTGGGTGCTGCACCAGCCGTGGCCGAGACGACGGGCCTGTTCTGGCACGACCGCCGGCCACGTCCGACGACCTACCCGATCGGTGCCGGAACGGATGATATGTCCGCGCGTCAGGAGGTATGGGACCACGTAGCCGCCATCGCGAGACAGACGTCTGCAACGTAACCGTCCACGAGCCGCCATCCGTCATGTGATGCCACGCCGACCGAGGCAAGATCAACCACCGCACGGGCTCGACGAGCGGCCCGTCATCGATGAAGCACCGGTGCGGGATCGAAACCGCGGCGTCCTCCCGGTCGGCATCGCAACAACCGCCTGACGGTGAGGGCAAGACTACGGCGCGCGCCGTGTACCTGCACCGCCCGCACGGCGTACTCCGAACACGTCGGCGAGAACCGGCAACAACCGGGTCGGCGGGCGCTGATCTCGCGCTGGTAGACCCGAATCCCGCCGACGATCATTCGCGCCGCTCCCCCGCCGCTCCCCCGACCGTGCCGGCGCAGCTCGGCGACCAGCTGCGGCACAGTGAGCATGGTGAGCACGAGGCAGTTGCCGTCCAGGCTCTCAGCGATACAGCAGCCGGCGTCGAGCAGGCAGGCGTCCCGCAGGCACGACCCGCCCATCGGCCCGCGCCGATATCCGTAGGGCGCTCCGCGATACCCGTAGGACCCTCTGCGCGGACCGCCGTAGTACGGGTCGTAGGGATCATAGGGGTCGTAACGTCGGCGTCGTCGGAACCAGACCATTGCCTGGAATGACCACCAGCCCCGAGTTCAAACTCTTGCCCGTGCCACCGGTCACCCAGGTAAGCCACATCCTCCGCGGCGAGCCCTCCTTGACGGCGACCAAGCATCCGACCAACCCACCAGACCGGACCCCACCGCTGCGGTGAGCTTCCGTCACGAGACGTGTCACAACGAAGATCATGCTATCGGCAGGCTCGCGCGGCCCGGGCCGCCTGCAGGTCGGCCGTACGTCTACTGTAGACATCCGCTGTACCGCCGGCCGCCATTGGCACGCGATGTTCAGATCTTCAGCTCTCGGCGCCTCGGCGGGTCTGTCGGCGATCTTCAGCACCGATGGGGTTCCGGTTCCGGCAAATCGCCTCGGGGCACTGATACCCCGCTCGCGTGCAGGTGATGACGCAGACCGCCTACCGGAACGCCACGTCTCAGGTGCCGCAGTAGGTGACGTGGGGACCGCAGCTCGTGGGTGCCGGCTCGGCGTAGCGCTCCAGGCCTGGACACGGGATGAACGGACGGGCAATGACCTCGACGAGGCGGCGGAACGGCGCGATGTCGCCGTCGGTGGCGGCGGTCAGCGCCTCCTCTACGCGGTGGTTGCGCGGGATGTAGACCGGGTTGACCCGCTCCATCGCTGTCGCCACGGCGTTTCGGTCCGTTGGCAGCAGCGCCTGCCACCGCCCAGCCCACGCGTCGAACGCCGCCGGCTCGGTGAACAGCGATCGCGCCGGGCGTCCCCGCAGGTGCCACGACAGCGCGCGGAACAGCTGTGTGAAGTCGACCCGCTGCGCGTGCAACAGCGCCAGCAGGTCCTGGATCAGCGGTCGGTCCGGCGCGTCGAGACCGAGCTTCGCGGCCATGCCGCTCGTCCAGTAGCCCTCGTAGCGCTCGGCGAACGAACGCACCGCGTCGGTGGCGGCCTCGACCGCCGCGTCCGTGTTCTCGTCGATCAACGGCAGCAACGTCTCACCCAGCCGCGCCAGGTTCCACTGCGCGATTCGGGGCTGGTTTCCGTAGGCATAGCGGCCACCGTGGTCGATCGAGCTGAAGACCGTCGCGGGATCGACTGCGTCCATGAACGCACAGGGGCCGTAGTCGATGGTCTCCCCGGAGATCGTCATGTTGTCGGTGTTCATGACGCCGTGCACGAACCCGACGAGCATCCAACGGGCGACCAGCGATGCCTGCGCGTCGACGACGCGCCGGTAGAACTCCAGGTAGGGGTTCTCCGCCTCCGCCGCGTCGGGATGGTGGCGCGCGACCGCGTAGTCGGCCAGCTTCCGGACGAGCGCCGGGTCGCCGGACGCGGCGGCGTACTGGAACGTGCCCACGCGCAGATGGCTCGCCGCGACCCGCGCGAGCACCGCACCGGGCAACATCGTCTCCCGCACGACCTGCTCGCCGGTGGCCACCACCGCAAGCGCCCGGCTGGTGGGGATGCCGAGAGCGTGCATCACCTCCCCCATCAGGTACTCCCGCAGCATCGGCCCGACAGCCGCTTTCCCGTCCCCACCCCGGGCGAACGGGGTACGGCCGGAGCCCTTCAGGTGCAGGTCGCGCCGGCGCCCTGCACCGTCGACCAGCTCGCCGAGCAGCAGGGCCCGGCCGTCTCCCAACCGGGGCACGTAGCCGCCGAACTGATGGCCGGCATAAGCCTGCGCGACTGGGCGCACCCCATCCGGGACCGTGGTGCCGACGAGCAACGCGATGCCGGCCGGCTCCCGCAACGCCTCGGCGTCGACACCCAGCTCTGTGGCCAGTTCCTCATTAAGCATCAGCAGGGCGGGCGCCGGCACCGGTGCCGCCGTCCACGGCACAGACAAGCTGGGCAGTTCACGGGCGTAGGAGTGGTCAAAGGCCAACAGCGACCGGGCGGCGACGCTCATGACCCGAGGTTACGTGGCCGGGCGAGCACGACCGCCCCGATCCAGTGAGCACCACAGCGCCACACCTGCTTCAGCGCGGATTCGGACGGGGAACCCGCTGGCGCAGCTCGCCAGAGGCAACCGCCGCGCCTGCCGCACCTGATAGACCGAGTTCTTCGGCGGGGATGCCGAGCTCCGCCACGATGATGCGCCGTGGGTCGAGCGACAGGGGCCGGCGCCCCTTCTCGATCTGGCTGAGGTGCTACTGCGTCGTATCCAGCAGAGCCGCAACGGCGGCCCGTGTCTGCCGGTTCCGCATGCGCCAGGCACGGAGGACAGCGCCGGCGTCGTCATGTCCGGCGCGCGTTTCGCACCCGTCGTCATCGCCACCCACACCAGGGTCCCCCAGTCAGGATCCCGCCACGCCTCGTTGAGGATCCGCGCGGCCTGCTCCGGGCTCGGCGGTTGCGGGTTGGGCTTCGGCGCCGCCGGGGGTCCGCCTGGTCTATAGGGCTGACCGACACCACCGCCACCGGACTGCCCGCTTGTACGCCCCGGACAGGATGAAGTGCATGTGCCGGATAGTGGTGGCGCCGAGGGGCCGACAGCGGTGCGGCCTGCAACGCTCGTCGCACTCGTGCTCGCCATCGGTGCGGGTGCTGGACGGAACGGCGCCCGGAACAGTGGTCCCGGCAACGCCGGAGTTCGGCATGGAAGGAGTCGAGGACGTCGGCGTCCTGCGAGCCGACTCTGCGGCGCCCGAGGAACGGCGAGATGTGGTTGCGGACGCAGCCGCGGTACAACCTGAGGGTGCTCGGCGCACCGTCGAACTGCTCGAGGTAGCGCTCGATCAGCTGGTCGACGGTTGCGTCCGTCCTCGGGTTCCGCCGCTCCGCCACCTGGCTCAGCAGCCGGTCACGAGCGGTCTTTGCCTGACGGTCCGCGCCCGCCCGGGCCCGGCGGAATCGTCTCCGCAAGGTAGTGGCGACGCTTCATCACCGGGTCGACACCGGCATAGACCTTCACGCGCAGGGCACCGCTCGACACCGTCTCGATGCTGCCCCGAGCAGGAGCCGAACCGGCCGCTGGACGCAGCTACCACCAGCGGATCATAGCGCATTCGCACCACATGTGATTCCACGCCGAGATCCGGGTCTGACGATCTGGAGTTATTTTACCTGGTCAGACCTGGAGCCGGGGGTCGGACTCGAACCGACGACCTACCGCTTACAAGG
>JBBSGM010000186.1:0-7606 GCA_038254065.1 Mycobacteriales bacterium | reverse complement strand
GCCGGGAACCGGGTTGAGGAGGTGAGGATGGTGATCATCGCCGCCGCATCCCGCGAAGGCCGCCGAGTGATCAAGGTGCCCCAGGAGACGCAGGAGGCGCCGGTCAAGGATGTAAAATTCGAGCACAGCGAACCTAATTCAGCGTCCCTCGACCCGCTGAATGACAACGTCCAGCTAGCCATTGAGGACGCCGAGGATCCTCAGGACCTGTTGGACACAGTCGAGCAGGCCGGCGATTTCGTCTGGGACGAAGAGGAGTCCGAGGCGCTGCGCCATGCCCGTAAGGACGCCGAACTCACGACCTCGGCCGATTCAGTACGCGCGTATCTCAAGCAGATCGGCAAGATCGCCCTGCTCAACGCCGGAGAGGAGGTGGAACTCGCCAAACGGATCGAGGCCGGGCTCTACGCCGCCGAGCGGGTGCGCAGATCCGAGGACGTCACCGACAAGCTCTCGATGCAGCTGCGCCGGGATCTGTGCTGGATCGTCCGCGACGGTGAGCGCGCCAAGAACCACCTGTTGGAGGCCAACCTTCGCCTCGTTGTGTCGCTAGCCAAGCGCTACACCGGTCGCGGTATGCCATTCCTGGACCTGATTCAGGAGGGCAACTTGGGTTTGATCCGCGTGGTGGAAAAGTTCGACTACACCAAGGGATTTAAGTTCTCCACCTACGCCACCTGGTGGATCCGACAAGCCATCACCCGAGCCATGGCCGACCAGGCCCGCACCATCCGGATCCCGGTGCACATGGCCGAGGTGATCAACACGCTGGGCCGCATCCAGCGCGAGCTGCTCCAGGACCTAGGCCGCGAGCCCACCCCGAAGGAGCTGGCCAAGGAGCTGGACATCACCCCGGCAAAGGTGCTGGAGATCCAGCAGTACGCCCGGGAACCCATCTCACTGGACCAGACCATCGGCAACGAAGGCGATTCCCAGCTCGGCGACTTCATCGAAGACTCCCAGGCCGTGGTCGCAGTGGACGCGGTCTCGTTCACCCTGCTACAGGATCACCTGCAGTCCGTGCTGGCCACGCTATCCGAGCGGGAGGCCAGCATTATCCGGCTGCGATTCGGGCTCACCGGCGGCCCACCGCGCACCCTCGATGAGATCAGCCACGTCCATGGGGTCAGCCGAGAGCGCATCCGACAGATCGAATCGAAGACGATGTCCAAGCTGCGCCAGCCATCCCGCTCCCGGGCGCTCCGCAACTACCTTGAGTAACAGAGAGACGCCGGTCGAGGTCGAGGTCGAGCACCCGGTGCGCGGCGCCGCGAGGGCCGGTGATATGGCCCCGTGAGATGGGAAGGCCCCCGTGAGGCTGCCAGGTCGGGGGTCCAACAGCATCACGGGGTACAGTGTCATCGCCATGCGAGGTGCGCCGTTGCAACCCCTGCCGACACACCGGTGATCCACCTCCTTCGGGGGGGTGCTCGATGGGCCAATGCTGCGCGCGATGGATCGTAAGCTTGGGAATCTGCTTATCTTGTCAGTCGACGCCGGTTTACCTGCACGGATACCTACCACGGGCGTCTCTCACTGTCCGCTGTTGATCGGTCGTAACAACACGTGGACAACACAGCCGCCGGCGACCCGGTGATGCTTACGCGGGTTGGGCGCGCGCCCTCGAAGCCGACCCGTGGCTGTAGGACTGACGGGTAGTGAGCCAGTCCTACAGCGGTTCGTCGCGCGGGGCAGGGGGAGGTGGGGTGTGATCCGGGTGCTCGGTGTGGTTCTGGGCGGACTGGTTGTCGTGGGGACGAGCGTGGGCGTGTTGCAAAGCTTCGCCCTACGCGGACTTCCTTACCGGCTACCAACACCTGACCCAGGTCGGTTTCGCAGTCGAGCGAAGTCCCGACGAGGCCTGGTGCCATTTCTGCGGCTGGCGGGTCAACTATGAGCAAGCGGCCTACACGCTGGCCTACCAAATCGACGCCGTGCCAGCCCTGTGGTCTGGGCCACGCCAGATCCCAGAACATCCCATACGGCCCCTCCGACCACCCAACCGAGCACCCGACCGCCCCGGCACCTAACCCACCACACCCACGCGCTCGGGATCGCCATTTGCGGTGATCCTGAACACGGTGAGGTAGCCCTTGGGGAGGTCGTCAGGATGGCGCGTTGGTCCATCACCAAGGTCATCGGTGACACCACCAGTGGTGTGCGGAACGCTGGGACGACCATGAGCTGCCCTTCTCGCAGCATGACGGCCGGGTCGGTCTCCCCATCGGGCCGTCGGGTGTCTACAACCCGGGGGATCTATCACCCACGCGTCAGCACGCTGCACACACGGGCTGAGTGTTTGCGTAACGAACCCGGCCGCCACGGGCGAGATATACGGCGACATGGCAAGTGATTCGGGCGACACGAGAACTGCATTTCACCGACCTCAGGATCGTGGCTGAACATAATCGGGCGGCCTTTGGCGGCACGGTAGAGGAGTCGGACCCATTCCGACGGCCCCTCTTGGAGGTTGCGGGTAAGGATTGAGGGCGCGCCCCACCTCAAGTCCGTTCTCCTTGACGATCGTCGGCGCTAGGGCGTCGATCGCAGCGGCGTGCAGGGCACACGCCGCTGTCGAGAACTCGTGGAGCTTCTCGATAGCCCGCTCCTCCGCCACGCGGACCTCTCGTCCCATAGCCCACTTCGCGCGACGCCCCCGTTGTTCCGGAAGCGCCCAAGCGGTGTCCGCAGCCTCTTTACCTGCTGCGGAGGTCGCGAGGAAGGCGTCGTGACAGCCGTTGAGCGCCTCGACCAGTTCCGGAAGATCGTCGACGAGGAGTCGCGTGCGCACGAGTAGCGAGTCGATCGTCGACTCCAAGTCGTTGATCTCTGCGACGTTTCGCTTGAACTCATCCTCGCTGCTCTTCGCCCAGACGGTTGGTCGGCTCATGTGGTTGACGGATCGGACGTAGCGGTTAAGCGCGCCAAGTAGATCGGAGCAGATAACGCGCTGTTCGCGACGGTGCTCGTCGAGCCGCTGAAGTCGAGAGCGCTCGCGGTCGCGGCGTCCCGTGATGTATAGGGTGAGCGCGACGCCTCCGAGCGTCCCCAAAGCTGCCGCGTACGGACCGAGGGCCTGAAGCATGGCACGGATCCCAGCAGGTGTTGGGAGGTCGGGGCAAGCCGACGCAACCGGAGAGCCGGCCAAAAATCCGAAGGCGGTGCTGTCATAAGGTGGAGTCCGCGCCATCGTGTAGCGACGTCGAAGGCTCCCCTGCGGCCGTTACCGCGACGTGTACAGTCATTGGCTGAGGGAACGATGCCTCAGATCGGCCTATCCCGATCATGCAACATTTCCTTGATCATGCGTGAGACGGTTTCTTTATATGGCGCATCGGGCATTTCTGTGAGCGGTGATGCGAGAGTAAGCAGATCATAGACTAACGTCGTTAGTGAGATAAGTAGTCGATGCACTTCAGATGGTGCGACGTCAGCATGAACTCCGCGACTAGCAGCGCTATCGAGTTTATCAATTCGACTGCCTATATCCTTAAGGGTCGTTAACACGAGAGTGCGGTTAGACTTTGAATGTAGATGCTCCTCAACATAAGCCCATAGCCGGTTTCGGTACTCGTCCGGTCCGACCTCCCTTCCATTCACTGGAGTATTCCTAGGCGGATATAAAGCATCTGCCAAGCGGTTTACAAGTCTACGACAGGATACCGAAACGTGTGCTAAAGAGTCCGCAGTGTCAAATTGCTCGAAAGATTTGAGTGCGCCGTGCATCAGAGCGAATAGACGAGGATCCAGCTGCGCGATCCGCATCAGAATTTCATCGACCACGTTGGCGAATTGGGCACCCACAAGCTCCTCCACCTCGCCCGTAAGGCGGGCATGGTCAACCGAGTCGTAGGGATCGAAGATCGTCCCCTGAGCGCCAGTGTCCTCCCAGATGACCGTCGAGAATAGGCCGCTCTGTTGCCACTCTTGAAAGAAGCCGTGATCCCTATTGTCCTCTACTTCCAGCTCGTACTTGCGATAAGGAAGCCGCAATTCACAACTGACTATTCGGCAAAGCACAGGCAAATATCCGTAGAGAACCCAGCTGATATCAGTATTCGGCTTGACCTCGATGGCGCCCATATAACCGTCGGTCGACCTCAGGGCATCATGAATAGAACGCGACTCCTTCGCGCTGATACCTTGAGTCAGATATGCAACGACGCTTGCACGGCCAAGTCCTTCAAACAGCTCGCCCTGCGACATAGTCGACCAAGTTGGTGTCTCAACCCCCAGCAGGCTATCTACAATTGCGATAAGCCTCTCCCCGCTGGACGCGATCTGTGACCAAGGCAGCGTTCCAGCCCGTACGTGAACGTGACGTA
The DNA here is from genome assembly GCA_038254065.1 of Mycobacteriales bacterium. Taxonomy (GTDB): domain Bacteria; phylum Actinomycetota; class Actinomycetes; order Mycobacteriales; family Pseudonocardiaceae; genus Pseudonocardia. The sequence continues at coordinate 3,281 of JBBSGM010000186.1, read as the reverse complement.
GACGGCTTGGGACTACATTGACAATAGCGGTAACAACGGCAACGTGGGGTGCCATGAGCGACGGCCGAAACGCTACATCCTCGTTAAAATAGAAAGCTGTGCGCAAGTTTTCCCCTGTGTCTCGTCGGAAGTTCAAGGGTGCCAGCGAACATGGTGGTCGCGCAACGTCGCACCCTTGGCTTACGCTCCTCCGTTCCTTCACGCCCGGCCGACCACTGCGGCGGCTCGCCGTGTCGTCCCTGGAGGTGTCACTTGCGCCATCACCGAGCGACGCTGTCAGCGTCCTAATGCCGGTGAAACGGGTGTGGGACCGAGCCCGGTCCCTGTGAACGGGGCTGAGATCCCGGATGACTCCTGTACAGGTCGTTCCGGGAGATCTGCGACTCATCCTCTAGGTTGATCGCGTCGGCTGTGGCGGTGCACCTGCTGGGACGTGCGACCGGGCCGCGACCGAGCACGGCCCGCTAGGGCCGCGCGCAGTGTCGGGGTTCCGGTCGCACGGCCAGGCGAGGACCGTGTTACGGATGGGTACGCGCGCCGCCGCGGGCGGCGCGTCTTGATCCCATAGAGGGTAATTCGGCAATACAACGCAGTGCGATGATGATCTTACAGTGCGTGACAGACACACGCAGGGAAGTAGGCCTGCACGAAGCGGACCTCATGTCGTTTGGCGGCCACGGTTTAGGCTTGGGGCGGTTGGTGAAACGGCGTGCCGAGTTCGGGAGGACACGTGGCGGAGTCGCACTGTGTGGTGATCACGACGACGGATAGCGCGGAGGTGGCCGAGGAGCTTGGCCGGGGGATCGTTGAGGCCCGTCTTGGGGCGTGTGTCCAGATCGTGGGACCGATCCGCAGCATCTATCGGTGGGAGGGTGGTGTTCAGAGTGACCAGGAGTGGCAGTGTTGGGTCAAAACCAGCACTGACCGACTCGACGCGCTCACTGAATACATCAAGAAGAATCACAGTTACGACGTTCCGGAAGTCGTCGCGCTTCCGATTGTTGGCGGCAACGACGATTACTTGTCGTGGATTACTGAGGAGACCCGTCGCTCCTGAGTGCCGGCCGCTACCTGCGGAGAGTCGACATAATGTGGTCGCGCAGAACGCCGGTGGTATCTCTCTTGGTCGAGGGCAGCGTGGCTGCGAGCGTCAAGAGTCGTTGCTTGGCAACGGTGGTTTCCGTCCGTAGAGTCAGCTCGATAGCATCAGAAACCAGCGCGGTCGCTCGGTCGTAATCGTTTGTCTGGGCCGCGTTGATTGTGAGGTCGGAAAGTACGATCGCCCGGACTTTGTTTTCCGTGGGTGAGAGGGACGTTAGCAGCGAGTCGGCTGCGGCGGTGGCGTCGCGGTGACGCAAGGCCGTGTACGTCGACACTGTCATGCTGCCGAGCCTGCTTGCGCCGAAGAACGCGGTCCAGGGCCGCTCGGAGCGTGGGCGTGCGAAATCGTAGGCTGTCAGGGCACGTTCGACGGCGCGCAGCGCACCGGTTTCGTCGCCCAGTCGCGCGAGTTCTTCTGCCTCGCGTGCGGAAAGCCAGGAACGGGTGGCTGGCGCGGTTGAGCCGGGGACATACTCCCTGGCCTGTTGCAGCAGTTTTACGGCGGGAGTCGTGTCGTTTCGTGAGGCGGCGAGATAGCTCCAATAGCCAAGTGCGCACGCCGCGAGAGCGCCATCACCGGTCTCCTTGGAAATCTTCAATGTCGAACGCCACGCATTGACAGCTTCGTTGCCCTTGCCAAGATCGAACAGAAGCCAGCCCGTTAAGACGTCGGTTTCACCCATCGCAACCGCAAGATTTTTCCGAATCGATTCGACGCGCGCATTAGCCAGCAGCATCTGTAACGTGGTTCGGTGCTGGGCGATCGATTCAAGTAGCTGGCGAGCAGGAACGGTTTCCTCTGTATAGAACAGGTCGGCAGTTCGATCTTGCATGAGTTGAACGGTTGCGGCGTCGACCGGTCGCCCCTTGTTCACTGAGTCGATCAGCCGCTGCCATGGGGTGTCGGAGAGAAGGCCAGCACCGGCGGCAGCGGCTGCCACACTGGCGACCTTCAACAGGTCTCGTCGGTGCACATCGCTCCCTTCGCTGTGCGGTGACTTCTCCAGGGTAACTCGGTGCAACACCGCTTCGTCTGCGTCGATCGCGGCGGGTGACGGGCTGAACCACAACTGGTCTGGCGGTACGTGCAACACGTAAGCCCAGGTGTCCAGCTTGTCCAGATCTCGGATGGGTGCGGATGATCGCTCGATCCGGCTGAGCTGGCCTTGAGTGATGCCGAGCCAGTCGGCCAGCTGGGTCTGCTTGACGTGGGGAGACTGAACTGTCCGGTAGGTCCGCAGGAACCAACCGAAGTGTCGGCTGTGCAGGGCCGACCTGATTTCCGGCTGCTCCCAGAACTCGGCGGACAACACCGGCGCCGCACCACACGCAGCCGGAGCGGCTTTCGCACACGGCTCGCACAGCCCGGCGCGGTCGTTCGCCGCCAAGGCGACATCGCATGACGTGCAACGGCGGTGCTCACTCATCGGCGCTCCCGTCCTGGCGACATATGCGCGGAGTGTAACCCACCCGAATTCCTGACCTGCACGTATGCGCCCGACACATATTCGCAGGCCCGCCAGCGGCGCATATGCGCGGTGTTCTTTGCCGATTCAGCGGATCGGCGGCACTGTAGGGCCGTCCGAGATAGCTCGCGGCATGAAGGGGGACAGACCGGTGAGAGGACCACGGGATGACGACACGGGCACGACGCTCGCGCGCGGTCGGGGCTAAGCCCCCCGATGCGGGAACAGTGGTCGAGGGCGCGGAGCGATACATCTGGGTATTCCCAGAAGGGGACCTACTTGTCCTCGCAATACCCGGCCTACGCGGCCTCAAATTCAGTATTGAGGAAGCCCGCGCGGTGGCAGAAATGCTGACCCAAGCAGCAGATGAGACAGCAGGAAATCACAGAACACTAGCAGGAGGTAGTGACAACGATGGCAGCCCCGAAGAACGCCCGGCTGACAGCTGACTTCGACGAGTGGTTCCCACAAGGTTTGTTCCCGGTGGGCGAGATCACCGCGGTGATGGAGTACCAATCCCAAGAAGACCGCGCCCGCAACCGGCCGGTGCGTCCCCGGATCGATGAGGCCACCGGCCTGCCGCTGTACCCAATGCCACGTAGCTTAAGTTGATCATGCGGCTGGTCTGGGTTTCAGCCCGCGGATGGTGATCGTGGGCGGTGCTCGGTGGCGGGTGCTGGCCGGTTCGCCGAGCGTCTTGACCCGGTAGTTGTT
>JBBSGM010000185.1:0-7617 GCA_038254065.1 Mycobacteriales bacterium | reverse complement strand
GGCCAGGAACGCCGAGCCGGGGGCGGCGGGCAGCTGGTACGCGTCGGGCACGCCGAGCACGGCGCGCGACTCCGCGGCGGAGAACGTCCGCAGCGCGATCCGGTAGGACAGGTGCGACTCCAGCCCGCGCAGCCTGCCCTCGTCGAGCCGTTGCGAGGCCAGCAGCAGGTGCAGCCCGAGTGAGCGGCCGAGCCGCCCGATCGTCACCAGCAGGTCGATCAGCTCGGGACGCTGGGCGAGCAGCTCGGAGAACTCGTCGACGACGACGAGCAGCGCGGGCAACACCGGCAGGTCCGGCCCCCCGTCGCGTTCGCGCTGCCGGCGGGCCGCGGCGTACTCGGCGGTCCCGACCAGGTTCCCGGCCGCCCGCAGCAGCTCCTGGCGCCGGGTGATCTCGCCGGCCAGCGCGTCGGCCATCCGGTCCACGAGGGTGAGCTCGTCGGCGAGGTTGGTGATCACCGCGGACACGTGCGGCAGCCCGGCGAAGCCGAGGAACGTCGCACCGCCCTTGAAGTCGACGAGGACGAGGTTCAGGTCGGCGGGTGAATGCGTCGCGACGAGCCCGAGCACCAGGGTGCGCAACAGCTCACTCTTGCCCGACCCGGTCGCGCCGACGCACAGCCCGTGCGGCCCGCTGCCGCCCTGGGCCGACTCCTTGAGGTCGAGGGTCACCGGTCGGCCCCGCTCGTCGACGCCGATCGGCACTCGCAGCCGGTCGGCCTCGCCGCGCCGCCAGCGCGAACGCAGCGCCGCCACCTCGACCGGGCCGCCGGGGGTCATGCCGAGCAACGCGGGCAATCCGAGTGACGCGCGGGGTCCCTCGCCGTCGTGCGGACCGGCCGCACCCGCCGGCCGGTACCGGGCCAGCCGCCGGGCCAGCGCCCGCGCCTCGGCGACGGTGAGTGCGTCGGGCCTGCCGATCCACGCCACCGCCTCCCGACCGTCGGCCCGCCCGAGCCGGTCGGGGTCGACCAGCAGGCGCACCACCGACGGGGTGGGCCGGCGCCCCGGCGGGGCACCGACCCGTAGCACCGTCACCCCCGCGACACCCGCCCAGGGTCCCGGCCCGTCCGCCACCCCGTCGACGACGACGAGCAGGTGCGGCTCGCCCGTTCCGGGTCCTGGCGGACGCCCGGCGAGCTCGGCGAGCCACCAACGGCGCACCTCGTCGGCGTCAGAGGTGATCATCCGAACCGGGCCGGCGGCGTCACGCCGGCGCGGATGCTGGAGGTGGGGCAGCCACTTCACCCACTCCCACCCCGTCGATGACGCGCTGCTCGACGGCGGGGCCGCGACGACGGCGAGCAGCGCATCGGAAGGGCTGTGCCACAGTGTGTACTGGGCCACGAGCGCACGGGCCAGCGCACGGGCCGGGCCGAGGTCGGGACCGGCGGCACCGGGCTCCAGCCACACCGTCGAGCCGGCCCGCAGCGACAGCGCCACCGGCAGCTCCGGAACCACGGCGTGGCCGAGCAGGAACCGGCGCAGCGCCAGCGCGGTGACCGGCTCGATGCCCTCGACCGGGCCGGTCTGCGGCGCGGTCAGCCGGGTGCCGAGCCGCTGCGCGCCGCAGCCCACCCGCAGCTGCCCGAAGTCGGCGTCGGCGCTGCGCCGCTCCCACAGCCGGCCGGCGGCGAGCACCGCGGGCCACGCCGCCGGCTCGGGGTGCACGCTCTCCAGCACGGCCCGCTGCTCGGCGGCGATGGCCCGCACCCGCCGGCGCGCCACGTCGAGGTACCGGAGGTAGTCGCGACGGTCCTCGTCGAGCCCGGCGGCCCGGTTCGCTCCGCCGCGCCCGCCCGAGCCGCTCAACATCATGCCCAGCGTGGAGATCGCGAACATGCCGCCGAAGAGCCACGACGTGGGATTGCCAGGGCCGAGCACCGCAACGAAACCGACCGAACCGCCCAGCATGACCACGGGCAGCAGCCGGCTCAGCACCCCGGCCGGGACGACCCGCTCCGGCTCGGGCGGCGCTTGCAGGCTGAGCTCGCCCGCGGGCAGCCGGGGCGGGGTGCGGGGCGGTCGTGCGACGCCGACGGTGCCCATCGCTGCCTCCTCCCGGTCCCGGGACCAGTTCCCGCGAAACGCCACGGCCGCGGTGGCGCCGTGGCGATACTGGCAGCCGTCGCGGGTCCGCCGGGTCTGTTTCGCAGAACCCGTGCACCTCCGAGAAACCGCGCACGTCGAGGAAGGAGCACCGCGATGGTGGACCGGGCGGGCGGCTACTCCCGGGTGACGGTGCTGGCCCCGCGCCGGCAGGTGGATCTCGCGTTGCCCGCCGACCTGCCCGTCGCCGAGCTCACCCCGATGGTGCTCGAGCTGCTCGGCGAGCCGGCCCGCACCGCACAGCGGCCGGTCCCGTGGCGGCTGACCGGGCCGACGGGCGGTGTGTTGCACCCGGAGGCGACGCTGGCCGCGCTGGGGGTGCTCGACGGCGAACTGTTGCGGATCGGACCGGTCGCGCCGGCCCCGCCCGCGCCGGTGTTCGACGACCCGGTCGACGCGCTGGCCTCGGCCGTCGTCGCGCGCGCGGGGCGGCCCGGGGGCGGGCTGGGCCGCCGGCTCGGGCCCGCCGCGATGTTGGTGCTCGCGGTGGCGGCCGCCGGATTGCTCGCCGGGGCCCGTACCGCGCCGCGGGCGGGTCCGCTCGTGGTCGGGCTCGCGATCGCCCTCGGGGCGATCGGCGCCGCCTGTTGCGTGCTGTGCACGGCGGCGGCGGTACGTGCCGCCGACCCTGATCCCGGGCCGATCGCGCTGGCCGGCGCCCTGGCCGCCGTACCGCTGGCCGCCGCCGCGGGCTGGGCGGTGCTGCCCGGCCCGCCCGGCCCAGCACACCTGGTGCTTGCCGCGGCCGCGGCAAGCACCACGGCGGCGGCCGGGCAGGCCGCGCTGCGGGTGGTCGCCCCGGTGCTCGTCGGGGTGACCGCCGTCGCGGTCGTCACCGGCGCTGCTGCGCTGGTCGGGCTGTGGACCGGGGCGCCGACGGCCGCGCTGGCCGCGGCGGCCGGGGCAGTCGCCCTGGCGGCCGGCCCGGTGCTGCCCCGGTGCGCGTTGCGGTTGGCCGGGTTGCCCCGGCCGCTGGTCCTGGTCGACGGGCGGCGAGCTCGTCGCCGCCGACACCGGACTCGACCTGCTGCCCCCCGGCGAGCTCACCGAACGCGCCCACCTGGCCCGCGGCCACCTCCTCGGGTCCACCGGCGGCGCGGCGGTCGTCACGGCCGCCGCCGCGATCCTGACCGCGCAGACGCCCGGCTGGACATCGACCGCCTTCGCCGCCGTCACCGTCGCCGTGCTGGCGCTGCGCGCCCTCGGCTTCGTCGACCCGATGGCGGTCCACACCCTGCTCGGGGCCGCGCTCGTCGGGTGTGTCGGGATGCTCGTGCCGGTCGGGCTCGCCGCAGGCCCGACCGGCCGGCTCGGCGTCGCGCTGGTCCTGTTGCTCGGCGCGGCGGGCGCGGGCCTCGCGACGGGGGGCGGGACGCGGGTGGGCTCGCCGGTCGCGCGGCGCGCCCTCGACCTGCTCGAGGTCGTGCTCGTCGCCGCGACCGTCCCGTTGGCGCTGGGCGTGATGGGCCTCTACGGGCTGGTCCGCGGGCTGTGAAACTCGGGGCGTCGGTCCTGGCGCTCACCCTGACGCTCGTGCCTGTCCCGCCGCCGGGGGCCGGCTCCGCTCCCGCCGGGCACCCTCCGGGTCCGGCCGCCGGGCTGCGCGCCGTGGGTGACTGCGTCGCGCAGGGCGACACCGGTGTCGACATCGGGGTCGGGAGGGGGGCCGCGGCCGGGACTGACGTCGACCGTGCCGCTCGCGGGCTGCAACTCGACGCGGTGCACCGGCTGGCCACCGGAGCGGGCCAGCGCATCGCCGTCGTCGACACCGGGGTGCGCCCGCACCCGCGGCTGGCCGGCAGGCTGACCGGCGCCGGGGACTACCTGCAGGGCCGCGACGGGCTGGACGACTGCGACGGCCACGGCACCGCCGTGGCCGGGTTGCTCGCCGCCGCCCCGGACCCGGACGACACGTTCGTCGGCATGGCGCCCGGCGCGCAGGTGCTGTCGATCCGCCAGTCCAGCACGCTGTTCACGGTGCCCGCCGCCGACGGCGCGACGCGGCGGGCCGGGGACACCGACACCCTGGCCGAGGCGATCGTGCTCGCGGTGCGGGCGGGCGCGACGGTGGTCAACATCTCCGAGGCGGCCTGCCTGCCCGCCGACCGGGCCGTCACCGCGGGACGATCACTGCAGGCGGCGCTCCGCTACGCCGCCGACGCCGACGTGGTCGTCGTTGCAGCGGCGGGGAATGTCGGGGTGGGTGGGTGTGTCGCCCCCGGCGACGTCGGCGGTGCCGGCCAGGTGTCGCTGCCCGGCTGGTACGGCGCCGACGTGCTGACTGTGGGTGCGGCGGAACCCGACGGCAGCCCGGCCACGTTCAGCGTGCCCGGCCCGTGGGTCGACGTGGCCGCACCCGGCACCGGGCTGCGCTCGCTCATCGTCGGCCGCGGGCTGGGCGGTCCCGAGCTGCGCGGCACCAGCTTCGCGACGCCGTGGGTCGCCGGGCTGGCGGCACTCCTGCGCGAGCGGTTCCCGGGGTTGTCGGCCCGCGCGGTCGCCGACCGGATCCTCGCCACCACCCGCCGGCCCGCGTCCGGCACGGTGCTGGGGCACGGCATCGTCGACCCGCTGGCCGCGCTCACCGCCGAACCGCTGCTGCTGTCACCGGACCCGCGGCCCGCGCCGACCGCACCGTTGCCCGGGGCGGGCAGCCGGCCTGAAACCGTGACGCAGCCCGGGGTGCCGGTGGCCGGGCTGGGGGCCGCCGTCCTGCTCGCCGCGGCGGCGGCCGCGATGCGACGACTGTGGATCAGCCCGCGCCGGGGACCGGTGCGGCCGGCACGTCGACCACCCGGGCCGCCGCCGCCACGTCCAGCGCGGGCCCGGTCGGGAGCAGGCGTAGGGCCGCCTCGGGCGCCGGGTCGGCGCGGGTGATCCCGAGTGCTGCGGCCGACGCGGCGTCCGCGACGCCGTAGCCGACTCCGGTGGCCGAGAGCAGCCAGAGCGGGCCCGCCGGCTGCCCGGGTGCGGCGGCCCGCACCGGCCCGCCGCCGCCGGGTGCGAGGACGACCGTGTCGGCCCGCTCACCGGCCCCGTCGGCCTGCGCGAGGGTCACCGCCGCGGCCCCCGCCGAGGTCGGCATCCGATCACCGACCAGCACCGACGTACCGGCGGCCGACCACGTCCAGCACAGAACCGGCGCGTCGGACTGGTCGGCCCAGCGCGCGGGCGCGGTGGGCCAGCCGCCGACATCGAGAGCGGGCAGCAACGGTGCGACGGCCACGGCCGCAGGCCCGACCTCGACGGGTGCGACGCCCGCTGCTGCCGCCAGTGCCTGCGCGGCGAGCGGAGGCAGCTCCTGCAGGCCGCCGGGGCGCACCGCGTAGTACCGCGGCGCACCGCCTGCCGGGGTCGCCGTGACGACGTCCCCGGCGTGCGCGCCCCGCGGAGCGCGGTCTGCTGGCATCTCGCGCGGAGCGCGGCCGGCCGACACTGTCGGGGTGACCAGCGGGGCGCCCTCCGGAATCCCGGAGACGAGGCCGGGGCTGGCCGGGCGAGGGCTCCGCCCGGCGGCACCGAGCGCGGCGAGCAGCGGCCGGTCACCGGGGTCGATTCGGTGCCGGTGCCCGTCGAGGACGGCGTAGGTCGCGCCGCCGGGGACGGCGAGCAGCACGCCGGTACCGGACACAGGCTCCGGGAGCGGGTCGACGGCGCCGGCAACGACGGTGGTGCCGATCAGCCGGGCGCGGCCATCGCTCCCGGTCCGATCGCAGACCGCCCACCGCGGCGGGATGCCCGGGCCGTCGAACCGGACCGCGACCGCGCCGGGCACCGCCGCGGTCGGCGTGCGCGGGGCGGCAGCGAGGTCGTCGTCGGGCACGACGACGGGTGCCACGACGGCATCCGTCGCCTCGCCGAGCACCGCGAGCACCAGCCGGCCGGCGGCCGGGTTGGCCACCGGGACCAGGCGGTCGGGGTCATGCGCCACCACGTACAGCGCGCCGGACCGGTCACCGACGACGAGGGCGTGGCGGGTCCAGTCCGGCCGCGGCACGACGAGCGCGTACACCGCGACCCCACCGAGCGCGAGCAGCCCGAGCAGCACGCCGGCGAAGGCGGCGCGGCGCTGCGCCCGGATCTGCTCGTGCAGCGGCACCGGGTCGCCCCGGACCAGCGCGGCCTCCAGCCTGCGCAGGCCGAACCGGTAGGCGTCGACCTGGTCGCGGGTGGCCGGAGCCCGGACCCCGGTCGTTCTGGGCACGAGCCCGACGCTAGCCGCGCCGCCTCGGCGGCGGGCCCGGTTCGGAAAACTGCGTTCAGCCCCGCCACCTGCCGGTCCACGCCCGGCGAGCTGGCGCTGCGACCGGCGGACCCGCCGCCGCAACTCCCGATCGAAGGCGCGGTAGGGGTTGGTCCAGCCGTAGACAACGCTGCGCAACCGGTCCAACGCTCTGCGGCACCGCCGCTTGTGCTGCCAGCGTCGTGTCACGCGGCCTGCGCACACAGCGTCAAGTCGTGCCGAGCCGGCCCATGGGCCAGCGCGCCTACCAGCTCGACCGGCATCACCACAGCGGCAACCGCTGATCTCACCGCCGCAGGTACATTCTTCCTGGTCATTGTGCTGATCCCAGCGCCGCAACCAAGATCGAAAGACTACTTCCGAACCCAGCGAAGCCGCGGATCGGGGGCATCGGAAGGACATCGCGGTGCCGCCTCCGCCTGGTCTCGGAGGGCCGCGTTGACAACCGCCGGGGCCTCGCTTATGGAACCGGGATCACAAGGGACGGCATCACCTCCGAGGAAGGACAGGTACGGACAGTGTCGAGACCCTCGGGGTCGATGAGGCCTATCTGTGGCCTCAGGTGCGCCCCGACCCGAGGACTCGGGCCGCGAGCGTCGCCGAGCTACTGGAGCTACACCCGTCCCGAGCCTCAGTGCCGCACGGCCTGTGACATGAGTTGATCTCGGGCTCGTGAGACGCGATAGCCGTGCTGGTCTATGCCGGCACGTTCCTGTTCGACCAGTACGACCTGGCCGCGGCCATCGCCGTGAAGGCCGCCAAGGAGGTGCGGGGCCGGGTCCTGGTCGGGGATCAGGACACACCGGCGGTTCAGGTCCGAGCCGAGGAAGAGGGCACGAGCGGAGGGCTGCAGGCCCGCATTCAACTTCATCGCCCGTTACCTCCAGGACGTGCTCGCCGTTCCCGGCGTGGAAGTCCGGACCCACGGGACCACGCTCTACAACTCGCTGTTCTGCTTTGATCTGGACCTTCTGGTCAACGGCCACGTCTACGGCATGCCGGCGGGCCAGTCCCCGTGTTGCACCTGCGGCGGGTGCCGGGCGGGCGGATGTGGACCACTACACCCGTCGTTGCATAGACGCATTGACGACGCCCTGGCGCAGCGCACCGAACCGCACATCGGTTAGCGCGGATTTCCGCGCAGGCCATTCGACGCAACCCCTCTGGGCGGGTGGAAGCCTGCTGACCTGCGACAACGTCGACCGTCGGTATCCGTCACGCGGGCAAGCTAGCGCTGATCCTCCTGCCGAACTACACCGATGTTG
>JBBSGM010000184.1:0-7636 GCA_038254065.1 Mycobacteriales bacterium | reverse complement strand
CGTCGCCGCGCTGGCCGCGCCCGCGGACCTGGTGCGCGCCAAGGCGTTCAACGTGGGTACCGAGAAGAACAACCGGACCGTCGCCGAGATCGCGCAGGCGGTCCTCGACGCGGTTCCCGGTTCCGAGCTGCTGATCACCGGGGAGACCGGCAGCGACCCACGCTCCTACCGCGTTGATTTCTCCCGGGCCCGCGAGGCGCTGGACTTCCAGGCGCAGTGGACCATCCCCGCGGGTGCCGTGCAGCTGGCGCAGGAGTACCGCGCCCGCGGGCTCACCCAGGAGGCGTTCGACCACCGCTTCACCCGCCTCGCGGTACTGTCCGCGCGGCAGCAGACAGGCGAGCTGGACGCCACGATGCGCGTGACCGGCTGATCTCGCTCCCGAGAAGGCGGGAACGTACTGGGAAGGAGTTGCCCGGACGCCTCGGATCGGTGTTTCACCGGTTCAGGCCCCTGAAGCAGCGCTACGGCGAGATTCTCCCTGAGCGCTACGGCGCCGCATGGAGCCTGCGCGAACTTGCCGCCGACGGAAACACTGCGACCGCAGCCGGCCGGCGCAGCGGCGCGGGTAGCGAGGGCCGGTCCTCGCGGGTCGCACCGGTCGTCGCGCGCCCAACACTACCTGCGCGGCCGATCGACGCCCGTCCACCTGCTCACCCCATCGGCACCAACATCGGATAGATTCGCATCCGTGAGCGTGGTGCAGACGGTGCTGCTGTACGTCGTACCGCCGGTGGGCGTGTACATCGTGATCGCCCTGCTGGTGTCCAGGTCCAAGATGGTACGTCGGCCGCGGTACCGGGTCGGCCAGCCGTGGCGGATCGCGCCGATGTGGTGGACGGTGAACCCGGAGGACGCCGGGCTCCCGCCTGCGCACCCGGCGAGTGGATCCGAGGAAGCTGCGGCCGGTGGTCGGGGAGGTGCCCGTGGCACCTGGTGAGCACGGGGGGCCCGGCGGGCACGGCTCGCTGGTCAGGACGGACCCCGACGACTTGCCGCTCGGCGCGGTCGTCACCGAATCCGGGCGGATCTCAGCGGCGCAGGAGTACACCGAGCCCTCGCGGGCGGACGAACCGTTCACCCCGATACAGATGTCCCGCCTCGACGAGGCGCTGACCATGGCCAGCCGGGAGATCGGGCTGCGGTTCAGCATCTATCTGGGCGACCTCGGCGACCGGCCCGACCAGCGGGCGGCCGAGCTGCACGACCAGCTCGAGGCCGCCACCGAGGCTGTGCTGGTGGCCGTCGATCCGGAGCACCGGGTCGTCGAGGTGTGCACCGGTTCGCAGGCCCGGCTGTGGCTGCCGGACCGTGGCGCCAAGCTCGCGGTCATGAGCATGGTCGTGTCCTTCAAGGACGGCGACCTCGTTGGCGGTCTGCTGAGCGGGCTACGGATGCTCGCCGACCAGGCCGAGGGTCGGCAGCGAAACCGCTGACCCGTCTCGCCACGGCCCTCGAATCCGTCGCTCGGGCGTGAGCCGAATGGTAACCAGCGGACGCAGTCGGTGACCACAACCTCCGATTGGGTCGCGGATTCATCAGTCCCGGTAGTCCTGCAGGTACTGTTCTCCGTGCATACTGGTGTCATCGGTGGCTTCTGGTCACTGGGCGACGAAAGGCAGGCCCATATGGGTGATTCGAAATGGGAGCCGGATCGTCCAACTGGCCGAGTGAACCGCGGGCAGTTGCGAGGAACTGGCCCATCGGTGCTGACCCCGCCGATCGGTCTGCCTGATCTGCGCAGGGCGATCCCCGCTCAGCGGGTCGCGTCCCCGAAGCTGCCCGCCCCGCCCTCCGCGACGATACCGCCCGGCTCCGTCACCGACCCGCCCACGTGCCGGTGCGGGCACTCTGCCGAGACCCACGAGCACCTGCGTCGAGGCAGTGACTGCGGGGCCTGCGGCGGCGCCGCCTGCGCCGGCTACCGGCCTCGCAGCGGCCGGCTCCGCCGGATGGTGGGCAGGCTGCTGCTCAGGAGCGGTCGAACTCCCGCGCGGCCAGCGCCCGGATGATCCCGGCCCGACCCTCGGACACCAGCCTGCGCAGGGCGGGCGGGTGCGACCCGTCGGCCAGCCAGGCGTCCGCGGCGTCCACGGTGGTCTTGTCCAGCACCCACGACGGGAACAGCCCGAGGACCACCGACTGGGCCCGCTCCGAGGTCCGGCGCGCCCAGACGTCGGCGACCTCGGCGAAGTACCGCTCCAGGTACGGACGCAACAGCGGACGCTGGGCCGGATGGCTGAACCCCGAGATGATCGCCTCATTGACCGCGTTCGGCAGCTCGTCGTCGTGCACCGCGCGCTCCCAGGCCGTCGCCTTCGCCTCGGCGGTGGGGATGAGCGCACGGGCCCGCTCGGCCTGGCGCTGCCCGGTCGAGGTCGGGTCGCGCCGCAGCTCGTCGTCGATCGCGGCGACCGGATCGGAACCGGCCTTGCCGTGGGCCACTAGGGCCGCCAGCAGCCGCCAGCGTAGGTCGGTGTCCACGGTCAGCCCGTCGGGGACGTCGACGCCGAGCAGCCAGCCGGCGATCCGGTCGCACATCGCGCCGTCGAGCACGCCGGCGGCCAGCGCGTTGACCACGGTGAGCTGGGCGTCCGAGCCGGCCGGGGCGGTGTCGAGGCGGAACCGCAGCGCGTTGACGAGCAGTGGCCAGCCCCGCTCGGCGGCCCACCCCTCGTCGGCGTAGGCCGCGACCGCGGTCTGGGCCTGCAGCAGCAGCCGCTGCACGATGCCGATCTCGGTCTCGGCGCCGAACCCGCCCGCGGCGAGCGCCACGAAGTCGCGGGCCTTGAGCTCGGCCTCCCGGGTCATCTCCCAGGCCGCCGACCAGCACAGCGTGCGCGCCAGCGGCTCGGCGATGTCGCCGATCCGGTCGACGAGCACGGCCAGCGAACCGGCGTCCAGGCGCAGCGCGCAGTAGGTGAGGTCGTCGTCGTTGACCAGCACCAGCTTGCCGCGGGGCACCCCGACGAGCTCGGGAACCTCGGTCCGCTCGCCGGTCACGTCGACCTCGGCGCGATGCGTGCGGACCAGCGTGCCGTCGACGCCGTCGTCGTAGACGCCGACCGCGATCCGGTGCGTGCGCAGCTCACCGGCACCGGGCCGGGCCCCGCCCTGGACCACCTCGAACCGGGTGAACCGCCCCGCCGCGTCGACCTCGAACGAGGGCCGCAGCAGGTTCAGCCCGGTGGTCTTGAGCCACTGCGTGCCCCAGCCGGACAGGTCGCGCCCCGACGACTGCTCGAGCGCGCCGAGCAGATCGTCGAAGGTCGCGTTGCCCCAGGCGTGCGCGGCGAAGTAGCTGCGCAGCCCGGCCAGGAACGGCTCCAGCCCGACGTAGGCCACGAGCTGCTTGAGCACCGAGGCACCCTTGGCGTAGGTGATCCCGTCGAAGTTGACCTCGACGGCCTGCAGGTCCGGGATGTCCGCGGCGATCGGATGGGTTGAGGGGAGCTGGTCCTGCCGGTAGGCCCATGACTTCTCGACGTTGGCGAACGTCGTCCAGGCCTGTGTGTACTCCGTGGCGTCGGCCATGCAGAGCATCGACGCCCAGGTGGCGAAGGACTCGTTGAGCCACAGGTCGTCCCACCAGGCCATGGTGACGAGGTCGCCGAACCACATGTGCGCCATCTCGTGCAACACGGTCTCGGCGCGCCGCTCGTAGAGGACGTGGGTGACCCTGCTCCGGAAGACGTAGTCCTCCCGGAACGTCACCGCACCGGCGTTCTCCATCGCACCGGCGTTGAACTCGGGCACGAACAGCTGGTCGTACTTCCCGAACGGGTACCGCACGCCGAAGTGCCGGTGATAGAAGTCGAAGCCCTGCTTGGTCTCGGTGAAGAGCCGCTCGGCATCCATGTGCGGGGCCAGCGAGGCGCGGCAGTAGATGCCCAGCGGGATGACCCCCTGGTCGTCGGAGTGCTCGTCGTGCCAGTCGGCGTAGGGCCCCGCGATGAGCGCGACCAGGTAGGTGCTCATGATCTCGCTGGCCGCGAAGACGTGCCGGGCGCCGCCGCCGTCACCGTCGGTACTCTCGGCCAGCGCGTTCGAGACCACCTTCCAGTCCGCCGGCGCGGTGACCGTGAGCTGGTAGCGGGCCTTGAGGTCGGGCTGGTCGAAGCAGGCGAACAACCGCTTGGCGTCGGCGGTCTCGAACTGGCTGTAGAGGTACACGCTCCCGTCGACGGGGTCGACGAACCGGTGCAGGCCCTCACCGGTGTTCATGTAGCGGCCGGTCGCGACGACCGTCAGCTCGTTGTCCGCGGCGAGGCCGGGCAGCGCGATGCCGTCGTCCTCGCGGTAGCCCGACACGTCGAGTGCGGTGCCGTTCAGCGTGGCCGAGGTGACCTCGGCGCCGACGAAGTCGATCCAGCTGTCGGCACCGGGCTCGCGGCAGCCGAACCGCACCGTGGTCGTGACGGGGAACGTGGCCGCGCCGGGTGCGCCGGCGCCGTCGGTGAGATCCAGGTCCAGGAGATAGTCGAAGACCTGCAGCAGTGCGGCGCGGCGCTCGGCGTCGGTACGGGTCAGGTTCGGCGGGGCCATGTGCTTCTCGGGTCTCCTCTGTCCTTGGGCCGCGCTCGCCGGCGCGGAGGCAGCCGATCCAACCACGTGCGGACGGCGGATGCGCCGCGAATAGTCCGCGGCACCCGGGGAACAGGACCGCATGTGGGCCTGTTGGCCAACGGTAGGAGAGCGTCCGCTTCGAGGATGCCCGCGCCAGGAACGGAGAGCACGTTGACGAGCACCGAGACCGCACCCACCCGCGTCGACCTGTGGTTCGACCCGCTGTGTCCGTGGGCCTGGCTCACCTCCCGCTGGATGCTGGAGGTGCGCGAGGTGCGGGACATCGAGCTGAGCTTCCACGTCATGAGCCTGTCGGTGCTCAACGAGGACCGGGACCTGCCGGAGAGCTACCAGGCGCTCATGGGCCGGGGCTGGGGCCCCGTACGGGTGTGCGTCGCGGCCGCCCGTGAGCGCGGACCGGAGATCCTGGAACCGCTCTACACCGCCCTCGGAACCCGCATCCACAACGGCGGCAACAAGGACCTCGACGTGGTGACCAAGGAGGCGCTGGCCGAGCTCGACCTGCCCGCCTCGCTGGCCGAGGCCGCCCACTCCACCGAGTTCGACGAGGAGCTGCGGGCGAGCCACCACCGCGGGATGGACCCGGTCGGCCTCGACGTCGGTACCCCGACGATCCACGTCGACGGGGTGGCCTTCTTCGGCCCGGTGCTCTCCAAGGTGCCGCACGGGGAGCAGGCCGGCAGGGTCTTCGACGGCGCCCGGCTGCTCGCGGAGTACCCCCACTTCTTCGAGCTGAAGCGGACCCGCACCGAAGACCCGATCTTCGACTGAGCTGGGGCCTGTTCGTCAGTACCGCGCGATCACCACGTCCCGCAGCACGCCCGCCTCGAGCTCCATCTCCTTGACCCGGTGGTTGACGAGGTCGCCGATGCTCACGAGGCCGATCATCTCGCCGCGCTCGACAACGGGCAGGTGCCGGTAGCGGCCACGGGTCATCTGGGCCATCGCCTTGGCCACGGTGTCGTCGGGGGCACAGGTTGCAACCCGGTGGGTCATCACCTCGTCGATCTTCATGGCGAGCAGCGCGCCGCCGTGCCGGCCCAGGCCACGCACGATGTCGCGCTCGGAGAGGATCCCGCAGATCTTGTGCCTCGCCTCGCACGCGACCAGCGCGCCGACGCGGTGCTCGTTGAGCACGCCGATAGCATCCTTGACGGTGGTCCACGGAACCACGGTGTGTACGGTTCGTCCCTTGGTGTCGAGGATGTTCGAAATCTTCATCCGACTTCGCTCCGTTCGGTTGCGGTACCGAAATTGTGCTCCGGATGTGCCGCGGCGGACCGTCGACGTATCCGACGTCACCCTATCGGTCCGCCCCGACAAACCCGGGCGTGCGGCCAGCTCCGTCCGCGAGTCGGGGTATCCGTGCGACCGAGTCGGGGTATCCGTGCGAGCGAGTGTCGGTAGTCCGACCGGTTTGCGATCGCAACGGGTTGTGGCGAACGGGCCTCGGTAGTGGCGCGGCGCTGCGACCGTCGGCGCCGTGCTCTGGAAACGCTGGATGGTTCCCGTCCTCGGGGCTGTGGTCGCGGCGCTGCTCGGCGGGTACTTGCTGGTGCCGGCACCCGCATCCGCCTCGATGGACTGCAGCACCCACACCCGCACCTGCGCCGCGTTGCCACCGCTGACCGTCGACGGCCGGTTCTTCGCCCTGCCCGACGGCCGCCCGTTCTTCTGGCTCGGCGACACCGCGTGGGATCTGTTCACCGACCTCGATCGGGACGAGGCGCTGCACTACCTCGACACCCGCGCGCGGCAGGGCTTCACCGTTGTGCAGGCGGCGCTGATCCGACCCCAGGTCAGAACCGACCGCTACGGCGACGCGCCATACTCGGGTCACCTCGGCCGGCTGCTGACGACGCCGGGCGCCGATCGGCCGACGCCGCCCAGTACGACTACTGGGACCACGTCGACTTCGTCGTCGCCGCGGCCGCCCAGCGCGGGCTGCGCGTGGCGCTGGCCCCGGTGTGGGCGGATGCGCAGGTCGGCAGCCTGGTCACGGCGGACAATGCCCGGGCTTACGGAAAGTTCCTCGGCCATCGGTACGCCGGAGCGCCGGTGGTCTGGCTGCTCGGTGGGAACGCGCCCGCTGCCGGCGCCGAGGACGTCTGGCGCGAGCTGGCGGGCGGGCTGCGCGGCGGTGGCAGCACCGCCCTGATCAGTTACCACCCGCGTAGCGGGCAGACCTCGGCAAGCTGGTTCCACGGTGACGACTGGCTCGGATTCGACACGATCCGCGGCGGGGAGTGCCGGCGTGACGAGCAGCACCGCGCGGTCGTCGACGACTCCGGCACCGCGGGGCCGGGTGCGCTGTTCACCGACGCCGCGGGTAAGCCGTTCGTCGACGCTGAGTGCCCGGACGACCCGTCCGGCGCTGCCATGACCGCGCTCGACGTCCGCCGTGGCGCCTATCGAGCGATGCTCAGTGGGGCCGCCGGGACCGACTACGGCCGCGACCCGACCGAGACGCCCGGCCTCGACGACTCCGGCGCACAGCAATTCGGGTACCTCCGCGGTTTGGTCGAGTCGCGGCCGCGCGGGGTGCCCGAACAGGGGGCACTCACCGGCAACGCCGGCAGCGGGGTCGAGCGGCTCCAGGCCGCCGTCGCCGGGGACGGCTCCTCTCTCCTCGTCTACAGCGCGGCGGGCCTCGACGTGGAGGTCGACCTGGACGCGCTGTCCGGGGACCGGGTGCGGCCGAGCTGGTTCGACCCACGCACCGGCGCGGTGACCGAGCTCGCGACCCTGCCGAGGCGGGGGCGGGTGCTGTTCCGGGTACCGACGGGCGGGGGGCCGGACTGGGTCCTGGTGCTCGACGACGTCGCGGCCCGGTACGGGAGGCCGGGGACGGGGGAGTTCCGGGGGAGCTCGCCGGAGCCGGGTTCGGTACCGGCCGGTGACCCGAGCCCGACCCGGGGCAGCTCCGACGAATCGTGGTCCACTGCGGACGACGACGCGTCGAGCCGCACCACGCGGCCAGGGCCGGTGGATCTGCTGCCCGCACCGGAACCCGCGACCACCGCGGAACCCGCGACCACCGCGGAACCCG
>JBBSGM010000183.1:0-7721 GCA_038254065.1 Mycobacteriales bacterium | reverse complement strand
GCGCCGGGCTCCCGTGGTCGGAACCCCAGTGCGTCGTCACGTTGTCGTCGCACATTAACGATCACAGCGAGCGGAGTTATCCACAGTTCGTCGCCACCGGGAGTGACGGGGCGTGTGCATGCGGAGTGCCGTCTAACACCCCAGTAGCCGGTCATGGCGCTCAGCGGTTCAACGCGCCGCCCCCGTGGGACTCCCCGTACCGACACTACTGGGCGGGGACGCTTCGGCTGAATGGACCGCAGCACGCCGGCCAACCCCGCCCATGATCAACGCAAGAGGGAGATAAACCGCGCTGGTGCGGCCTATGTCCCTCCTGAGTTGATCATCAGGCTCGCCAGGGACCAACCGCCCTCCGGTCTCGTCGGGCGGCGAGCCAGCTGGTCACGACGCTCGCAGCGGTGGCTCGGCGGCCGAGCGAACACCGTGGCGGCCAGCCGGCCGACGTGAACGGAGGTGGCGGCTACGACGACACCAGGTCATGCCGCCGCAGCCCGACCAGGCCCACGGCCATGAGCACCATCGCGAGCGCGAAGAGCCGTGGTCGATCCCGGCCTCGACCTCCCGGCGCAGGTACTCGAGCACATGCTCGTCGCACACCGCGTGCAGCCGCGCTTTCGTAGCGAAATGATGCTGGACGAGCTCTGACAGGATGCCCGCTGACTGTGATCGGCAGCCCCGGCCCCGAGCGAGAGCTGGAGCGTCGACGCTCGAATGGATCGGGTCGAGACGGTATCAGCGGAGCGGGTCGCTCCTCCTACCTATGACGCCGGTCGCGTGCCGGTGCATTCCTGAGGGGGACAACCCAGTGGACTCCATCTTGTACTGGAACGACGTCGCCACCGAGGCCGACCGTACGACGCACACCACGGTCGACCCGAAGGAGGCCGGGGCACGGGGCCCCGCCGGCAGCTCGCGGGCTCTGGCGATCGTGCACCTGGCGATGCATGACGCCTACTTCGGCATCAGCACCGGGCACTATGAGCCTTATCTCGGGGCACTCCTGCCGACGGCTCCGCCCGGCGCCGACCCCGACGCGGCCGTCGCCGGTGCCGCACACGCTGCCTTGAGCGCGCTGTACCCGGCGCAGAAGGCGTTCTTCGATGCCAAGCATGCCGCAGCCGGCTTGGTCGCCGGCAAGCCCGACGTCGACGGTCATGTGTTCGGCAGGAAGGTCGCAGCGGCAATCCTGACCCTGCGCAAGAACAACCCCGGCCTCGGCGACGACGGCTATGCTTCCTCGGTCGCTCCCGGACACCACCGTCAGGATCCGGACAACCCGGGTCAGGGCTTCTACGCGCCATTCTATGGTGCCGGGTCACCCTGTTTCGCCGTGACCACCCGCCACCACCTCGGTGACCCCCCGCGGCCTCCGAGCCCGGAGTACGACCACGCCGTCCGGCAGGTCCGGACCAAGGGCATCGTCCCGCAGCTGATCGGGACGCTGCCGAACGCCCTGGTCGAGAAGTTCCCGACCCGCACCGCCACCGAGACCTCGGTGGGGCTGTTCTGGGGCTACGACGGGGCCAAGGGCCTGGGCACACCGCCGCGGCTGTACAACAACATCATCCGCCAGGTCGCCAATGCGCAGGGCAACGACATCGTCAAGAACGCCCGGCTGTTCGCGCTGATCAACGCCGCGATGGCCGATGCGGGCATCCTGGCCTGGACCGACAAGTACTTCTACGACGTGTGGCGTCCGGTGCTGGGCATGCGGGAGCACGACGCCTCCTCGGGCCCGACCGGGGTCGGTAGCGACATCCTGGACCCGGACGCCGACCCCGGTTGGCTCCCGCTCGGTGCGCAGAGCACGAACAAGGTCGGGGAGAAGAACTTCACGCCCAACTTCCCGGCCTACCCGTCGGGCCACGCGACGTTCGGCGGGGCGGTCTTCCAGTCCGTCCGGCAGTTCTACTGCCAGGGCGAGTTCGGTCCGGACAACCTGGCAGCGGGCCTCGAGTTCGTCTCCGACGAGCTCAACGGGATCAGCGTCGACAACACCGGAACCGTCCGGCAGCGTCGGGTACGCAGCTTCCCCGGCGGGCTGTGGCAGATGATCACGGAGAACGGCCTCAGCAGGACCTTCCTCGGTGTGCACTGGCTGTTCGACGCCTTCGCCGTCGACGCGGCCGGCGAGATGGACCTCACCCAGAACGTCGGCGGGGTCCGGCTCGGGATCGATGTCGCCAACGACATCGCCGCCAACGGGCTCCACCAGGCCAACGCAGCGGGACCGGCCCCGGCGTGACCTGACTCGATCTGCGGCCGCCGGCCGGCGGCGGAAACCCGGCCGGCGGCCCGTCCACTCGCTGACCGACACCAGTGGAGAAGAAGTTGAGTAACCAACTGTTCGTGCTGACCAACAACCCGGCAGGAAACCAGATCCACGCCTTCGACCGGGCCGACGACGGCACGCTCACCCTCGTCGAGACCGTCGATACCGGCGGGACCGGCGGCCAGGGGGGCGGTCCTGATCCTCTTGCCTCCCAAGGATCGATGATCTACAACGCGCAGCACCGTCTGCTGGTCGCCGTCAACGCCGGCAGCAACACCGTGTCGGTGTTCGATCGCGAGCACGACCACCTGTGCCTGCGTCAGGTGCTGCCCTCGAGAGGGACCTTCCCGGTCAGCGTCACCGTCCACGGCGACCTGCTCTACGTGCTCAACGCGCATGAGGCCGGTGCCATCACCGGCTACGTGCTCGGCGGCGGCAGGTTCCAGCCGATCGAGGACTCCACCCGTTCGTTGGCCTTCCCTCCGGTCGGACCGGGACAGTTCGTGGACACCCCGGCCCAGATCGGCTTCACCCCTGATGGGGGCATCTGGTCATCACCACCAAAACCATCGGCAGCCTCATCGACGTCTTCACCATGGCAGCCGACGGGCGGCCCTCGAGCACCTTCGTGGCCAACCCCGCGGGGACCCCCGTCCCGTTCGGCTTCACCTTCGACGGCAGCGGTCACCTGGTCGTGACCGATGCGGCCACCAGCACGCTGTCGACCTACACGGTCAACGCCGACGGCACGGTCACTCCGATTGCGGCCCAGTCCGACGGAGAGTCCGCCATGTGTTGGGTCACCCGAGGGGCGGAGAACCTCTACGTCGCCAACGCCGGCAGCAACACCCTCACCGGCTATCACATCGACTCCGCGGGCACGCCCACCGTGTTCACCCGGGCCGACACCAGGGAGGGTCCGATCGATCTGGTCGGCACCCGCGACGGGCAGTTCCTCTACGTCGAGGTCGGCACCGCCGGGGGCGTCGACGGCTTCCAGATCAAGCCCGACGGCACTCTCGCCCCGATCGTCACCCTCACCGGTCTCGACGGTCTGGAGGGCATCGCCGCCACCTGAGCAGGAGGGGAGTCAACCCGTTGACCGCTCGATTGCGGAAGGCCAGGCTGCTGGCAGCAGCCACCGGGACAACGATGAGGCCGCGTATGACAAGTCGGTCGATCGATGACATCAAGGAGAAAGAACATGAGCATCAGTTCAACTCGGCGCTGCATCCTTCCGTCCAGTGTTCTGCACCGGCTGGCGCGGTCGGGAGACCCAGGAGCTCGGACCGCGGCACTGGAAGCCCTCGAGGGCCTGTCGGTCGACGGACGCTTCCGGCTCGCCCGCGCCGAGTCCGCGGCGGCCGCGGCGCCGCGCGCACCGGTGTCGGTCACCTTCGCGCGCGCCGGCGGACAGCCACAGCGAACGATCTACGACCAGCAGCACAGCGAGTCGCAGACCCCCGGTCAGGTGGTGCGCACCGAGGGCCAAGCCGCCGTCGCTGACCAGGCAGTCAACGAGGCCTACGACGGGCTCGGGGCGACCTATGACTTCTACTGGTCGATCTTCGCGCGCGACTCCATCGACGGGGCAGGTCTGCCGCTGCTGGGGATCGTGCACTACGGCACGGACTACGACAACGCGTTCTACGACGGTGCCGGGCACATGTTCTTCGGCGACGGCGACGGGCGCATCCTGACCCGGACCACCGCCGGGTTGGACGTCATCGGTCACGAGCTCACCCACGGCGTCACCCAGCACGAGGCCAACCTCGCCTACTCCGGGCAGTCCGGGGCGCTCAACGAGTCGGTGTCGGACGTGTTCGGGATCCAGGTGAAGCAGAAGGCGCTCGGTCAGAGCGTCACCCAGTCGGACTGGTTGATCGGCGCGGACGTCGTCGGGCCCTTGCTCACGCCGGCGTTGCGGTCGATGAAAGCCCCCGGTACCGCCCACCAGGGCGACGACCAGCCGGCGGACATGGACGGCTACGTGCCGGGTGGCGACGTGCACACCAACTCGGGCATCCCGAACCGGGCGTTCTACCTGGTGGCGACGGCCCTTGGCGGGTACGCCTGGGACGCGGCGGGCCCCATCTGGTACGCCACCCTGCGCGACCCGCACCTGCGGCGCACCGCGACGTTCCGGGACTTCGCGACGATCAGCCTGCAGCACGCCCGGCAGACCTACGGTCCGGACAGCTCGCACGCCGCGGCGGTGCTGCAGGCCTGGCAGACGGTGAAGGTGCTTCCGTAGGGTGAGGCATCGACGAAGGAGCAGTGATGCGCGTTCGGGTGGTACGTCGAGGCGGCATCGCCGGGGTGGCGCTGGAGGCCACCCTGGACACCCGGGAGATCGACGGCGTCGACGCCGCCGCGACCGAGGCGGACCTGCGTGGCCTGCCATGGGGCCGTGCCGCCTCACCGCCTACGCGTGCCGACCAGTTCTCCTACGAGATCTCGACGGACGACGGCGGGGGCCGATGCACCGTGCTCCGCGAGGACGAGGTGCCGCCGGCGCTGCGGCCCGTTCTCGCCAGAGCTGCCCGGAACGGGGTCATCCGGCCGGCGTCGCACTGACGGCGCTGACGGGTCGTCGGTGGACCGTCAGGGCCGGAGGTACCAGGCGAACCAGTCCCGGCTCGACGGGGAGAAGTAGTGCTGGGGCGCGACCTGCTCGGCGGGAAAGAGCCGGAAACCGGCCGGTGGGCCGTTCGGGCGGTCGTGGAAGTAGGTGCCGCTGACCCAGTTCGGGTTGATGTCGAGCTCCATGCCGCGGACCACCCCCGCGTCCTGCAGGATCCGGCCCAGCGTGCACACCGACAGGGCCGGTCCGCCGACGTAGACCTCGGCGCCGGTCGCGGTCACCCCGAAGCCGGACCGGTGGATGAACGCGGCCTGCCCGACCGTGCTGCCCCACTCCCTGGTGCCCCCGGTGGCGCACGTCGGGTTGAGCGTCCCGCCGTCGACGAGGGGCAGCAGGTTCTGCCGCACGCTCGCCACGTCCGGGCCCATCCGCACCTCCCGGTTCCACGCCCCGACGTCCGCGGTCCCATCGGTGCGCAACACCAGGCTGGCCGCGCCGTCGACCAGCGGGGTGACGCTGCGTCCCTCGGCGTAGTAGCCGTTGTGGCTGGGGTCGGTGAGCCGGAACCCGCCGTTGAACACCGCCGCGATACCGCGCCCCGCGGCACCGGCCAGCGACGTCGAGGCCCGCCACCCCCCACCGGGGTCCAACGTCCCGGGATGCAGCTCACCGCGGACCAGTGCGGGATCCATCCGCAGCAACCCGACCAGGAACGACGTGTGCTCGTTGTCCGGGCGCAAGGTGGCCACCTGCACCGCTGGGCGCCCCTTGGCCGTCACCACCGTCTGCCACTGACCCTCACCCGCTAGCGCCGACCCACCCGCGAGCGGCGCGAGCGGGGCCACCGCGGGATAGCCCGTGGCCGCCTGCGGCGGATCGGGCAGCGCCCCGGCCGCATGGGGGACCCCACCCACCGGCAACCCACCCACCGGTGGGTGGTTCCGCTCGTACTGCCGCTGCTCCAACCACGTGATCACCGGACCGAAGCCGTGGTCACGGCCCCACTCGGCGAACTTGGCCGCGACACTGTCGTTGCCCGGGATCCGCAGCGCATCCACCACCGCCCAGCCCATCACCAGCAGCAGCGTCACCACGAGGCCCGCCAGCACGGTCCGCAGCCGGGAACGTCGCCGGCGGTGGCTCGGAACCGGCGCGTCCGGTCGCGCCAGGTCAGTCGGAACGGTCACCGATGTGCGCTCCTTCGAGCGCGGCAACGATCGTCGCAGCCGCGCGTAGGTCCGTGATGAGCTCACTGTGCCGACACAGTAAACCGCCCGCCGATCGCCGGCTGCGCGGCCGTGCGGGCGCACCCTCACCGCGCATCGACGGACGGCAACAGCCTTATCGGGGCAGGCCCGCGGGCAGCTGGTCGACGACGAAGACCCGGTCGACGGCGGGGTGGCGCACCCGCAGCACGATGATCGCGTACTGGCCCGAGCTCGCGGACGGACCGGTCCCGTCGACCGTCCCGGTCGGGTAGTGCCCCCGGTAGACGACCACGCAGGTCTTGGGCAACGGCTGTCCGGTTGTGGCATCGGTGGGCGGTGGCTGCGGTGGCGGTCGCGTCCCCGACGGCGGCGAGGGGGGCGGCGGGGCGATGGCGCCGACCTCGGTGGTGATCGCGGCGATCTGGTCCTTATCCACCCGGCGGATCAGGGTGAGCGTGCCCTGGCCGCGTACCGCATGACGGGCCAGTGGGAGCACCGAGGCGCAGCCGCCGACCTCGCTGGTGGCCGAGGCACCGCTGCGCGGAACGGAGCACCCGCTCAGCACCAGGGCGGCGATGAGCGGGGTCAGCAGGACCAGTCCGGTCCGGATCCGTCGAGGGCGCGTCATGCCGGCTCAGCCACCCGCACCCCCACAGCCGCGGGCGCGGTTGCGGGCGCCGTTACGCGCAGCGCCAACCACGCGAGCCCACCCGCCGGGATGCACCCCCAGTAGGAGATCAGCCGGTAGAGCAGCACGGCGGCCAGCGTGATCGTCTCGGCGCCGCCGAACGCGACCAACGCCAGCGTGATGCTGCCTTCCACCACTCCGAGCCCGCCCGGCGTCACCGGCACGCTCGCCACGATCTGGCCTGCGCAGTACGCCAGCAGCAGCCCCGTCCACGGCGGTTGCGCTCCCAGCGCGACGTAGGCCAGCGCCAGCACCGAGATGTCCAGCAGCCAGGAGATCATCATCAGGACCGACGCCGCGGCGCCGGCGCCCGGCGGCAAGGTGACCGCGCGGAGCTGATCGGTCCAGTCCCGCCAGCGCTGGGTGAACCACTCGCGGATCCGCCCCGCGCCGCGGACCCGCGTCACCAGACCCCGGACCACCCCCGCGCGGGTCCGCCGCAGCACGGCCGAGAATCGCAGGCGTACCCGGGAGCGCCGGATCAGCGCGTACCCGCCGCCGACCGCGACGAGGCCGCCCAGCAGACCCAGGGTGATCGGCTGCAGACCCGGCACCGGCGACGCGCTGCCCGCGATCTGCACGGCGACGACCGTGAGCACCGCGACGGCCCCGACGTAGATCAGCGTCGACACGGCGAACATCCAGGTCGCCACGGCCCCGGGCACCCCGCGGCGGCGCAGCACGCCGAACACGACCACCCCCGACGCCGCGAAGCCGAAGGGCAGGCAGTACGCGGCCGCGTCACCGGCCAGCGTCGCCGCACCGAGCACCACCGAGCCCGCGGCGCGGCTCCCCCGACCCAGCACGACGCGTTCCGCGGCGCCCCGGACCCAGTACGACGCGAGCTCCACCACCACGGCGACCACCACCCAGCCCACGCTGACCGAGGTCAACGTGTCCGCCGCGGCGAGCAGCTCGTCGCTGCTGTCGAACAGCACCTTGACCGCGATCCCGGCCCCGGCCAGCCCG
>JBBSGM010000182.1:0-7825 GCA_038254065.1 Mycobacteriales bacterium | reverse complement strand
GATCACCGCCCGACCCTGGATGCCCGCCCTACCCGCACCCACCTGACCACTCTCACTCAACCGCACACCACCGGAAGCCCCACAGCCGACCGGCGATCACACCATGCCATCACACCGGCCCGACCCACTGAATGTTTACCTTCGGGCGGGTGCCGTAGTAGTCGCGGACCGGGTCGGGCAGGGTCGTCCAGACGGTCGCGAAGTCGGTCTTCGCCATCAGCGGAGTATGGCTCTTCAGAAAGTTCGACTTGTACCGCACGCCTTCGCAGTATGCGTAGATCAATGTCAGCAGACCTTCGAGTTCCGGTCCGACAGGCGCGTCGGGGTTCGTCGCGCGGTAGGTCCTCAAGGTCCTCCGGGCGAGTGCGGACCCGACGACCAGGGTGTTTGCCTCACCGCCGTCCGACAGAGCGATGGGCTTCGCCCCGTCCGCCGGGTCGTGCCGCCGCAGCATGAGCCGACCGGGTGCCCGATTCACGGCGTGCCCGGGCTTCTCCCTTCGACGGTTACTGCCGTGCAGGTCTTTCACGATCGTCGACACATTGGCGAGATCGAGGCCCATCGTCACCTGCGGCGCGCTGACGAAACCATCGCTCATCGGTTTCAAGGCTCGCCACGACTGGTTGATGAACGCCGCGCTCTTGACAACCACAATTCCGGCGCGGGCCATCTTCCCCACTGGTACCGCGCCCATCGGGGCCTGGCCCTTCAGCTTGTCGTTCATCGTTCTCATCGCACCCAGCGCCGTCACCAGCAGGGCGCGCCCAGGATCGTCCTCCGTGAAGTGCGTGGTCACGATCTCCGGATCAGATTCTTCGGTTCCCTGATCGTCGGGTTGAACGTCGAACGACGGGTGCCGAAGCACCGTGTCTGCCTCACCCTTCGCGAGGCGGTGCTTCGCTTCGGCCGGCCCCAACCTTTCCACCGCTGCGGCGTCGGGGAACGCGCCGGCGGGGACGTCGTCTGGATTCTCGGCCTCCCAGAGGCGCAGGTTGGTCGCCTCGAACTCGAAGCCGACGTCGCGCTGCACCGTCGAATCGCCGCCGGGTGACTCGGTTCCCGACCCGGACCGGTTCGGCGGCGCACCTGCCCCCGAGACGAACGCATCCGCCGAGCGCACGGCGGCACGTTCGAACCGGTCCGACGGGTCGCTGACCGACAGGCCGCCGGGCACGACGGTGCCGGCGACCCCGCCGCGCTGCTGCTGCACCACGTGGGTGAGCTCGTGCGCGAGCCGGTGCTGGCCGCCGGCCGAACTCGTGTCGTACATGCCTGGGCCGAACACGATGTGCGAGCCGCTGGTGTACGCGTGCCCCTGGACGGAGCGCGCCGACTCCACCGCCGCGGCATCGGTGTGCACCCGGACGTGCGCGAGGTCGGTCCCCAGGAACGACTCGGCCCGCGCGCGGAAGGCCGCGTCGAGCGGCGCCCCACCAGACCCGAGCACGGACCGTACCCGCCGGCCTGCCGCGACGCCGTCGTCCTCCAGCTGCAGCGCCGCGACGACGGCGCGGTTACCGGCTCCGCGCTGCAGGGCGAGCAGCCCTGGAGCGTCCAGCGGTCCGCGCGGATGTGGCCCCGACCCGCTCCGAGCAGGCGGAGTGCGTCGGATCGGACCGATCCGCCGCGGTTCGGCGTCGTGTTACGCTTCCTAGCTACGCCACTTTCCGGATCGGTGACGAGCACGTACCAATGCGGGGATAGCCGCGGCGTCAACGGGCCGGCCGCGCTGCACAGCCAACTCGCGCGGGCTGGAGAAACCCTCGCCGAGGTCTCTTCACGAGACGGCCACGTTCTGCTGGATGACGCAGCGGTGGTACTCGGCGGCCCAGCTGCATGTCAGCTGCGGGCCGCCGCTAGTCGGGTGCGTCGGCGCTGGCAGTCCGGGCGCGGGACGGCTGCACCCGCATCGGCTCGCCGGGCATCTTCGGATACTCGGGCGGGTACGGCAGCTCCCCCAGGCCGTGGTCGCGCTCGTCGGCGGCGTACCACTCCAGCGCGGCCTCGCAGCCGCCCACCGCGGCGTCCATGTCCGCGTGCGGGTCCCCGCCCTGCGCCAGCAGACCCGGGACCGTGCGCAGGTCGAAGTCGGCAGGTTCGACCACGGGCAGGTCGTCCCAGGTCAACGGCATGGAGACGGTGGCGCGCGGCAGCCCGCGCACCGACCACGCCGACGCGATCGTGCGGTCCCGGGCGGCCTGGTTGTAGTCGAGGAACACCCGTTCGCCGCGCTGCTCCTTCCACCAGTCGACCGTGGCCCGCTGCGGGACCCGCGCCGCCACCCGGCGGGCGATCGCGATCACCGCGCGGCGCACCTCGACGAACGTCCACTCCGGGCGGATCCGGGCGAACACGTGGATCCCCCGCCCACCCGAGGTCTTCGGCCAACCGACGAGCCCGGCCTCGTCGAGCACCTCGCACAGCACCCGGGCGACCTGCACGGCGTCGGCGAATCCGGTGCCCGGCTGCGGGTCCAGGTCGATGCGCAGCTCGTCGGGCCGGTCGGGATCGGCGCAGCGCACCGGCCACGGGTGGAAGTCCAGGGTGCCGAGGTTGGCTGCCCAGGCGATCACCGCGGGCTCGGTCGGGGCCACCGACTCGGCAGTGCGCCCGCTCGGGAACGTCACGGTGCACGTCCGCACCCAGCTCGGAGCCCCCTTCGGCACCCGCTTGACGAAGAACGGCTCGCCGTCCACGCCGTCGGGAAAACGCTTGAGGTTGGTCGGACGGTCCCGCAGCACCCGCAGCATCGGCTCGGCGACCGCCAGGTAGTACTCGACGACCTCCCGCTTGGTGATGCCGAGCTCGGGAAAGTAGACCTTGCCGGGGTTGGACAGCCGCACCGCGCGGTTGCCCTCGGGCCCCGGCACGGTGAGCATGTCGACGTCCTTGCTGCCCACGGCGTGACGGTACCGTTGCGCGTTCATCCGTGACGTTCGCACCGCTGCGCAGCCGTGGACGGTAGGCTCATCGGATGTCGCGTCGCGATCTCGGGGAGCCGGAGCGTCGGGCCCGGCTGTTCGACGACGAGTTGCTCGGCCTGGACCCGCACGACCCGGAGGCCCAGGCGTTCGCCGAGCACCTGGACCGGATGCAGCGCCAGACCCCCGCGTTCACCGTCGAGGGGTACCTGGACGGCGTCCGCAACTTCGCCGATTCGGCCAACCGCGCCGAGGGCGGTCGCCGCTGGGCCGCCGTGCTGGTCGTGGCGTTGCTGCTCGTCGGGGTGGTCTGGGTGGCGTACGATGCGCTGGTGTTCGTGGTCGCGACCTGGTTCTGACGGTGTGGTGACGAAACCGGCACCGCGGTCCGCGACGGGTTAACGTAGATGAATGGGATTGTTCAGCCGCGGACGTGGCGAGTCCGACACCGAACCCGCACCGAAGGTCGTCAAGCCCGACGCCGAGTGGCGCGAGGAGCTCACCCCGCAGGAGTACCAAGTGCTTCGCAGGGCCGGTACCGAGCGTCCCTTCACCGGCGAGTACACCGACACCACGACCACCGGCGTCTACGAATGCCGGGCCTGCGGGGCCGAGCTGTTCCGCAGCGATGCCAAGTTCGAGTCGCACTGCGGGTGGCCCTCGTTCTTCACCCCGCTGGCGGGCGACGCGGTCATCGAACGTACCGACGGCGCCCTGGGGATGCGTCGGGTCGAGGTGGTGTGCGCGAACTGCCACAGCCATCTCGGGCACGTCTTCGAAGGTGAAGGCTACGGCACCCCCACCGACCTGCGGTACTGCATCAACTCGGTCTCGCTCAAGCTGGTCCCGGACGCGGGGTGAGGGCACACGTCTCGCACACCGACAGCATGCCGTCCGTTGTCACGATGTGCTCACCTCGACCGCATTGGGGACGTCGCGATCTGGATGGTTGCCATGTCCAGGAGTAGCGCTGATTCAGCGCGATTAGGGCAGCGTCGCCACCAGGTCACCGACCTGCACCCGGGGCCCGGTGTAGAACGGGACCTCCACGCGAACGTGCCTTCGCGCCTCGGTGGCTCGCAGATGCCGCATCAGGTCGACGATGCGGTGCAGCTCGTCGGCCTCGAACGCGAGGATCCACTCGTAGTCACCCAGCGCAAAGGCCGGTACGGTGTTGGCGCGCACATCCGGGTAGTCGCGGGCTTCCTTGCCGTGGTCGGCGAGCATCGTACGGCGGTCGGCGTCGGGCAGCAGGTACCAGTCGTAGGACCGGACGAACGGGTAGACGCAGACGTAGCGCTTCGGGCCTTCCCCGGCCACGAACGCCGGGACATGGCTCTGGTTGAACTCCGCGGGGCGGTGCACGGCGGCCTGGCTCCAGACCGGAACCGACGCCCGGCCGAGCGTGGTGGCGCGGCGTAGGTCGGCATAGGCGCCCTGCAGGGCCTCGATGTTGTCGGCGTGCCACCAGACCAGGTAGTCGGCGTCGGCCCGCAGCCCGGCGAGGTCGTACACGCCGCGCACGACCACCCCCTTGCCCACCAGCGCATCGAGGAATTCGGCGGCCTGCACGGCCGCCGCGGCGCGGTCCTCCCCCAACGTGCCGGGTTCGACCCGGAACACCGACCACATGGTGTAGCGGATAGTGGTGTTGAGCTCGGCGTAGTCGAGACGGGCCATGCCCCCATGCTGCCACGACGTCCACCGTCAGCCGGCACGGACCAGCAGCGCGACGGGGTAACGGGCGAGCAGCCGGGACAGCTGCGGGGCCGAGCCGTTGACCGGGGTGTCGGTGACGGCGTCGTGCCAGTCGGTGGCGGCGCCGGGCAGCGGCAGCACGGTGTCCGCCCACCCGCCGCGCGCGGCCAACCCCACCGGCAACCGGGTGGCCACCGCGACCAGCCACGAGGCGTGGCGGCCAGGGCCGGGGGTCGAGCCGGTACCGCGGGCGAACGCCACCACGTGCTCCGTCGCGGGACCCTGTGCCGGTACCGCGCGGTAGCCGGTGAACAGCTCGGGGCGCAACCGGCGCAACCTGGCCACCCTGGCGGTGACCAACAACTTCGCCGCGCCCCCGGCGTCGACCTCGGGCAACCCGCCCTCGTCGAGCCGGGCCAGCAGCGCGCGCCGCTGCGCCCAGTCGACGGGCCGCCGGTTGTCCGGGTCGACCAGCGAGTACTCGAACAGCTCGGTGCCCTGGTAGATGTCCGGCACCCCCGGCCCGGCCAAGGCCAGCAGCTTCTGGCCCAGCGAGTTCGACCGCCCGGGCCCGGCAATCCGGTCGACGAACGCGCTGACCTCCGCGACCAGGTCGGCGTCGGCGAGCACCTGGGCGGGCCACGCCGCGATGGCCTCGTCCACCTCGGCAACGGGCTCGACGTGGCTGGTCACGAGCTTGGCCTCCTTCGCGGCCTTGCCGAGATAGCCGCGCAGCCGCTCCACGGAGATCGGCCACGCTCCGACCAGGCACTGCCACGCCAGCAGGTCGAGCGAACAGTCGGGCAGCGGGTAGCGCCGCGACCAGCGGCGGAGTACCTCGGTCCACTCGGCCGGCAGCTCGGTGAGCACCGCCAACCGGGCCCGGACATCCTCGGAGCGCTTCGTGTCGTGGGTGGACAGCGAGGTCATCGTGGCCGGAAGGCCGGCCTCCCGGGTGGCGGCGCAGGCGTGGAACTCGGCCGGGGAGACCCCGAACCGCGCCGGGTCACCACCCACCTCGTTGAGCGCGACGAACCGGTTCCACCGGTAGAACGCGGTGTCCTCGACGCCCTTCGCCATCACCATGCCCGAGGTCTGCTGCACCCGGATGGCCAGCTCACCCCTGGGGTCGGCGAGCATCGCAGCGGCGATCGCAGTGACGACCGGGCCGAGGTCGGGGCGGTGGGTGCGTGCGACCGAGACGGCCGCGTCGAGCGCGTCGCGCCCCTCGGGCAGGTAGCTGCGGTACACCGGAAAGCCGCAGAGCAGCTCGGCGACGGCGGCGCACAGTGGCTCGCAGGCAGCGGACTCGCCGACAACAGACTGGGCGACCGGCGGCTCGGTCACCGGCGGCTCGGCGACCGGCGGCTCGGCGACCGGCGGCTCGACGACCTCTGCGTACCGTGCCAGCGCCGCCGCGACCGCGGGCACCGCTCGGGCCACGGCGGTGATCCGACGCACCTCGGCGGCCAGGATCGTGTCGGCCACCTCGCGCCGCGCCCGGTGCTCGGCGTGGTGCGCCGACTCCTTGGTCCCGATGTGCTCCGCGGCGAACTGGGTGAGCAGACCGGCGCCGCCGGGGTCGACGAACACCCCACAGACCTCGCGCAGCGCCTCGTAGCCCGTCGTGCCGTCGACCGGCCAGGACACCGGCAGCTCCTCGCCGACACCGAGGATCTTCTCCACCAGCAACCAGCGGTCGGGCCCGATCGCGGCCCGCAGCATGCGCAGGTAACCGCCGGGGTCGGACAGCCCGTCAGGGTGGTCGACGCGGATGCCGTCCACCTCGCCCGCCGCCACCCAGCGCAGCACCTCGCGGTGTGTCGCGTCGAACACCGCCGGGTCCTCCAGCCGTAGCGCAGCGAGCGTCGAGACGTCGAAGAACCGACGGTAGGTCAGCTCCGCCGCCCCGCGCTTCCAGGACACCAGCCGGTAGTGCTGGCGCTCGTGCACCTGCTGGGGGTTGCCCATGGTGCCCGTGTCCGGCGCCACCGGGAACGCGTGCTCGTAGTAACGCAGCTCCGTGCTGTCGTCGCTGCACGTCAGCTCGCCAAGTGCCTTCTCCTCGTCGGCCCTGTCGTTCTCGGCACCGAGGATCGGCAGCAGGATCGGCCCGGCTGCCCAGTCGATGTCGAAGTACGTCGCGTACCGCGAGTCGCGGCCGTGGGCGAGCACGTCCCACCACCACAGGTTCGCCCTCGCGACATCGACGCCGACGTGGTTGGGCACGATGTCGAGCAGCAGACCCAGACCGCGCTCGCGCAGCGCCGCAACCAGCGCTGCGCGGCCCTGCTCGCCGCCGCGCTCGGTGGAAACCCTGGTCGGGTCGACAACGTCATAGCCGTGGTCGGAACCCGTACCGGACTCCAGCAGCGGCGACGCGTACAGCGCGCCCACGCCGAGCGCGTCGAGGTACGGGACCAGCTCGACGGCGTCGGCGAACGTGGTCCGCGCCGAGAGCTGCAGCCGGTAGGTCGAGCTCGGGGCGGGAGGGGTCCGGTCCACGGGCACCCACTCACGCTAGCGCTCGCGGGCGCGGCGAGCAGCGCGCAGCCGACCAGCGTCACTCCATCCGCTGCAGCACCAGCATCGACCGTGCCGGCACCACCTGAGTGGCCGCGGCCGGCACCGTCGAGGGCTCGGCGGCAACCATTCCGGGTCCGGCAGCCAGCCTGGTCACCTCGCCCACGGCGGTGTCGACGACGATCGCCCACCGGCCACCGAACTCCGCGGCGGGCATGGCCATCTCGATGTCCTCCCAGTGGGCGTTGAAGCACAGCAGGAAGGAGCTGTCGGTGACCCGCTCACCGCGTGGGTCGACCTCGGTGATCCCCTTGCCGTTGAGGAACACGGTGACCGAGTTGCCGACGCCGGCGTCCCAGTCCTGCTCGGTCATCTCCTCGCCGGAGGCGGTGAACCAGGCGATGTCGGGGACGGCCCGGTCCAGCTCGGGACGCCGGCGCGGGGCAATCGGGCGCCCGGCGAAGAACCGGCGGCGGCGGAACACCGGGTGCGCCGCCCGCAGTGCCGCGACACCCGCCGTGAATCCGACCAAACCGGCATTCTTCGGTGAGTAGCCGGGGGGATTTCACCCCCCGGCTCTCGTTGAACCGTGCGTGACACTCTCGCGTCACACGGCTCCCGCCGCCCAGCCGTCGGGGTAGGCTCCGGCCTTCCAGTGTGCGAACAGCCGGGGTCGCTCGTGT
>JBBSGM010000181.1:0-7830 GCA_038254065.1 Mycobacteriales bacterium | reverse complement strand
CACACGAGCGACCCCGGCTGTTCGCACACTGGAAGGCCGGAGCCTACCCCGACGGCTGGGCGGCGGGAGCCGTGTGACGCGAGAGTGTCACGCACGGTTCAACGAGAGCCGGGGGGTGAAATCCCCCCGGCTACTCACCGCGGCGGTGACCGCACGAGCCGCGGTCGACGGTTCCGAAATGGTGATCACGTCCCGGCTAGCCGCGGTTCGGCGCCCGGCGTGTGGGAGGGTCACCGGCGGGTACGAACCAGCCGGCTGGAAGGTGGTGCGAATGCGGGTCTTCGCGGGGCCTGACGAACTGCGCGAGGCCACCGGCTCCCGGCTCGGGCAGAGCGACTGGATGACCGTCGAGCAGTCCCAGATCGACAGTTTCGCCGCCGCCACCGGGGACCACCAGTGGATCCACGTCGACGCGGAGCGGGCGAAGGACGGCGCGTTCGGTGCGACGATCGCGCACGGCTTCCTCACCCTCTCGCTGATCCCGGTGCTCGTCGCGCAGGTCGCGCGGATCGACAACGTCAAGATGACGATCAACTACGGGCTCAACAAGGTGCGGTTCATCTCACCGGTGCGGGTGGGGAGCCGGATCCGGGGAACGATCGAGCTGCTCGAGGTGGCGGACCTCAGCGGTGGCGTCCAGGTGACCAACAGGGTGACCGTCGAGGTCGCGGGCTCCGATCGCCCGGCCCTCGTGGCGGAGACCCTGCTGCGCCACTACTGGTGACGGTGAGCGGAGGAGGCGCCCGATGCGGGACGCGGTGATCTGCGAGCCGTTGCGGACCCCGGTCGGCGGGTTCGGCGGCGCCCTGCGCGACGTGCCGGCCCACGTGCTGGCCTCGACCGTGATCGTGGCGCTGCTCGAGCGCACCGGGCTGCCGGCCGAGTCGGTCGACGACGTGCTGCTGGGCCACTGCTATCCGACCATGGACGCGCCGGCGATCGGCCGGGTCGCCGCGCTCGACGCCGGGCTGCCGGTGACCGTGACCGGGCTGCAGATCGACCGCCGTTGCGGCTCCGGGCTGCAGGCCGTGCTCTACGCGGCGATGCAGGTGCAGGCGGGCGTGTCGGAGGTGGTGCTGGCGGGCGGCGCCGAGTCGATGTCGAACGCACCGTTCTACTCCACGTCGATGCGCTGGGGCATGCGGTCCGGACCCGGCGTACTGCTGCACGACGCGCTGGCCCGGGGCCGGGTCACCGCGGGCGGGGCGCACCATCCGGTGCCCGGCGGCATGCTGGAGACGGCGGAGAACCTGCGCAGGCACTACGCGATCCCGCGCGAGGAGCAGGACGAGCTCGCCGTGCGCAGCCACCAGCGGGCCGCCGCCGCGGCTGCTGCGGGCCGGTTCGCCGACGAGCTCGTCCCGGTGACGGTCAGGGGCCGCAAGGGCGGCGACGTGACGGTCGACCGCGACGAGCACATCCGGCCCGACTCGTCGCTGGAGACCCTTGCCGGGTTGCGCCCGATACTGGTCCACGACGACCCGGACGCCACCGTCACCGCGGGCAACGCCAGCGGGCAGAACTACGGCGCCGCGATCTGCGTCGTCACCCATCCGGCCAGGGCGCAGGAGCTGGGTCTGGCGCCGTTGGCCAGGCTGGTGTCCTGGGGCATCGGCGGCGTGCCCCCCGCCACGATGGGCCTCGGCCCGGTGCCGGCCGTGGCCGGTGCGCTCGCCGCCGCCGGGCTCGCTCTCTCCGACATCGACCTCATCGAGCTGAACGAGGCGTTCGCCGCGCAGGTCCTGGCCTGCGCCAGGGAGTGGCGCTTCACCTCCGCCGACTTCGAGCGGTGCAACGTCAACGGCTCCGGCATCTCGCTGGGACACCCGGTCGGTGCCACTGGTGGTCGGATCCTGGCCACCCTGACCAGGGAGATGGGCCGCCGCGACGCCCGCTACGGGCTGGAGACCATGTGCATAGGCGGCGGCCAGGGCCTGGCCGCGGTGTTCGAGCGGGCCTGTTGAGCCGATCGTGGTGAAACGTATCTCCGCCGGCCGTCGACGTCTCCAATGGTCGTCGTCAGAGTAGGAGGGCCGAGATGTCCGGCATCGTCACACCGGCCTTGAGTGGGCGGGACCGCGCGCTGCTGCGAGCCATTGCCGCGCACCGTTGCAAGTTGACCGTCCAGTGCGAGCCGTTGCTGCTCGTCGACGGCGTGGGCTGCGCCGACTCCGCCGTCGCGCGCAGGCTGATCGACGCCGGTCTGCTCGCACCCGCGGTGCGGGGTGCGGCGCCGCGGCCCGCGGAGCTGACTGCACAGGGCCGGGCTGCACTCGACCTGGTCAGACCTGACCGGACCGCGAGGCGGGTGGACCGCTAGAAAGCTCGGTCCGACAAAGTCGGTAAGATCGAGTCAAGCTGTTCTTCGACGGCCATCTGCTGGCCGCCGCCCAGATCGCCAATGCTGTACTCAGCCTGCTGCACAGTCCCGGGCAGCTCCGGCGGGTCACCCGGCATCGCGAGGTGCTCGCCCACGCGGTGGAAGAACTACTGCGGTGGAGCCCATCGATCACTCTTGGCATGCCGCGTCTGGCGTCGGAAGCGCTGAGCATCGGTGGGAGACGCGTTGAAGCCGGTCAGCGCGCCGCGGTCGCCTTCGGCCCGGCCAATAGGGACCCTGTTGCGTTCGACCGACCCCACCAACTGACCGTCGACCGCCACCCCAACCCCCACCTCTCCTTCGGCCGCGGCATCCACCATTGTCTCGGTGCCCAGCTGATGCGCCTGGAGCTGCACGCCGCCCTGGAGGCGATCCTCCACGGACTGCCCGATCCGACCCTGGCGGTGAACGAACAGCAACTCACCTGGTCGGCCAGCCACACCATCCGCGGACTCTCGCAGTTGCCACTCACGTGGACGCCCCCGAACCGACGGCGGGCACGAATGCCGGGGTGAGAAGGTGCAACGCGTGTTGACGCTGAGATCAGGTGCCGAGCAAGAGTAGTACTCCGGTAACCTGCACAACCCCGAGCGGGCTCGGGCCGCACTGGAGGGAAAGCCGTGGCATACATAGTACGCAGGGTGGAGTCAAACGACGTTGACGCCGTCGTCGGCCTCGTACATGAGTTCGCGGACTACGAGCGCGAACGAGAGCTGTGCCTGCTCACGGCGAACCAGCTACGTGCGGCGTTGTTTGGTTCGGCGCCGGCACTGTTCGGGCACATTGTCGAGGGGGGCGGCATCGTCGTTGGGTACGCCGTGTGGTTCCTCAGCTTTTCGACCTGGAAGGGCGAGCACGGCATCTGGGTGGAGGACATGTACGTGCGCCCCGAGCACCGCGGCCACGGCCTTGGTCGGGCGATCTTGGCCGAGATCGCCGGGATCTGCGTCGAGCGCGGCTACGGCAGGCTGGACTGGTCGGTGCTGGACTGGAACGCCCCCGCCATCGGCCTCTACCGCTCGATCGACGCGGTCAAGATTGACAACCGGTCGAGGTTCCGGCTGGCGGGGCAGGCGTTGGCGCGGTTCAGCGCCGAGCGTCCCGCTCATTGACGCCAGCGACCACGGGGGGGTTCGGGGGGTGGTCCTGCAACGGAGACAAGATCTGATCGGGTAGCTCGCGCTCAAGAAGCCCTCGGTGCACGTGACCAGAGCGTCACGAGCGACCTTCCCAGCTTCATACCGAAGGGCTGATGGTGGCACTCGACCGGCGGTAGGTGCGTGCCAAGAAAAGTGTAATTCTTCGGCTTAGAGTACTGCTCAGCTCAGGTGCCGCTCGTTAGCCGGATGCGCGAGGAGTCGTAGCCCTCTGAGCCTCGGGTCAACGTCCGCGCGCCCTGCTGGAGAAATCTTGTGCTCATTCTTGTGGACCATTTCATCCCTGATTACAGTTCCGGCGAGATCGCCGATTCGGCGGTGTTGTACCGGCCCGAGCTCGCGGTGGTCGACGAGCATACCCTCGGGTATGAGCTCGCCCGAACCAGACCCGACGCGCTGCTGACCAGACGCGCTTTTGGAGGCGCGGCGGCGCGAACCTGGAGGACGGCCTGCCCGCAACAGCACCTCGTCGTCATCATGATCGGCGGAAAGGATAGCTTTCCCCTCGGCGGGGCGCCCACTGGGATCCTCAGTCGCGTCGTCACGCCGAGCAAGGACTCTCTCGTCGAGGCTCTCGCCGCCGCGGAGAACGCCTGGTTCGACGCGGTTGTCGAAGCGAAGCTGGCGATGGAGCGAACTCGGGCACGGGCCGCCAGCGGTCGGTCGGTCGTCATGGTCGGGGCCGGAGTGGTCAACCTGGTCACCGCACTGCGGCTGGCACGGGAAGGCTATGAGGCGACGATCTACGAGAAGTCGCCCGATCCACGAGCTGGCGCTCACTGGGAACATTACGGATGCAGCCGGGGCGGTGGGGATGCGCGGATGGTCACCCTCACCGAGGCGGACGGGTACTACTTCGGCGAAACCGGTGGAGCGCCGTTTCGTACGCCGATACGTGATGGTGGATGGCGGGTAACTGGTCCGGCCGGTCTCTCCGATCGCGAACTGGAGTGGATATCGACGAACGCGGCCGTTCCGTGGTGGCTGCGCCGCTGCTACACCAGCGATATCCTGTTGTTCAACCGCGTGGCCGGCGAGCTGTGGCAGGAGCTGATGCGCGACGAACCCGCGGCATTCGACAAGGTAGGGCTGCGGAAGGGAATACTCCGGCTGTACACCGACGAGCAGCATCTGCTTGCAGAGGTTGCTCGACAGGAGAGGGTCGGCGCGGACCCGCTGTTGCTCACCCCGGCCCAGATCGCCGAACGTCATCCGGCCCTCGGTGATGCAGTCCGCGGCCAGGTGGTCGCCGGTGGCATACAGGTACCGGGCTTCACCGTCCAGGTGCATGCGTTCCTGGCCGGGCTCGTCGATCTCCTCGAACTGTCCGGCGTACGGTTCTGCTGGAACCAGCAGGTCTCTCAGCTACGACGAGACGGAGCTGGGACCCGGTCCGGTCTGTGGGTGGGCGACGAGCCGGTCGTCGCTGACCACCTCGTCCTCTCCACCGGTGTCTACGGCGGCGACCTGCTCCGGGGAACCGCATCTGATGGACTGATCCACGGTGTGCTCGGCGCGTGGCTGACACTGCCTGGTACCGACCCCGGCCTTGAGCACTCCCTCAAGATCGGCCGACGCGGACATCTGGCTGAAGACTCGAACGTCACGGTGGCCACCGGGGCTGACGGGAAACCACAGTTAATCATCGGGTCCGGCTACGGCTGGACCGGGCACGACCCGAGCAACATCGACACCGAAGAGCTCGACGTGCTCTACGACGCCGTCGAGGACACCGCCGCCACGTTCTTCCCACGCGCATTTGCGGAGGCCCGGCAGTCGGGTCTGCTGCGGAAGAGCCGACGTTTTTGCCTACGTCCGTGGACCGCATCGAGTCTCGGCGTGCTGGAGATAGCCGCGAAACCGGGCGGCGGGATCATGGTCGTCACCGGCGGCCACAACACCGGCGGGTTCGCTCAGGCACCGGTGATAGCAGAGGCGGTCTCAGCGGCTCTACAGGGCAAGCATCATCTGATGCACACCCGCTACCACCCGGACCGCCTACGAGCTTTCCTCCCGCGCCCCGGCCCCCCGCTGCGGACATCGAGAACCGATCCCCCGACCTCGATGACGCAGTGATGACACAAAATGAGATGCTCGTGAACGAGTAGCTGGCAGGGCCCGCGGCGGCGTGATCGGGCGAGGCGCAACTACTGGCTCGTCGAGATGGACTCAGCGCGTGAGAGGGTGCGCGGCGACCCGCCCGCACCCCACACCGGGAGGCTGTTCGTGCTCTCACCCGTCGAGCCCTCCGTGTTCCTGCTCGAGGACGGTCGGGAGGTTCACTGGGAAGGGATGTTCACCGGACACCGGGTGATCTCGGAGCAGGAGGTCGCACGGCACGCGAACCGGCTGTTGTCCATGGAGTGTTCGACGATTCCGGTGTTGGCTGAGCAGGAACTCGTCCCGCACCATGCCCGCGATGGTGAGGCCGCGTCGGCCCTCGTGCTGCACTCCACCACCCCGGCCCTACGTGCCTTCGAGGGCGACACCGCTGAACTGTTGGCCGGTCGCCACCCGCACGACTTCGCCACCTACACCGAAGCCCGGTCGGTCTACCTAGCGGGCGCCGGCGATCTCTGCGTCGGCCGCACCAAGCCGTGGCGGGAAGCCGTGGGTCTGCGCGGGGTTCCCGCAGTCGACGTCATCGACACCGAGCATTACTACCTCTCACATGCCCTGCTCGCCATGGCACACGACCACCACAACGGGAGAGCGACCCCACTCGGGGAGCTCATCGACTGGCTGGGTCAGCGACCCGATGCGGTGGTGCGGCTCTACGCACTCGACCTCGAAACGCAGATCTTTCTGCTCTGGCTGCGGCGACAGGCCGGCCTGCACCGCCTTCTCGTCGAGGCCAACGCGCCCGTGATCACCACCCGGTGGAACCGCAAAAGCCATATCCATCCGACCGTCTCGCAGGTGATCGACCTGTCCACCGAGGGCCTTGACGCCGAGGATGTCCTGCGCGCCGAGCAACAGCACAGCGAGGCATACCGGCGACTTCAGATGACGGTGCCCGTGCTACCGGGCTACTTGATCGAACGCGGCGGGGTCGACCCGGCCACCTTCGTGGCCGACGTGCTGCGTGCAGCAGCGCTGCTGCACAGCAGATACGGCCTCGACGTCGCCGCGCTCAAACCCAGCGAGGCAGGCGATGGGGCCCGCATCGTGGGCAATCTCGATCTCACCGATCGTGACCTGCTCGTGGCTGCGGCGCGGGAGGCCCATCCATACGGTGATGACTATCTGCTCGAGGCATGGGTCGAGTTCCTGCCAGTCAAGATGGACGGATCCATCCAGCCCGTCGTCCCGTCGGGACACTTCCGACACGGCCGAGTGGCCGACGGGATCACCCTGCAGTCGCTGGATCGGTTTGCGTGGCGGGGCAACACCTACCTCGATGCCGCCGGCTGGACAGCGCTCGGACTGCCCGGTGCGGCCTACCGCACGATCCGGGCCGCAGTCGAGGCCATACACGCCGCATTCCTCGGCCCCCAGAGCATCGCCGACGGTAGCCACCAGAAACTGGTCATCGGGGGCGTCGACTTCGCCGTCGGGCGGATCGGTGGTCGCTTCAGCGACACAACGATAGTGGGTGCGATCGACTTCAACCTGTCCTCGCACGGCGCGGAGTACCTGCGGGCGTTCATGGACGAGGCCCGCGCTCTGGATACCAGCGAACGGTACGGCGCCACCCACGTGTTCGTGCCCTCCGCGGCAGCGACCCTGCGGGGACTCACCCGCGTTGCCGCCGAACACGCCACGCCCGGTGGCCTGGTGCGCGCGATCGCCTGCGTACCACGCCGATGGGCCATGATCGCCAGCACCGGAACCGATCCCGACCACGCGACAAGCCGCGTTCGGACGATCGCCGACGCGGTGATGGCCTCGGACACCGGGTGACAGATCCAGGGTGCGCAACAGTCTGGCCCTCGGGCTTGCGCACGATCTCGAGTACGACC
This sequence comes from Mycobacteriales bacterium, assembly GCA_038254065.1. GTDB lineage: Bacteria > Actinomycetota > Actinomycetes > Mycobacteriales > Pseudonocardiaceae > Pseudonocardia. The sequence goes on along the minus strand of JBBSGM010000181.1, from coordinate 331 downwards.
CGAAGCACCCGCCGGGCCCACTCGACCAGGCGCCCGGCGTAGCCGCCGTCGGCGAAGACCAGCGCCACGCTGGGCACCGCGAACCGCAGCCGGTCGAGCACCCGCCGCCCACCGTCGCGGTCCTGCACGCTGGCTGCGGTGACCAGCACGACCAGCAGCAGCCCCAGGGTGTCGGTGACGATGTGCCGCTTGGTGGCGTCGTTCTTCCAGCGGGCCCAGTGCCAGTAGACGGTCTCCCAGGGTGGGAAACAGCGGGGCAGCAGCCGCCAGGCACACCCGGCCCGATCCAGGTACAAGATCGCGTTCACTATCTCCCGGCGCGGGTGCTTCT
>JBBSGM010000180.1:0-7834 GCA_038254065.1 Mycobacteriales bacterium | reverse complement strand
CTTCAAGTGGAAGTTCACCCCGGCCGACCTCGACGACCACCTCGCCAGGATTGACCGACACCAACAGCAGACCACCGCCGACGCCATCCCACAGGCCGCGTGACCAACCCCCGACGAACTTACGGGCGCGACCACTAAGGGTGGCTCAAGATGGTGGACTCAGGTGTCCGAACCGTCGTAACGTTCCGTCATGCTCGGAGGCGCGAATGAGTGATGCCACTCCGATGATCCGCATGGTGGGTGTCGACAAGCACTTCGGCGAGCTGCACGTCCTGCGCGACATCAACCTGGAGGTCGAAACCGGCCAGGTCGTCGTCGTACTGGGGCCGTCGGGGTCGGGCAAGTCGACGCTGTGCCGCACGGTCAACCGGCTGGAACCGGTGGACCACGGCGTGGTCGAGGTGGACGGCAGGGCGTTGCCCGCCGAGGGAAGGGACCTGGCCAGGCTGCGCGCGGACGTCGGCATGGTGTTCCAGAGCTTCAACCTGTTCGCACACCGGACGATCCTGGACAACGTCACCCTCGGCCCGCGCAAGGTGCGCAGGGCGAACAAGGCCGACGCCGAGCAGCGCGCGCTGGAGCTGCTCGACCGGGTCGGCATCATCGACCAGCGCGACAAGTACCCCGCGCAGCTCTCCGGCGGTCAGCAGCAGCGCGCCGCGATCGCCCGGGCGTTGGCCATGGCGCCCAAGGTGATGCTGTTCGACGAGCCCACCTCCGCGCTCGACCCGGAGATGGTCAACGAGGTCCTCGACGTGATGACCGGGCTGGCCCGCGACGGCATGACGATGCTCGTGGTCACCCACGAGATGGGCTTCGCCCGCCGCGCCGCGAACCGGGTGGTATTCATGTCCGACGGCGAGATCGTCGAGGACGCGGCGCCCGGCGAGTTCTTCACCCGGCCCCGCTCGGATCGCGCCAAGGACTTCCTCGGCAAGATCCTCACTCACTGACTCCCGACCGAACGGAGAGCGTCATGAGACTGCGCATCCTGGCGGTGGCGCTGCTGGTCGGCGCCCTCGCCCTGGCAGGATGTGGCCGGGCGGGCAGCCCGGCCGACACCGCGGGCAGTGGCCTGAGCTACCAGGTCGCCCAGAACGTGACGGTCCCGGGGTCCGCGACCTTCGACCGGATGCGGCAGCGCGGCCGGGTCGTCGTCGGGGTCAAGAACGACCAGCCCGGGCTCGGCCAGGTCGACCCCACGACCAACACCTACAGCGGGTTCGACATCGAGATCGCGCGGCTGGTCGCGGCGAACCTGGGCTTCACCCCCCAGCAGATCGAGTACAAGGTGGTCCAGTCCTCGGCCCGCGAGGGTGCCATCGCCCGCGGCGACGTCGACTACTACGTTGGGACGTACACGATCAACGACAACCGCAAGCAGCAGGTCGGCTTCGCCGGGCCCTACTTCGTCGCCGGCCAGGGCCTGCTGGTGCGCAAGGGTGAGAGCGCCATCACCGGCCCGCAGACCCTGATGGGCAAGAAGGTCTGCTCGGCCACCGGCTCCACCCCGATCCAGCGGGTTCGCCAGCAGGGGCTGACCCAGCCGGAGAACATCGTCGAGTTCCAGACCTACACCCAGTGTGTCGACCAGCTGCTTCAGGGCCAGGTCGACGCGGTGACCACGGACGACGCGATCCTCAAGGGCTACGCCGCCGCGCAGCCCGACCAGCTCAAGCTGGTGGGCGACACGTTCTCCACCGAGCCCTACGGGATCGGCGTCCCGCGCGACGACACCGCGCTGCGCAACAAGATCAACGACATCCTGCAGGCTGCCGAGAACGACGGCACCTGGCAGAAGATCTACGCCGCGACACTGGGCAGGTCCGGTTCGCCGGCGTCGCCGCCGCCGATCAACAGGTACTGAGCCCGAACCGGATGAACGTCCTGCTGGAGAACCTGGACCTGTTCTACGTCGGGTTCATCGGCACCCTCGAGCTGTTCGGGATCTGCGGGGTCGGCTCGCTCGTCGGCGGCGCCGTCCTGGCCGCGATGCGGGTCGGCCCGGTGCCGTTCCTGCGCGGGGCCGCGACGACGTATGTCAACCTGTTCCGCAACACCCCGCTGACCCTCGTGCTGTTCTTCTTCGCCTTCGCCTGGAACCGGCTGGGCATCGTGGCGCTGTCGTTCTTCACGCTGGCCTGCACCGGGCTGATCGTCTACACCTCGACGTTCGTCTGCGAGGTGCTCCGCTCCGGGGTCAACACCGTCCCGGTCGGGCAGGCCGAGGCCGCCCGCGCGCTCGGGTTCACGTTCGGCCAGACGCTGTCGGAGATCGTCATGCCACAGGCGGTGCGGGCGGTGGTCCCGCCGCTGGTGAGTGTGGAGATCGCGCTGCTGAAGAACACCACGATCGCCGCGGGCTTCTCGGTGGTCGAGGCCGGAAGGATCCTCCCGAGCCTGTCCGAGCGGGGCTTCAGCCCGCTGGTCGGCGGGCTGTGGGTCGCGCTCGGCTTCGTGCTCCTCGTGGTGCCGCTGACGCTGCTGCAACGGCGCCTGGAGCGGCGCTGGAGCGTGGCGCGATGACCGCCACCGCGGTGCTGTACGACATCCCTGGCCCGAAAGCGCGCGCACGCAACCGGACCGTGGGCTACCTCGGCGTGGTCGCGGTGCTGGCCGTTGTCGGATACCTCGGCTACCGGCTGGCGGCCACCGGGCAGTTCGAGTCTCGGAAGTGGGAGTTCCTCACCTTCGAGGCGATCCAGCTGCTGCTGGTGGACGCACTGCTCGCCACGCTGTCGGCGTTCGCGACGGCGGCGGTGCTGTCACTGGTGGCCGGGGCGCTGTTCGCGGCGGCCCGGCTGTCCGACCACGCCTGGCTGCGCGCCCCGGCCACCGTGGTCGTCGAGTTCTTCCGGGCCATCCCGGTACTCGTGATGATCTTCTTCGGCTACTTCGGGCTGCCGTCCGTCGGGATCGACATCTCGACGTTCTGGGCCCTGGTCATCGGGCTGACGCTCTACAACGGCTCGGTGTTGGCCGAGATCCTCCGGGCCGGGGTGCTCGCCCTGCCCTCGGGGCAGAACGAGGCGGCGTATGCGCTCGGGCTGCGCAAGACGCAGGTCATGGCCTCGGTGCTGGCGCCGCAGGCGCTGCGGACGATGCTGCCCACAATCGTCAGCCAGCTGGTGGTCGTGCTCAAGGACACCGCGCTCGGGTTCCTCATCGGCTACCCGGAGCTGCTGTTGGTGACCCGCACGCTCGGTTCGCAGGCCAGGTTCGACTTCCCGATCATCCCGGTGGCGATCGTCGTCGCGGTCCTCTACGTCGCGATGTGCCTGCTGCTCTCGGCGCTGGCGAACTACGTGGGGAAGCGGAGCCGCCGGGGTGGTCGCGGCAGCGCGGTCGACCCGGCGGTGCAGGCGAGGATGGACGACGGGGTGGTCAACGAGGGGTAGTCACCGGCCCTTCACCTCACGACGCCTTGTCACCAGCCGTAGAACACCCGCTCCACCACGGCCCGGGCGCGTCGGGTGGTGCGCCGGTACTCGTCGAGGAACACCCCGGGGTCACCGCCGGTCGGGTAACCCAGTGCGCTGGCCACCGCCGCCAGCTCGCGGCCCGAACGCGGCAGCTGGTCACCGGGCCTGCCCTTGACCAGCATCACGGCGTTGCGGGCACGGGTGGCGGTGGACCAGCCCGCGGCCAGCTCGGCGGCGTCCTCGTGGCTGAGCAACGCCGCCCCGGCAGCGGCCTGCAACCCGTGCAGGGTCGAGGTGGTGCGCAGCGTCGGGTTGCTCCCCGCGTGCTGCAGCTGCAGCAGCTGCACGGTCCACTCGACGTCCGCGAGGCCGCCGAGGCCGAGCTTGGTGTGGGTGGCGCGGTCCGCCCCGCGGGGCAGCCGTTCGGCGTCGACGCGCGCCTTGATCCGGCGGATCTCGGTGACCGCGGCAGCGCTCAGCCCCTCGACCGGGTAGCGGATCGGGTCAACCAGCTCGACGAACCGGCTCCCCAGGCCCGCATCCCCTGCTACCGGCCGGGCCCGCAGCAACGCCTGGACCTCCCACACCTCGCCCCACCGGGGGTAGTACTCCCGGTACGAGCTCAGGGTCCGCACCAGCGCGCCGGAACGGCCCTCGGGCCGCAGGTCCGAGTCGACCACCAGCGCCGGGTCGGGGCTGGGCGCCGCCAGCTGGCGGCGGACGGTCTCGGCGACGGTCGTCGCGTACCGGAGGGCCTCGTGGTCGGTGGCGCCCCCGGCGGCCTCGCAGACGAACAGCACGTCGGCGTCGCTGCCGTAGCCCAGCTCCGCCCCGCCGAGGCGGCCCATCCCGATCACCGCGATCCGGGCGGGCACCACATCCGACCCGCCCACCGACCGGACCGCGCTGTCCAGCGTCGCCTCCAGCACCGCCACCCACACCGAGCTGAGCGCCTCGCAGACCCGCCCCACCGGTGCCAGCCCGAGCAGATCGGCACACGCGACCCGCAGCAGCTCGTGGCGGCGCATCGACCGCGCGGTGGCCGCGGCGCCCGGCAGGTCGTGTTGGCGGGCCACCGTGGTGCACAGCGACGCCGCCACCTCGGCCGGGTCCCTGGTCAGCTCGTCGCTCTGGCCGGCACCGGGGGCGGCCAGCATCCGCAGCACCTCCGGCGCGCGCACCAGCAGGTCCGGGACCAGCGCCGAGGTGCCCAGCAGCCGCATCAGCCGCTGCGCCACCGCGCCCTCGTCGCGCAGCAGCCGCAGGTACCACGGCGTCGTCGCCAGCGCCTCGGACACCCGGCGGTAGGCCAGCAGGCCGCGGTCCGGGTCGGGGCTGTGCGCCAGCTCGTCGAGCAGCACCGGCAACAACGTCTGCTGGATCGACGCCGCCCGCGACACCCCACCGGTCAGCGCCTTGAGGTGGTGGAGGGCACCCTCCGGCGACGCCCAGCCGAGCGCGGCCAGCCGCGCCCTGGCCGCCGGCTCCGACAGCCGGGCAGCCTCGGCGGGTAGCCTGGACACCGCGGACAGCAGTGGCCGGTAGAAGAGCTTCTCGTGCAGCCTGCGCACCCGCAGGACGTGGTGGCTCCACTCGGCGAGCAGCACCCCGACGACGTCCCGGCGCCCGTCCGGGCGCATCCGGGCCGCGCGGCCCAGCCAGCGCAGCGCGGCGGTGTCGTCGAGGGCCGGCAGCAGGTGGGTGCGGCGCATCCGCTGAAGCTGCAAGCGGTGCTCGAGCAGCCGCAGGAACCGGTAGGACGCGGCGAGGTTGGCGCCGTCGTCGCGTCCCACGTAGCCCCCGGCCGACAACGCGGCCAGCGCCGCCAGGGTGGTGGGCGAGCGGATGGTCTCGTCGGTGCGCCCGTGTACGAGCTGCAGCAGCTGCACCGCGAACTCGACGTCGCGCAGCCCACCGCGGCCCAGCTTCAGCTCCCGCTCGGCATGCTCGGGGCGGACGTGCTCCTCGACCCGGCGGCGCATCGCCTGCACGTCGGCGACGAAGTCGTCCCGGCCGGCGGCGTCCCACACCCGCGGGGCGACGGCGGCCGCGTACTGCGCCCCCAGCTCCGGGTCGCCCGCCGCCGGCCGGGCCTTGAGCAGCGCCTGGAACTCCCAGGTCTTGGCCCATCGCTGGTAGTACGACAAGTGCCCGTCCAGGGTGCGGACCAGCGCGCCCTGGCGGCCCTCCGGGCGCAGGTTGGCATCGACCTCCACGCACGCCTCGGTCGCGATCCGCATTATCCGGCTCGCCAGCCTGGTTGCCGTCTGGTCTGCCGGCTCGGCCACGAAGATCACGTCGACGTCGGAGACGTAGTTGAGCTCGTGGCCGCCGCATTTGCCCATCGCGACCACGGCGAGCCTGCGGTCCGGGACCGCACCCTGGTCGACCTCGGCGACGGCCACCGCGAGGGCGGCGCGCAACGCGGCCGTCACCAGGTCGGCGAGCTGCGCGGCGACATCGTCGAGCGTCATGACCGGCAGGCTCGGCTCCCCCACCGCCGCCAGGTCGGCGCCGGCCAGCCCGAGCAGCTCGTCGCGGTAGGCGGTGCGCAGCGCGGCGACGGCAGCGGCCCCGGTGCGGGTGGCGGCGGCGCCGCCGGGGGAACCCGCGGGGGCGGCGGCCGGATCGGCACCGACGGCCTGGAGCAGGTTCGCGGTGCGCCGGGCCAGGTCCGGCGGTGGGTCGTGGCGGTCCGGGCCGTCGGCGAGCAGGAGCCAGCGATCGGGATGGGTGACCAGGTGGTCACCGAGTGCGGTCGAGCTGCCGAGCAGGGCGAGCAGCCGTCCGCGCAGGCCCACGTCGGTGCGCAGCGCCCCGTCGCAGTCCGACCACTGCGGCCCGGTCCGGGACAGCCGCTCCACCGTGCGCAGCGCGAGGTCGGGGTCCGGGCTGCGGGCGAGCGCCCACATGATCGGCTCGGCGCCCTCGGCGGGTCCGTCGCCCGCCCACCAGCGCAGCCGCGACAGCGTCGTCTCGGCCCGGTGGTCGACCAGCCCGAGGCGGGCCAGCGAGGTGCCCGTGCGCCGATCCGTCACGGGAGTCGATCCTGCCTCATCCGGTGCCGATCGTGGACTGATGGACGATCGCCCATCACCCGGACAGACGACGCTACTGCGACTGTGAGTCACCTACCGTGCCCTGCGGATCTGCTCGGCGAACTCGAGCATTCCATCATTAAGAGCTCTTCCGTCCTTCCGTCATCTGGAGCAGGTGTCCTGGTACACCAACCCGGGCAGGTAGCGGACCCATTCGTCACGATCGAGGCTACGTCCTGTGATAGCACAAGCGCGCTCAGTAGGATAATCTCGTAGATAGCTCAGATCGGCGATGTCCCACAGGACAATCCCAAATTTAAAGCTACTCGTGATCAGGATGCGCCCGTCGGAGGAAAATGCCATCGAGGAAGCTGCGGCGATGTTAGGCACAAGGCCATCGTAGCTGAACACAGAGCCTAAACTGGTGGGTCGGGTTCGATTAGTGAGATCCCACAAGCCACCGGCGGCTAGGGTTCGACTGTCCGGAGAGAATGCAACCGTAACGAAGCCGGTCATCAGCGGTGGACCCAGAGGGATAGGTTGGGTTCGGTCGGTGATGTCCCAAAGAACGGCGCCGGTGGCTAAGGTATGACCATCGGGAGAAAATGCAATAGAACAAACGTCAATCGATAATTCTGGAATGCATCCAGTCAGCAGCCCGCCCAGGCGGGTGGGTCGGGTTCGGTCGGCGGTATCCCACAGGATCCCCGCGCTGGCAACATCGCCTGTGGCCAGCATGTGACCATCGGCGGAGAACGCCACCGAGACCACCGTGTGGGTGTGGCCGATCAATGGTGAACCCAGGCGAATAGGCTGTGTTCGGTCGGTGAAATCCCACAATGTGACCGCTGCGCCACCGTCGCTGGCGCTGGTGGTGGCGAAGGTGTGCCCGTCGGGAGAAAACGTCACGGAAATGATGTCTCCGGCTAAAGGGGAGCCCAAGCGGATAGGTCGCGTTCGGTCGGTTAAATCCCACAATGTGACCGCCGCGCCACCGTCCTTAGCGATGCCGGTGGCCATAGTGCGCCCGTCGGAGGAAAACATTACTGAACCGGTGTATCCAGTTAAAGGTGAGCCCAAACGAGTGGGCCGAGATCGATCAGTGAGGTCCCACAGTACGACCATCGGACTGCCGTCGCTGGTGCCGGCGGTAGCCAGAGTGTGATCGTCGGGGGATAGCGATATCGTCAAATCCAACAGGCCACCGGATTCGGTCAGGGACTGACCCAGGCGGCCAGGTTCGCGGTAGGGACCGCCCTTGCGGGCGGCCCCCCGCGCAGATCCCAGCGTGCGCTGCTAACGCACTGGGCTCCTGCCTTGGGTTCTGGCGTCGAAGCGCACGTTCGGGAAGGGATGCTTCACGCGGGCGGGTGG
>JBBSGM010000179.1:0-7869 GCA_038254065.1 Mycobacteriales bacterium | reverse complement strand
TCGACCAGCGGTGCCTTCTTGGCAACGGCCTCGTTGATGACCGCCCGCAGTGCGCGGTCGATGTCACCGCCTCGGTTGTAGATGTCGTGCAGGTCGAGCTTGAGCTTCATACCTGCCATGGTCCTCCCGAGCGCATGGTTAAAACCGGGCAACGGATCGTGAGGTCCGGTTGGGCATCGGCTTACGGCACAAGCCCCAGAGCGTGGTAGCCGCCTTAGTTTGTGCGGAGTCGTCGCCGCTTACCTCCGTGGAGATGACGACGCCGGGTTGGGGCGCGCTGACGATGGACTGCTCGGACCCGGAGCGCATGTTGGAGTGGCTGAGTGATCCGGCTCAGCCCCATCCTGGACACTGGGCGGGTGAAGTGCCAGCGATCACCGGAATTTCCCCACCCTCGATCACTGAATCTCCCTAGGTGAGTGGCCCTCGGCGGGTCGTGTCCAAGGTCCGCCATCAGAGGGCAGGGCTGTCTTGAGGTGACGGCGTTACGTCCGTCGATCAGGGGAGCCTCCTTTTGCTCAGTCAGGGAGAAGACGTGGAAGTACATGCACTGAGGCAGCGAGGGTGGTCAATCTCGGCGATCGCCCGGCACCTGAACCGCGACAATGGGCACAGATACAGCTACAACCACATCTTGACCCGGTCTTCCGGCGTCGGCGGTTCTAGCTCGGCTAGTCCTCGGCTTAGTCGAGGTAGTCGCGGAGCGCGTGGGGTGGCGCAGCTTGGTCATCGTCTTGGATGCGATCTGCCGGATCTGCTCCCGGGTGAGCCCATAGATGTGGCCGATGTCATCGAACGTGCGCGGTAGGCCGTCGGTGAGCCCGAATCGTAGTCGGATGATGCCGGCGTCGCGCTCGGACAGCGTGGCGAGTACGGACTGCAGCTGGTCTTGCAGCAGCGCGAAGCAGACCACGTCTGCCGCGACGACGGCCTGGGAGTCCTCGATGAAGTCGGCGAGCGGGGAATCACCCTCCTCGCCGATGGTCTGGTCCAGCGAGAGGGGTTCCCGGGCATAGTGCTGGAGCTCCAGCACCTTCCCTGGGGTAGTGTCCATCTCCTTGGCCAGCTCCTCGGGGGTGGGCTCGCGACCCAGGTCTTCAAGCAGCGCGCGGCGGATGTGGCCCAGTTTGTTGATCACTACGTCCATGTGTACCGGGATCCGGATGGTGCGGGCCTGCTCAGCCATCGCCCGGGTGATCGCCTGCCGGATCCACCAGGTGGCGTAGGTGGAGAACTTGTAACCGGTGGTGTAGTCAAATTTCTCCACCGCATGGATCAGACCGAGGTTGCCCTCCTGGATCAGGTCCAGCAATGGCATGCCGCGGCCGGTGTAGCGCTTGGCCAGCGAAACGACAAGGCGAAGGTTGGCCTCCACCAGGCGGTTTTTGGCGCGCTCACCGTCGCAGACGATCCAGCACAGCTCCCGGCGCAGCTGCGGGGAGAGCTTTTCAGCGACGTCCTCGGCCCGGCGCACCCGCGCGGCGGCATAGAGCCCGGCCTCGATGAGCTTGGCGAGCTCCACCTCCTCCGCGGCATTGAGCAGGGCGACCTTGCCGATCTGCCTGAGATACGCGCGGACCGAGTCGACCGAGGCGGTGAGCTCAGCGTCCTTGCGGGCTTGGCGCAGCTCCTCGGACTCCTCCTCATCCCAAACGAAATCCCCGGACTGCTCGACTTGGCGCAATAGCTCCGCAGGGTCCCCGGCACCCTCAATGACGGCAGGGACGGTGTCATCCAGCCGGCCCAGGGACGCTGACATAAGCTCGCTGCGCTCAGGTCCTTCCTCCTTGACCGGCGCCTGCCGCGTCTTCCGGAACACCTTGATCACTCGGCGACCTTCGCGGGATGCGGCGGCGACGCACACCATCCTCACCTCCTCCACCCAGGTTTCCCGGCGAAGCCAATACCTCTGGAGGCAACCTCACCGGGTAACGAGATGCAGACGAGAAAACTTCGACCTCCTCACGGACCCGGTTGTCATCTGAAATACCCTCTAGCCCGAAGTTTCTTGATCATGGCCAGGTGACGATGCCGCTGACCAGGGCAGACTCCAAAATTGGGCCGATCCTTCTGTCTACCACCGTGACCTGCGGAAACTGGTGTCATGGTAGATGATGATCTATGAGTGGGGAGAGCGCGACACACGTTGGACACGCCGTACTCTGTCCACGGGAACCGACACGGAAACGCCCACCGTTGGCTACGCTGATCAACGAATTCGCTGGTCAGGCCCTTTGTAGACAGAAGTCTCACGGCCTGACGCGCCATCGCGCCTGGTCGCAGCCGCGCAGAGCCGCGAAGATCAAGAAACTTCGGTCTAGCCCGCACGGAAAACGGCCGCTTCCCTAACTGGTCGAATCGTGTGTGCCTATGCGGGCTGCCGACCATCGAAGGTCGCTGAGCCATCGATCATCACCCGGCCGAGAACGCCGACGATCATGGACAAGTCGTACACCGGCGGAGCCAGCAGAAAATCAGCAACACTCTGCCGTGACATCCCGACACGGGCCGACACCGACCAGCCCGAACCACGACGTAGACCACACCTGAGGCTCGTCAACACGTCTGGTCAGGGTTGATAGGCGACGTTCGGGCCGAAGAGATCGCGGGTCGACCCCCATGCCCTCCATGGTGCCGGGTCCCACCAGCTCACCGCGCCCACCCTGGACATCGCCACCGGTCGCGGGGTGCGCCTGGCCCATCATCGGCGCGCCCCCGACGGTGCCGCGCGCTGGTCCGGCTCGACGAGCACATCACGGCGCTCACCCGCGTGGTCCTCGCGAACCTCTCCGACCGCGCCCCCTGTCACCGCAAACACCGCCGACCACCCTCAACCGAAGCGGCTACATCGCAATCAGCGTCGTGGTGAGCGTTGCTGTCCGATTGTGGCGGTCAAGATCACGGTGGCGGCACCTCCGAGGCAGCGGAGTGAGATCGTCGAGCGGCGCGCTATGTGTGTCGCTGGCAGTCAGCCGAATGGGTGGCTGTCGATACCACAACGTGCCCCCCGGCCGGGGAACGCGCCAGAGATCAGGTAATCGCGCTTGGTCTGCTCAGCGCAGGTGCTGTGCACATACATCGTGGTGTGGCCGAAGCCCTCCACTATGAACAGCCGGGCTCTGGCCAATTCTCGGGCTCCGTCATAGGCACCCTGTAGCGGGGTGGCCGGGTCGAACCTGTTATTGAGTATCAGGATAGGGCCGGCGGTCCGGCGATTGAAGGGGCCGGTGTACCGGTCGGTGTCCTGAGCCTGCCAGTAGGCGCAGCTCATCATGTCGAACACGCCAATCCGACCGAAATACGGCACCCTGCGATCCTCGGAGATCGCCATCCTACTGTAGATCGCGGTGTCGGTGGGGAAGGTGCTGTCAGAGCACTGGATCGCGTTAAAAGCGTCAACGGAGTTCGCCACGTATGGCTCGTCGCCCGCGCGGGACAGGTGCGGCTCATCCCGGAGCTGGGCCGCCGACGCCGTCCTTGTGGTCGAACCACCGCTAGCGTCATACAGCTTCTGCAACAGGGTGGCCAGCCCAGGGTAGGTCTCCGGACGGGTCAGATCTCCGGCGGTCGTGATGATGGCCGAGTAGGTCCAGGTCTTTGGTCCGGCGCCGTCCTGAATGGTGATCGACTGCTGGCGGGCCCGCTCCACCAACGTGACCCATTTAACCTGCGGATTGCCTGAGGAGAAGGCGCACCGTGGACCTGCGGCTGAGCACTCCCGAAGAAACTTTTCAAAGGTCTCTGCTATCCCGCGGGGCACGTCTTGGCGGGTGTCCAGGGGCTTGGTGGTGCCCTCGTCCCCATGGCCTGTGGCGTTGCCGATGAAGTCCATCGAGCCATCGAAAGCCATCGCGCGCACACGATGGGGAAACAAGTTCGCATAGATCGCACCCAGATAGGTGCCGTAGGAGATACCGTGGTAGGTGAGTTTCTGGTCACCGACGGCTCGCCGCAGCAATTCGAGGTCTCGGGCCGTGTTGATGGTCGAGACGTGCTGCAGTAGCTCACCCGCGTGCTGCTTGCAACGGTCAGCGAACTCCTTGGACTTGTCGTAGAAGGCCTTTTCCCCGCTGGGGTCGCTCGGCATCTCCGGCAAGGAGTGAAGGAATTCCTGCTGCTCTGCCTCGGTGGAAAAGCAGCGCACCGCGGTGCTGTGCGCCACCCCACGCGGGTCCCAGGACACCAGATCGAATCTGGAACGCAACTCATCGGAGAACAGCCACGACCACCTCGCGCGGTCCCGTAGACGGTCGACTCCAGACGCGCCGGGCCCACCAAAGTTCACGAACAGTGTGCCAATCCGCTTGGCTCGATTCGATGCAGGCAGCTTGATCACCGCCAAGTCGATCTTCTTGCCGAACGGCCGATGGTAGTCCAGCGGCACCTGTGCAGTGCTGCACTGAAAACCGCCCTGACAGTCACTCCACTGCAGCGTGGGTGTGACCGCCGCGTCAACACCGATGTCGAGTCGGGAGTCACCACCGTCCTGCTTCGCCAGCGCGACCTGTGGGGTGGACAGCACACTACCCAACCCGACAGCAACAGTAACCGCCAAAACCAGCAACTCGCGAGAACGGCAGAATGGACGAGGGTGGTACCCAGAAATCTGATCCGAGCGCACGTAGTCACCTCCCTAATCCTTAAGGACCGGATAGCCCACCGCTAGACGCTCAGCCAGTCCCCGAGGTTGCGTCCTCGTCCGCATCACATTCAATTCGGTCGACGACTCATCGGGTGCAGGCCATCTCTCCAACCACACGCGCCATCGCCGGACGCTTGAACCACAAACCTGTGCCACGAGCTCCTCAACCGCATGCCACGCGGATTGCTGCCATGTCGACCAGCTTCGTTTCCGCTCGCCTCGTGGCGGCGTCACAAGCGGAGGGCAGGTGCGCGCGCCAATGCTCTTCGCCACCTCGGCGATAGATCGGCCCGAATCGAGGACGATGCTAACGGCCTGATCCCTGTATTCCTGGGTGCAGTGTCGGCGTGTCGCCACGCAATTCCCTCTGCTGGCAATCAGCGGCAGTCTACGACCGGGTGTCCACAAGATCTGTGAGTGTCGGGTACGGTCCAATTGGTTACAGCCCGAGTTGGGTGGCGGCGTTGTCGGCCCAGGCCTCGTGGATGCGGACGTAGGTGCCGACGGTGGCCAGGGAGCGGTGCCGGGTTTGGTGGGCGATGGCGCGGTCGGAGGCGCCGCGCAGGTGGGCGTAGGTGACGAACCCGGCGCGCAGGCTGTGCGCGCTGTAGGGCACCGGGTCCAGGTCGGCGCGCGCGACTGCGGCTTGGATAAGGGTGTTGACCGATTCGGGGTGTAGGTGGCGGGGCAGTGGCCGGTTGCCCTTGTTGACCGGGCGCAGCACCGGGCCTTCGCTGATTCCGGCGGCGTCGAGCCAGGCATGTAGCGCGGTGACCGGGCAGCGGGTGGGGTGGCCGGCGCGGGGCAGCACGACCAACTCCGCGTCAAGGTCGACTTCGAACGCGAGACGCTCCCCGCGGGCTTGGTCACGTCCGGATTCGACCGCAACAGCCCAGCCGTCTTCGTCTGGCTCGGGGTAGTGATGTATCTGACCAGCAACATCGTGATGGCCACCCTGCGGGTCGTGGCCGCCCAGGCGACACCGGTGCGGGTGATCTTCGACTATCTGTATCCACCATCGTCGGCGGCTCCCGAAGCCCGCACGGCGCAGCAGGCCAGACTCGACAGGGTCGCCGCGATCGGTGAACCGTTTCTCACGTTCTTTACCGCCGAAAGCATCACGCAACACCTACTCACGATCGGCTTCGACCACGTCGAGGACCACAGCGCCGCGGCACTGCTGTCCAGCTATCTGGGCAGGCCGATCTCCGGTTTCGGTGCGGGAGGCCCACACGTGCTGTGCGCCGCACGCACCGGATAGGCACCAAAGCCCAGCGCGCGGTGCTCGCGATGATGTTCTCGACGGTTACGTTCCAGACGACCTCGGACATTGACACGCGGTCGCTGTGGGTCAGCCGGGCCAGCTCCCGACCAGTTTTACCTCCCACAACCGTGCGGTGCTGTGGTCAGTAGCGGTCACCTACGGCGCACCAAGGAGCACGACCAGCGGCGATGTCCGGTCACTTATACCCAACATGGGTATTTCCGGGAGGCCGGGACAAGCTTTGCGCTGCGACCACTATCGCCCAGATCCACACTCCAAAGAAAAGCGGTATTCCAATAATAATAAACGAGAGAGGAATTGATACCAGCCACAGTGCAAGCTGAGTGATACCCATTGTGGTCTCACCAAGGACGAGCGTGCCAACACCAGGAAAGAAGATATTCAGTATCAAGGCAAGGACGGCATTTGGGTGTCCCTGGCCAGGCGCGTTACGTTGCGGTACCCCGCATTTTGGACAAATAGCTGCTCGCGCGTCTATGGGAATGCCACACGCGCTACAGAAATTTTGACTAAGTACAGGCGGCGACACCTGGGAAGCCTCCGAGTACTGTGATTCTTCCCCATGCTCTCGAGAAGGAAACGGCACTGGATCTACCATCTGATGACCGCCTTGTTGCTCAATACACCGTTACCCGAACATGCTCCGCAGACTCGGAATGCAATCAGAATACCCATCAAGATCGACCTCTCTAATGAAGGTGTCGCGTGGACCGAGCGTGTCAAGAGAAATCATGGGACTTCACGGTAGGCGACAGGTGGGGAGTGAGGGGCCTCTGACATCTGTGGGGTGTTGGCTACTTGATCTGGCCAGTTGCGCTGATCATGTGGGGCTGTGTCCGACGCTCCGGCTCATGCGCGTGTCTCCTCCGGCTGATCGTTCCACCGCGGGACACACCCAGGCGTGGGCCAGCGGCCGAGCGTTCGCGCTCATGTCACCACGCCCAGAACACGTTCACGTCCACTCACCAGAGTGAGATACGAGATAACCAACACCACTGCCTCGTTTCTGCAGTCACCCCATCTACGGATCTATCGCTCTCGTTGCTGTATCGGTCTCGGTGTGAGCGAACGTTACGATGTGCGCGATCACGATATGCAGGGCACGGTTCCAGGGCGTCAGCGCGCCGGATGCTCCAGCTGGGCTCCTCCCCAGCCCCTGCCCCGCCTGGTGCCATGTTGTCGTTGTCCTCCCGCATCCCGACGGCCCCATCGATGATCTCCCGGACGATGTCGTCGTGCCCGACGTGTCGATGAGTCTCGGCGATCACGTGTACTAGGATCCGGTGCAGCGTTACCTCGTTGCGATCGCCCGGCCACCACGGCGCGTGGCCGATCGCGTCCAGCGCCAGCGTGTCGATCGTGGCGTCTGAGTGCGCCCACGCCCGGTGGTAGAGCCCCACGATCTGTTCGCGCGATTCCTCGGCGGAGACGCTGCGCGGTGGCTTGGACCTGCCGGCGCACCGTGTTGGCGTGCAGTGCACGACCCAACGGCAGCAGCTCACCGAGCAGATCAGCGGACAGCCCATAGGAGACCAGCCCCGCGAAGCGGCCCTGCAGGTAGGACAACTCCGGAGTGGTCCGCTCCGGGAGTATCGAGGCCAGTGGACTGAACGTGAGGGCCGCCTGCGGCGAGCAGCCGCAGTGCCACCAGCGCGGGCTGTCCAGCCGCAGCCTGCCGAACAGCGTCCTCATCACGATGGGCCGACTGTCCTTGTGACGGCGCGGGAGCCCGCACTCCGGGCACCCGACCTTGGTGGACAACGCGGCGGCGACCTGATTCTCGACCAGGGTGTCCTGCACTGCGGCCAGCAGGTCTTTGGCCTCGCCCAGCCCCAGACCCAGCGTGTCGGGCGCGAGGGGTTGTTCCCGTTGCACCGTGAACACCTCCCGCACGACCGTCTCGGTGTCATCGTCGGCGTGCAGCACGACCTGCACAGTGAGC
>JBBSGM010000178.1:0-7953 GCA_038254065.1 Mycobacteriales bacterium | reverse complement strand
TTGCGTTCCGCCCATATTCATGAACGGCGCCAGCTACCGGCCACACAAACGACCCTGTCGTGGTGTCCCGCGCGGGACACCACGACAGGGTCGTTTGTGTGGCCGGTAGCTGGCGCCGTTCATGAATATGGGCGGAACGCAAAGCTTGCAGCTGACCGTTCTGCTGGGCTCTGAAGAGCCTGTCAACGGTCTCGGTGACGCGGAAACCGGACCCTGCCCGGACCCAGGCGATCCTCGACTCGAGCGGATCGTCACGTCCGGCGGGTCACCGAGACCGAGTCGAGCACACCACGGGTACGCTGCCTGGTATGACACGGATTACCGTCACGATGGATGATCAGCTCGCGCAGGCGGTGAAGGCCACCGCCGGGGACAACGTGTCCGGCTGGCTCACTAAACTCGTCCGCACCGAGCTGCTGCGCCGTGCCGTCGCAGCGGAAGTCGCCTGCGACGAACAGGACCCCGACTACCAGGCGTGGCGCACGGAACGGCTCACCGAGGTTGAACAGGCCCGCGGTTGAGGCGCGGTGAGGTGTGGAGGTATCAGTCCATCTCCCGGGCCCGGCCCGTCCTCGTGGTCAGCTGCGATGAGCTCAACGCCGCTAACCAGCCCATCGTCGTCGATGTCACCACACACAGTCCCCAAGGGCCGGCCGCACTGCTGACCGTGCGCGTCGGGGACGAGCTCGGTGGGTACGCCCGTTGCCGCACGCTGAGCTTCGCCGACCCCGCCCGGTTCGCTGAACTGCTAGGAACGGTTCCGCCCGCGACGATGGAGCAGGTCGACATGGCGCTGCGCGCCGCGTTGAGCCTGTAGAGCTCAAGCGACTGCCACTCACTTTCGTTCGGCTTTCGAACGCGTCGAGGAACGCGTCGAGGTCGGTATCGGGGTAGGACCAACATCGGAACCGGAACGTACGATTAGCTCTGTTCGCCCAGGTCAGTAGGGGTGCGACGCGAGTGTGTGCGGGGGGCTTGGCGTACGTTTCGTTCGGATGTAGCTGGCAGGTTGACCGCCGTTTCTGGTGGGGTTTGTCCAGGTGACTGGGCGTTTGATCGGGTTCGTGACCTCCGGGACGGGTTGTCCGGAAGTCCTCAGTAACGGACAAGATCCAACGTAAAGGTCCGGAGATCCGATCGAGCTTCCAGGAGCGGCCGGAACCAAGTCCGCAATCAATGTTCTGGAACCCCCGCCGCAGAGCTGGGTTCCGGCACATGATCAGGCCCCTGACGGGACCCACGAATGCCAACGTGATCTTGTCCGATACCGTGTCCGGAAGCTCTGATGCCCCCAGAGAGCAGGACCAAAACCCCCGGCACAGCTCATTCTGAGCTGGGCAAACAGGGCTAATCGTGCGTTCCGGTTCCGATGTTGGTCCTCCCCCGACCCCAGGATGGGGCTACACCGGCAGACCAGCCCGGTAGGCCATCCCGCGCAACTCCTTGCCTACCGCGTCCTGCCGAGACCGCGCGACCAGCTCGGCGATAACGTCCCGGGCGAACGGGCTGCGCTGCACCCGGACAGGGAACAACTGCTCAGCCTTTCGCAACGCCACCACCGCATCATCCCGCCGCCGAACCCCGGCCAGCGCGCGACCGTAGTCCATCCAGTACTGAGATTGGCGGGTCTTAAACGGGTGTCGCTCGGGTTGGATGGTCTGGGCGACGCTCACCGCTCGGTCGGGCTCTCCAGCCTCCAACGCGAGCGCCATCTCCCACAGCCCGACATTGGTCGGACCGAACCCGAAGCCAAGACGGTCCTGGTTGTCATCCGGCTCGCCGTATCGGGCGGCGAGGTCTTTCGCGGCCTGCATGGGCACTGCGACGTCACCCGGGCGCTGGTCGGCCGCCGCAATCAGCGACCGAGCCAGACCCTCGACCAGCAGCTCGACGCACTCACCGCGGCCGGCGCGCAGAAGGTCTTCACCGACGTGATGTCCGGCACCCGCGACGACCGCCACGGGCTCGCTGCGTTGCTCGACTACGTCCGGCAGGATGACGTCGTTGTCGTCGTGGCACTGGACCGGCTTGGCCGCAGTTTGCCTGGCATCATCCGGACAGTGCAGACCCTCACCGAGCGCGGCGTTCTGCTCCGCAGCTTGCGCGAGGGCATCGACTATTCCACCGCGGTTGGTCGCATGCTCGCGGGAATTTTCGGTGCCCTCGCTGAGTACGAACGATCGTTGATCGCCGAGCGTGCCGAGGCCGCCCGCGAGGCCGCCCGAGTCCGCGGCCGCCAAGTCGGACGCCCCCGCGCCATTACCGCCGAGCAGCTGCGGGCAGCGCGGGCGATGCGTGCTGCCGGCGAGCCGATCCCGTCGATCTGCCGAGCCCTCGGTGTCAAGCGGGCCACCCTCTATAAGGCGCTGTCAGAGATCCAGGACCCGGCCTGATTCTGCTCGCTGGCCTCAGTGGGTCTGTTTCTTCTTTGTCCGGGTGGCGCCGCCGCGGCCCCGCAGCGTCACACCGGATTCCGAGAGCACCCGGTGGGCGAAGCCGTACGAGCGTCCGATCGACTCAGCGAGGTCCCGGATGCTGGTGCCCTTGTCGTACTTCTTGGCCAGGTCCTGTGCGAGCTTGTCCCGGGCGACGCCGGTGATCCGGCTGTACTTGTTCAGCTCGGGCATCTCACAACGCCTTCCTTTTCGACACGACAAGGGCCGGTCGCCGCCCTTGGGGCCCGATCGACCAGGGTAGCGATCTCCGCTAGACGATCGCCGGGTAGATCTTGCAGCTCCTCAGCGTGGGCGTGCCGCTGTTTATTACGGGGAGGCACAGCTCAATTACTCCCTGTGCTCACCTCAGGAAGCGTGAGGTCGATTCGGTGATGACGGTGACCTCGCCGTAGCCAGCGGTGGATCTCACGGCTCGGCCCGCGCCGCGAGATCCGGATCGACCTCGATGCCGTCAGCTCTCGGGCTGGTCAGTCGGTCATCCCCATCAGCTCACCGATGGTCCGGTGCCGGTGGACGTCCTGGGCGGCTCGTTCCAGGGCGCTCATCGCCTTGGCCAGGGTCTGCCCGGCCTCGGCGGCTTGTCCGGGTTCGCGGTGTGGGTTGGCCGCGGCTTGGGCAGCGGTGGCCATCCCGGACAGGGCCGCAGCAGTGAGGCGCATGGTGCGGATCAGTGAGTCGCCGGACCCGACTTCGCCCTGGCGTTTGATCGGGCCGGCGAAGTCCAGCGCGCCCAGCGCCCCGGCCAGGCGGGTGGCCCGCCACTGAATCAACGCCAGCTCATCGCCCTGGCTCTGGCAATTCACGCCGGCAAAAGCCATCAGGGAGGCTTGGGTGATGTCGGGCGGTGCGGCTCCGGCATCCCGGTAGACCTGCTCGGCGCGGGTGGCGTGCGCTTCGACAACGCCGAGCAGAGCATGCGCCAGCTGCGCGGCCTGAAGCTCCTGGTCCGCCTCGGCGCTGGCATCGAGACGGACGATCATCCCGAACCGGGCCAGCAGCGCGGTCAGCTCCTCCAGGGGAATCACCTCACCGGCCCACTCACCCGGCTTACCGTTCGCCTTGCCGTTCGCCTTGCTCGCTGCCGATGACACCACGTCGAGCCACCCATCCGCCTCTCGCGGGAACCCTTAGAACCGCGCGGTGAGGCTACCGGCACCCACCCGAGAGCGAACGACTGGCGCTCGCCGACTGCTCGCCCGCCCGGGACCACGAGTAAAGCCGGGTGGGTGGCACCTCCTTCCGGTGGTGTTCTCGGTGTTCGAGTGTGTCACTCATTTGTTTGATTGACGTTGTCATGTGGATGGTTGGTGGGTCGGTTCGTGCTGGTTAGGCTGCGGTTTCATGACGCGACGCGTACCGAGACGCGTACCGCGACCGGGACCTCGTCGGGCTCCCGAGCCTGAGGAACGCCACCGCGACGCGGTCGCCAGTCGGGCGCGGATCCTGGCTGCGGCGGTCGCGGAGTTCGGCGCGAAGGGTTACGCCGGTGCCCGGGTCAGTCAGATCGCGGCCCGGGCCGGGGTGAACCAACAGTTGATTTCCTACTACTTCGGTGGCAAGGCGGGCCTGTATCGGGAGCTGCTTCACCAGGGGCAGCGGCGGCCGGGCCCGGGGGAGGTCGAGTCGGACGGGATCGAGAAGACCGGACGGGGTGGGTCGGAGTTGCCGGTCGACGTGGTGGTCGGCAACTACGTGATGCAGACCCTGTATCACCGGGACTGGTCGCGGTTGCTGGTCTGGCAGGCGCTGACCGAGGGCGACACCCCCGCCATCATCTCCGACCCGGAGCGGGCCTACCCGGAGGATCTCGCGGTGATCCGTCGCCGTCAGCAAGCCGGGGAGCTGCCGGCTGATGTGGATCCGGCATGCCTCCTACTGTTCTTCTTCGCCGCCGCCACCGCCAGTGTCACCCTGCCCCAAGTCGTCCGGGGCCTGTTCAACACCGACCCCGCGGGGCAGGAGTTCCACCACCACTACGCCGAGCAGCTCGGTCGCCTGGTCCGTCACCTCCGTCAGGAACGGTAACCACCGGGTCCCTGTGGGGGATGAACGACCGCCACCCGGAGCCGACGGTTCAACTCAACTGCGTTCAACTCAACTGCGTTCAACTCAACTGCGTTCAACTCAACTGCGTTCAACTCAACTGCGTTCAACTCAACTGCGTTCAACTCAACTGCACAGGGATCTACTCAGGGATGCCCCGGGGAGGCTAGGGAGTTCTCCCTGCCGCCTCCCTGACCCTGCCTCCCTGCCTTGAGCTGCGGGCACGTCGAGCAGGGAGGCAACGGCTCACTTCTCGCAAGGCCGTGCTGAGCCCCCGATTCCGGCCACCGCGCACCTCCCGGTCCCCTCCCTCCCCGTGGCAGATGAAGTCGACCGTGGCGCGACGAGCATCTCGCTGGCGCTCGCTGAAGCATCTCCCTCGTTCCTCGGATCGCCCAGACCCGCTGCGCTCAGTACGTCCGTCAACTCACCCTCGTGCGACTCACCAGCACCCAGGAACCTCTACGATCTCACGGCTCACCAGTAAGGTATCACCTACGGTGATACGTCCAACACCGTTGGTGATCTTGATCTGTTGGGATCTTGTTCGGTGCTGGGGGGAGGGCACGCAGGTGGGCGCGTACGTGACCGCCATGTACGGCGGCTCGGATGCCCAGGTCGATTACCGCCTGGGCTTGGTTCAGCACGGCTGTGCCAGTGATGCGCAGTTGGCGTATCACACTGACGCGCGGGAGCGTCCGCTGACGTGGATCGGGTCGGGTCTGGACGCGTTCGGTGTGGAGGGTGTGACCGCCGGCGCGGAGCTGACCGCGGAGCAGTATGAGATGGCGCGGCGGTTGGTGCGGGGTCAGCACCCGGGTACCGGTGAGCAGCTCGTCGCCCCGAAGGTCGCCGTGCCGGCGGACGCGAAGCTGGCGCTAGGCCCCCTCGTGGTGGCCGTTGGTGAGGCGGCGACCGCCCGGGGTGTCGACCCCGCCGCCTTGTTTGACGGTGTCGCGGTGTCGAAGGCGTGGGCGGCGGCGGCGCGGGGGGTGCAGCGCCGGGGTGGGAAGGCGGTGTCGCGGGCGGACGAGGCGACTGCCCTGGCGAAGGCGGCCGGGCTCGACCCCGACGCGGTGTGGGGTGGCGAGGTGGTGGCCGAGGCGCTAGGCAATCTCTCCGAGCCGCGGCCGGTGCTCGACGAGCAGGGTGAGCCGGTGCTGGGCGCCGATGGCCTCCCGGTGGTGGAGATGGTGGCGCGGCGGGAGCGGGTCGGGATCGCCGCTTTCGACGTTGGCATCACCTTGCCGAACAGCTTGTCGGTGTTCCTGGGAATGGCGCCGGATGACCTGACCGCCCGGATCGAGGGGATCTACGCGCGGGCGGCGGAGCGGACGATCGCGTGGACCGATGCCCGCACCTCTTACGTCCGGCGCGGGCATCACGGTGATGGGAGCTCGGCTCGGGCGGAGGCGTCCAGTGGGTTCGCCGGGTGGGTGATGACCCATCGCACCGCCCGCCCGGTGGGTGAGCACCCGCTGGGTGACCCGCACTGGCACGTCCATGTCACCCTCGCGCACTTGGCGCAGGCCGGCGATGGGACGTGGATGACCATCGCCGCGGGTGGGCGGGAGTTGATGCGCCACGCGCCGGCGATCGACAAGGTCACCCAGGCCCAGGTGCGTGCCGACCTACGCCGTGACTTCGGGATCACGTTCGCCCGGTCGGAGACGAGCGGCGCGTGGGAGATCGAGCACATCCCCCAGGCCGCCTTGGACCTGTTCAGCAAGCGCCACACGCAGGTCACCGAGCTGCTGGACACGCTGGGGTACACGAATAAAACAGCGTCGGCGAAGGACGCGCGGGTGTTGACGAGGGAGTCGCGGTCGGCAAAGTCGGAGACCACCGCCGCCGCGGATGTGACCCTGCGGGAGTACTGGCGCGCCCAGGCGATTTCCGCCGGGTACGACGCGGCCAGCTGGATGCCGGCCGTCCTCGCCCACTACCAGGCCGGGTGGGTGGGGCGGGCGGACGAGGCGACGGAGCGGGCGAACACCACCATGCTCGCCCGCCACGGCATCACCCTGGATGACGTCGTCGCCCGCCTAACGGACCCGGATCACGGGTTGACCGCCCACACCCGCCGGTTCTCCCACCTGGATGCGATCACCGCGACCGCTGACGCTCTCCCGTACGGGGCGTCCGCGGCGGAGGTCGAGCAGTTGACCGACCTGGTGTTGGCGCACCCGGCGTTCGTGGCCCTGCCCGAACAGGATGGGTTGGGAGCCAGCGTGGGTGAGCACGCGCAGCTGGCCGGGTCGCATGAGATGACCGGCGGGCGCCTGTTCACCACCGCCGACATCCCCGCCGCGGAGCAGGCGATCCTGGACCTGGTCGCCGCATCGCACCCGGATCAGGCCCGGGCGGTGGTCCAGCCGGACACCCTGGCCATGGCCATCGAGGTCACCGAGGCCGCCCAGGGTTACACCCTGTCCGCTGAGCAGCGAGCTGTACTCGCGGCGATCTGCACCGGTGGGCGGGCGATCGAGTCCCTGGAGGGGCCGGCTGGGACCGGGAAGACCACGGTGATGCGCGCCGCCCGGGTCGGGTGGGAGGCGCAAGGTTTCGTGGTGGCCGGCGCGGCGACCGCGGCGGTCGCCGCCCAGGGGTTGGCCGCCGAGTCCGGGATCGAGTCCCGGACGTGTGAGCAGTGGCGGATGCGCATCGCCACCGGGCCCGGCCTGACCGGGGTCGACGTCCTGGTGCTCGATGAGAGCACCCTGACCGATGACCGGGACCGGCTAGCCCTCTACGCCGAGGCGGCCCGGGTCGGGGCGCGGGTGGTGGAGATCCAGGACCCCAAACAGCTCAGCACGCCGGGGTGCGGGTCGCTGGCCAGCTACATCCACGCCGCATTGGACGGCCCCAAGTTGACTGAGAACCGGCGGCAACAAAACGAGGACGAACGCGCGGCACTGGCCGCGCACCGCGACGGCCGCTACCTCGAAGCCCTGAGCACCTATGACCAGCTCGGCCAGGTCGTCGTCACCCACACCACCGACGCGGGTGTCGCGGAAATGGTCGCCGCTTGGCTGTGCGCCGCGGCGGGTGCCCCCGATCCGCACACCCGCGCCGCCGGGCTGGTCATGGTTTCGGCGACCAATGAGGCGACCCGGCGGATCAACGAGGCCGTCCAAGCCGTCCGCGTTGCCGAACACCAACTCGGCGAGGCGGCGGCGACTTACCCGCTCGGGGGTGGCCGGGAGGTGACCTTCCATCCCGGGGACCAGGTCCTGATCCGCAGCAACGACCGCACCAACCAGGCCACCTCCGGGGAGGCGGTGCTCAACGGCTACCGCGGCGTGGTCACCGCCATCACCCCCGCCGGCGTTGCCGTCCAGTGGCACCAAGCCGGGGACACCCCAGGTCAAAAACCACACACCGCGGTCTGTAAACCCGACTACATCGCCGACGGCGGCCTGGACCTCGGATACTGCCTGACCACCCACAAAGG
>JBBSGM010000177.1:0-7978 GCA_038254065.1 Mycobacteriales bacterium | reverse complement strand
TCTTGCGCATCGATGGTGAATGATTCAGGCCGTGCAGGTCGTCTGGTCGTCGCGCATGACCGCACGCTCCGACGGGAGGAGCTCGACCGTGGTCACCGACTCCTCGCGGGTCGAACCACCCGATGGCGAGAAACCGGCAAACTGCCCATTAGTGGCAACTGCCTTCACAATGCGAAACAGCTCAGTTGTCGGCACGAACGACGCGCATGATGAACGAGATCCTGGTCCGGTTTGAAGGAGCGGTCCACGAGTGGCTGGTGCGCCACAGCATCACGGCGTTACGGATCAGCCTGGGGACGGTCTTCCTCGCGTTCGGTGTCGTCAAGTACTTCCCCGGCGTCAGCCCGGCGGAGAACCTCACGATCACGAACCTCCGCATCCTGACCTTCGGATGGCTGCCCGACCACGTGGGGATCCTTCTGACGGCCACCCTGGAGTGCCTCATCGGGCTGTCCCTGCTGCTCGGGAGAGGTCTTCGGGTGACGGTGTACCTCCTCGCCGTCGAGCTCCTGGGCATCCTCTCCCCGCTCGTGCTGCTGACCGGCCGGCTGTTCAGTGGGCCGTACCACGCTCCGACGCTCGAAGGCCAGTACGTGCTCAAGGACCTGATCCTGGTCGCGGCCGGGATGGTCATCGCCACCGACTTCCGCGGCGCGAAGATCACCTATACCGACGACTCCCCGACCACCGGTGCCGGGCCACGACGTGCGGACCACCGCCGCACCTCCGCGGAAGGGTCGAGCAGTCCGAAGTCCGGCAGTCGCGTCAAATGGGCGAAGTAGCGCTCTTCTCCCCGGCCGAGGAGACGGCTGCGCCTCGACGGCCTTGCTGCAGAGTGTCGCACCAAGGCCGCCGAGGCCGTCCCGCCTGTGCGGCGAGACTCAGCCTGCCCGCGACGGGTCAGGCGTGCGCGTGCTCGTGCTGCTCCTCGAGGCCGGCCTCGTGCGCGTGCGGGTGAGCGTGGGTCTCCCCATCGTGCTCGTGCTCGTGCTCGTGCTCGTGCTCATGCTCGACGTGGCCGTGCTCATGGGTGTCATGGGCGTGGCTGTGCTCCTCGCCGCCATGGCTGTGCACGTGCTCGTGCGGGCCGTCGTGGGTGTGGTCCTCGCTCATCGTTCCTCCTCGACTTCTGGTGGGAATGGGCCCAATGGGCCCGCACCTGCCATTCGCAGGTGCTCGACGTGGCGCAGCGCCTCATCCAGCAGCATTGCCACGTGTGGGTCGAACAGGTCGTAGACGACGTGCCGGTGGTCCCGGCTCCCGATCACCAGACCCAGGTCCCGCAGAATCCGCAACTGGTGCGACACCGCAGGTTGGGTCATCTCCACCGCTTCGGTCAGCTCCCCGACGGTGCAGGGCCCTTTCCGCAGACAGCTCAGGATGCGCACCCGGCTGGGTGTCGACAGGGCTCCCATGATTCGGGCCACATGGTCCGCGACCTCGGCGGTCACCGGGGTACCGGCGCCGACCCCATGACCCTGACCCACAATTAGATGCTGGCATGCACATGCGCACATGTCAAGGCCGAGGGCCCGAGCCGGCAACCAACATCGAGCGGAGCTCGCGCCCCTGCCCGTTCCGGCGAGTAGCGTCGTCTCCCATGGCCGATCAGAGTCTCAGCGAGCAGGCCCGCGAGGCCATCCTCACGGCAATCATCAAGTCCGCTCCGGCCGTGGGAAACAGCCCGGCCGGAATCCGCGACCTTGCCGAGGCGTACGCGCTCCTGGAGCGAGATCTGATCCCCAACGCCGGCGTCGTACAGAACAGGACCTGAAAGGAGGCTACCGAACCGTTTCTTGAGCCACCGCTTCGTCGGACCGGAAGAGGCTTCGCTCCTTCGATCCCGGGACACCGCTGAGACCAGGCCGGGGAACATCGTCAGCGGCACGGAGTCACTTTGCCCGGGACAGGGGTCCCGTGACCCGCGCACGATGATCGGCACGCGAGGATGTATGCGTTGACCGCGCCAGGAGGTGGGCACCATGACCGATGCAGCCGTTCACGGCTCCCCGGCTGCGACCGCTCCCGAGGTCGGCTCCCAGCCGAGGGTACCCCGGGATGCCGTAGGCGCCGGGGACCAGGGCAGCTGGCAGATTCTGCCGTTCGACTCCGAGGTGTTGGCGGTGCACGCAGCGCTGCTGCACACCGGGAAGGTGCTCTTCGCCGCCGGCTCGGGCAACAGCGCAATTCGTTTCGCTGATCCCCACTTCGGCGACCCGACGCTGCAGTTCTGGACCAGTGTGGTGTGGGATCCGACCCTGAGCCCACCACCGGGGCTGGGCACCGACTTCTTTCATCCCGCCACCCCGCGGGACGCGCAGGGCAGGGTGCTGGACCTGTTCTGTGGAGGGGAGACCCCGCTGCCGGATGGCCGGGTGCTGTCCACCGGCGGCACCCTGGCCTACCCGGGAAACGGGCCGCAGTTCGCGGGCCGACCCGACACGCTGGTGTTCAGCCCGCAGTCCCAGCAGTGGTCACCGGTGCGGCCGATGGCCCACGGCCGCTGGTACCCTAGTGTGATCACGCTGGGAGACGGGCGGGTGCTTGCCGCCGCGGGACTGGACGAGAGTGGCGCAGGCATTCGCAACGCCACGGCGGAGAGCTTCTTCGCCACCGCCGACTTCTGGCAGCCGCTGGCCATGCCCGCCGCTTTCGGGGGCCTGCCGTTGTACGCCCACCTGTACCTGCTCGCCGACGGCTCGGTGTTCTACGCCGGCGGCCACATGGACGACGGGCCCGCCG
Source organism: Mycobacteriales bacterium (assembly GCA_038254065.1). Lineage (GTDB taxonomy): Bacteria > Actinomycetota > Actinomycetes > Mycobacteriales > Pseudonocardiaceae > Pseudonocardia. Next base: position 5,236 of record JBBSGM010000177.1, on the reverse strand, counting down.
CTCCGCTGCGGTTGGACCTGACCCGCAGCCCGGCCACCCTCACCACGGTGGGCGGCCTCACCCGGCTCGATGCCCGGGACCAGTGCGCCAGCGTCCTGCTGCCCCCCGCGCAGGCCCAGCAGGTGATGATCATCGGTGGAGCCCCGGGAGGCGACGACGCCATCGCCGATGTCGATGTCGTCGATCTCACCGAGCCCCAGCCCGGCTACCGGCCGGTCGCGCCGATGAACGTCGCCCGCAAGCATCTCAACGCCACCCTGCTGCCCGACCGCACCGTGCTGGTCACCGGTGGCTCTCGACGCAATGAACAGGCCCCCGAGGCCACCAACCACGCCGAGATCTTCGACCCGCAACACCCGGAGCTGGGTTGGACCCAGCTGGCCGCGGCATCGGTGGTCCGGCTGTATCACTCGGTGGCGCTGCTGCTGCCCGACGGACGGGTCATCACGGCCAGCGGCAACCCCGCACAGGGCCACCAGGTGGGATGGGAGCCCCCGGACCCCAACGAGGAACTGCGGCTGGAGGTCTTCTCGCCGCCCTACCTCTCCCGCGGCCCCCGCCCCACCATCGATGCGCTGCCCACCGAATGGCGCTACGGACAGACCGTCAACGTCAGCACTCCCGACGCCGGCAACATCGAATGGGTCAGCCTGATCCGACCCGGCGTCACCACCCACTCGTTCAACACCAGCCAGCGGCTGGTCGACCTGCCGATCACCACCCAGGGCGGCACCACCGTGCAGGTCCAGGTCACCGACCAGCCCAACCTCGCCCCACCCGGCTGGTACATGCTCTTCCTCACCGACCACGACCGGGTACCCTCCGTGGCCCGCTGGGTGCATCTGGCCGCCGCCCCGGCCGGTGCCATCCCGCCCGGTGGCTACGCCCAGACCGTGCTCGGCACCCCGGGACTGGTCGCCTACTGGCCGCTGGCCGAAACCGCCGGCACCGTGGCCTTCGACATCACCGACACCCGGCACGGCAGTTTCTACAACCACCCTCACCTCGGCGCCGCCGGACCCGGCCAGGCCACCTCCGTCGGCTTCAATGGGGCCGACCAGTACGTCCTGTTGCCCCGCGACATTCACGACGACCTCAGCCTCGAGGTGTGGTTCAGCACCCGCGGCGGCGGAGTGGGCACCGGCGTCACCCAGTGGTGGCAGGGCGCCGGGTTGCTGGACGGCGAGGTACCCGGCGTCGTCGATGACTTCGGCACCTCCCTGGATGCCACCGGGCAGGTATGGGCCGGCACCGGAAACCCCGACACCTCCCTCCACTCCGGTCCCGGGCTCAACGACGGCGGCTGGCACCATGTGGTGTTCACCCGCACCCAAGCCACCGGCGCCCTGACCCTCTACCTCGACGGCGCCCAGGTGGCCATCGGCACCGGCGGCACCCAGCGACTCACCTCGCCCCCCGGGCTGCGCATCGGAGCGCTCCAGAGCGGAGTCAACTTCCTCGCCGGCTCCATCGCCGACGCCGCGGTCTACCGGGTGGCACTGCCCGCCACCACCGTCGCCGCCCACTTCCAGGCCCGCCACTGAACCACCCGTCCAGGTCGCGAGCGGTTTTGCTCGGGGTGAGTCCACCCTCGGATACGACCGAGGCCTGCGCATAGCCGAGCGCGGCCGGGCGCCTGGCAGCAGAGCCGGGTGTACTTAAAGCTGTACTCGCGCCCGTCCCCACGTCGTGACGAACTCGCCCACCCCGGATTCTGTCCGATAATGACAACGGTTACCGTTAACGTGGACAGTGGGTCGATCGGGAGGAGGCGCGCCGTTGGGCTGGTTCGGCCAGTCCGAATGCGACCACCACCCGGCACCCCGAACAGGCGCCCGAACACCAGGAGGAACCTTGTCTCTCGACGTCCCCACCCCCGTGCTGGCCGCGGCGCAGCGCGGCGATCTGGACGACGCCCAGTTTGTGGCCGTCGTCCGCGACTCGCTCCCGTATGCGTGTGAGGTGATCTCCGCGGTCAGGTGCTCAACCAGAGTCCCGAGCTGCGCGACTGCTGAACCGGGACGACGAACGGGGGCCGCCCGGCCACGCCACGGGGTCACCAGTGCGATCAACACGCCGCCGCGGGAGCACCGGATCACCTCGGACGCCGAACCCCGACATGTCCCCACCGCCGCACCCGGTCGTGGGCTCTGCGGCTGACCGGAACCGAGCAGCACCTCGCCCTCCTCGTGCGGTGGGATCGCGATGGGGCATTCCTCGGTGGAGCGGATCACCGCCTGGGCCAGTCCGCAGCTCAGCCGACCGTCCCCAGCGTGGTGGTCGCCCGCAGGATCGCCTCGATCCGCTCGGGCGGCCCGGGCGGGGCGAAGAACCAGCCCTGCCCGAAGTCGCAGCACAAGGCGCGCAGCCGCTCGACCTGCGCTGCGATCTCCACCCCCTCGGCGGTGACGGTGAGGGCCAGCGCATGCGCCAGGGTGATCAGCGTGGCGACGATCCGCTCGTCGGTCGGGTCGGCGTCCTCGCCGGGGCGGAGCCCCTGCGCGAAGGAGCGGTCGAGCTTGAGCCCGTGCACCGGCAGCCGGCGCAGGTAGGCCAGGTTGGAGTAGCCGGTGCCGAAGTCGTCGATCACAATCCTGACACCCATGTCGTGCAGCTCGGTCAGCGCCTTCAACGGGCCGCCTTCGTCGCTCATCACGGCCCGCTCGGTGAGCTCGAGCTGCAGCGCGGCCGGCTCCAGCCCGGTGTCGGCGAGGATGTCCGCCACGTCGGCGACCAGGCCCCGCTCGTGCAGCTGGCGCGGCGCCAGGTTGACGCTGACGAACGGGGTGGCGTCGCCGAAGTCGTCGCGCCAGTGCCGGGCCTGCTCGCACGCCCTGGCCAGCACCCAGCGGCCGAGCGGAACGATCACCCCGGTCTCCTCGGCGAGTCCGATGAACCGGTCGGGCCCGAGTAGGCCATAGGTGGGGTGGCGCCACCGCACCAGCGCCTCCACCCCGCGCAGCGTCCCGTCAGCGAGGTCGACCAGGGGCTGGTAGTCGACGTGGAACTCGTCGCGGTCCACCGCGGCCGGCATCGTCGCCGAGAGCGTGAACCGGGCGATCTCGCCGGCATTGCGACGCGGGTCGAACACCGCGTAGCGGCCCTTGCCGTCCTTCTTGGCCCAGTACTGGGTGATGTCCGCGGCCTGCATCAGCTCCGCGGCGCCGGCCTCGGCGACCGGCTGCTCGATGATGCCGATGCTGGCCGAGACCACGAGCTGGTGGATGCCGATCTGCATCGGCGGAGCCAGCGCGGCGAGGATCTCCTCGGCCAGGGTGATGACCTCGTCGAGCCCGGCGGAGTCCTCGATGAGGATGACGAACTCATCACCACCCATCCGGGCCACCAGCTGGCCACTGCCGCAACAGCGGGCCAGCCGGGCCGCGACCGCGACGAGCAGCTGATCGCCTACGTCGTGGCCGAGGCTGTCGTTGACCGCCTTGAAGCCGTCGAGGTCGAGGTAGCACAGCCCGATCCGCCGCTCGCCGGCCGGCTGGGCGAACACCCTGGCCAGCCGCTCGGAGAACAATGCCCGGTTGGGTAGCCGGGTCAACGAGTCGTGGAAGGCCTGGTGCTCCAGCCGGGACTGCAGCCGCTGCCGCTCGGAGACGTCCTCGAGCATGGCCACCTGGTAAGCGGGAGCGCCGGCCTCGTCCCGTACCAGCGACACCGTGAGGTGGGTCCAGATCACCTCACCGCTGGCTTGGAAGAAGCGCTTCTCGGCGCGGAAGTAGTCGCGCTCGCCGTGGACGAGCTGCTCGTAGTTCTGCCAGATGCCGGCAGCGTCCTCCGGATGCACCATCTCGACGACGTTGCGCCGGCGGAACTCCTCCGCGGAGTAGCCGAACATCTGTAGCAACGACCGGTTGGCGTGCAGGATGTTTCCGTCGAGGTCGCCGATCCCGATGCCGATCGCCGCCTCGGTGAACATCGCCCGGAACCGGGCCTCACTGGCGGCCAGTTTCTGCTCCGCCGCCCGGCGCGCCACGAGCATGGCCCGGCTGATCGCCTCCTGCTCCTCGAGGGTGCGCTCACGCAGCGCACCCGCGTAGCCGGCGGCGAGGCTCCCGGTCAGGCGGGAGATCCGGGCCGCCGCGTCCCCGACCTGGTCACCCACCAACCCGGGCAACAGTTCGCCGAGCACCGCGATGGTCCTGCTGAGCGACTCGGGGCTGGTGAAGTGCGCGGAGATGAGGTCCACGCCGATCCGCTGCGCAACCGCCGGGTCGAAGGTCGGTACGAGCAGCGCGTCGGCCAACCGGTCGGTGAGGCCGCGCAGGTACTCGACCAGCTCCCCCATGCCCATCGGCACGTAGCTGGTGCCGGTGACCGCCTCGGCCCAGGCCCGGGCGAGCGCGTCCCGGCAGGCGGAGCTCATGGTTGGAATCCCACCACGGCATACCCGGTGAAGCGCTCGGGGTGCTCGTCCACGTCAGTCGGCGAGTCCGGGCGCCACTGCGGCAGGAACACCACACCCGGCTCGACCAGCTCGAACCCATCGAGCAACGCGACGATCTCCGGCCGCGACCGCATCGTCATCGGGGTGGCGGTGCGCCGGTAGAGCGCGCGGTGCGGGCCGGCCTGGTCGGGCTGGCCCTCGTGCGTGGCATGCGAGACGACGAGGTGGCTGCCCGGACCCATCGACTTGCGGTACCGGCTGATGAGCGCCGCCGGGTCGTCGGAGTCGGGCACGAAGTGCAACAGCGCGACCATGAGCACCCCGATGGGCTGGGACAGGTCGAGCAGCCGGCCGGTGCGTGGGTCGGCGAGCAGTCCGTCCACGTCGCGCAGGTCGCCCTGCACGATGTCGGTGCGCTCGTCACCGGACAGGATGGCCCGGCTGTGTGCCACCGCGACCGGGTCGATGTCGACGTAGACGACGCGGGCGTCCGGGTAGGCCCCCTGCGCGACCTCGTGCACGTTGCCGGCGGTCGGGATCCCGGAGCCGATGTCGAGGAACTGGGTGACGCCCCGGGCCACCAGGTAGCGCACCGCCCGGCGCAGGAACGCCCGGTTGGCCTGCATGATCTGCGGCAGCTCGGGCCACAGCTCGATGGCCCGGCGGGCCATCTCGCGATCCACCGCGAAGTTGTGCGACCCGCCCAGGTAGTAGTCGTAGACCCGGGCAGCGCTGGGACGGTCGAGGTCCACCTCGTCCGGCGCCCAATTCGGCCGACTCACCCGCTCACCCTCATCCCGGCCAACACCTCACAGTTGCGACCGAGCATACGGTCTC
>JBBSGM010000176.1:0-8040 GCA_038254065.1 Mycobacteriales bacterium | reverse complement strand
GACCAGCTAAGCCTCAGTGCTTGGATGCCAGCAACGATGCTTGTCGGCAACATTGCATTACTCACACAATTGCACTCTCAGCACAATCTCGATCTCGGTTCAGCGCTCATTTCTCTCACGGAGCGCCCACTAGGAATTATCATCGTACTGCTGTTCTCGGTAGTCCTTGCAGCAATTGTGACGCAAGCATTCCAGTTCGAAGCTATTCGACTATTCGAAGGATACTGGGGCGCAGGTCGAACCAGATCCCTCGTCGCTGGTTGGCGAGTGCGGCGCCACGTCAAGAAAGTGAGACGCCTTGAGGTGCAGAGGGCACAGCAGTTGATAGACGCTTACCGTGGTGCCAGAGAGAAAATGCTCGACCTACTCCCCGACCTGACGCCAGTGAATGAGCTCCAGGCGATCCTCGCTGCGCAGATCCCCAACGACGAGAAGGTAACGAAGATAGGAAAGGCAGACCTAGCCCGGCTATGGAGTAGACACTGTCCCGCCGAACGGATGCGCCGTCTCGATGCACTGGACTCCAAGCTCCAGCTCTATCCGAAGGATCATCGTATCCTTCCAACCCGCCTAGGAAATACACTTCGATCGTATGAGGATCGCATTCGAGATCCAGGTGGCGACCTCCAGGGTTTCGTACTGCGAATCTACAGTACTATATCACCCGACCTTAAAATTCAGCACGATCAATTCCGAACACGGCTCGATATGTACTGCTCTCTAGTTTTCGTCTTCCTCGTACTTGCAATTCTCGGTCCATTATTACTAGCTTCAACATCTCCGCAGATTCTGACCAACAGCGCAGGAGCGCTTCTGTTGTACGCTTCCTTGGGTGTAGTAAGTTACGGCGCGGCTATTACTAGTGCTCGCGGATACGGCTCAGCCCTTCTCGTGATCAACGAAGAGCGCCGTCGCGCGAAGGAGTTACACAGTTCTCAGTACGACAACCAGGGATACTTATAATCTTAAGCTCTGTAGGGGCCGCTAATCTTAAGCTCTGTAGGGGCCGCGCTAGTATACTTCTTCCATCTGCACCTTGTGAACTCGACAACGTGGCGCCACTGTGTCTTCAACGCGCGGCTCGGTACAGCCCGACACGGGGCACTCAAAAACTCGCCGCTCGGGCCTGTCGCCAGGGACGCGTGGATCGACCACAGGTCAAGAGTCCTCTGCATCTGCCGTCATGTCAATCGGCCATAGCGGTGCTACCCTGCAGTGCGATCGTTAACAGGTCGCCCTGGCCGAGTTTGCCGAAGTTGAGGGACTAACCGACCGCAGGCTTCACCCGCAACGCCCCGTTCGTCGCGAACACATCACCGTGCTGTGCGGTACGGCAATGGTCTCGGGGGCACAGACGCGCGTGACGAGTTCGTCACTCGTGATGAGTTGGCGTCGACGGATGAACCGATGAACCGACTCGCGACGAGCAGTCCGGCGGCCCAAGGCCTCCTGACCCGCGTGGCTGAGGCACGTGTTAGAGCCTGTTGGTGAACTCTCACGCGGCCGATTTGTCTGTTTGGGGGTGGGGACGGGTCGGTCGCCGCCCCATCGAGGCGGTGGCGGGCCGTCGGTGGTGTGACGCACCAGCTGCCGGGTCATGATCGTGACGGTGGCCCAGAGCACCATCGCCTCGTGGTGCTCGGGCCGCCGCTCGTAGTCGCGGACCAGCCGACGATGCCGCATCAGCCACCCGAAGGTTCGTTCGACCACCCAGCGGCGGGGGACCACGGCGAACCCGCGGGTGTCATCGGTGCGCTTGATCACGGTGACGGTCAACCGCAGCACCCCCGCCGCCCAGCTCACCAGCCGTCCGGCGTAGCCGCCGTCAGCCCACACCACGGTGATGGTGGAAAACCGCTCACGCAGCGCCGCCAGCGGCGGGCAGGCGCCGTCGCGGTCCTGCACCGAGGCCGCGGTCACCACCACGCCCAGCAGCAGGCCCATGGTGTCGACCGCGATGTTCCGCTTCCGCCCGTTGATCTTCTTTCCACCATCGAAACCCCTGGTCGAGGCCCCGACAGTGTCCGCGGCCTTGACCGACTGCGAGTCGATCGAACACGCCGTGGGCAGCTCCCCGCGACCCAACCCCACCCGCAACCGGCCACGCAGCCGACCCACCAGCCGATCGGGCAGACCCCGCGCGCTGCACCGCTCGAAGAACGCATACACCGCCTCCCACGGCGGGAAGTCCACCGGCAACGCCCGCCACTCCACCCCATACTTGGTGACATCACGGATCGCGTCGATCATCACCCGCGGCTCGTGGCTCATCGGGCGCCCACCTCGACCACGACGAAGCTCAGCCATCACCGCCTCGGCCTCTGGCCCAGCACCTCCCACTCCGCATCGGTCATATCCGACGGGTAGCACGGCGTGCGGCCCCGACACCCGCATCCCGCCACCGGGCAACTGGCCTTCTCGGCCACGACAAGGTACACAGACACCCCAGGGGCTTCTGGTCAGCAGAGTTGGAATCGACAACCCCCTCCGCTACCAGAAGCCCCACCCCTCACCTCACGCGACACGCCGACGTGATCAAACCGCTACCACCCCGCCGCAGCTCTCGCCGAGTCCCCTGTGGTTTACCAACTGGCTCTGAGTCACGATCCACGACGTGAGGCTAAGTTCGAACGCAGTCACAGGCCGTTTTGCGTACGCATGACTCGGTACTGTAGCGATGCCGTACAGGACGTGCACAGGACGAGGTCCGATCCATCCGTGTTGCTCGACAAGCTTGGTGTCAGCGACTGTAAACAACGAGTAGATGGGCTTTCCCACGATGACCACCGCTTGTTCCGCCGCGCCGGTCAATTCATCGACGATGGTCGTCTCCGGCGCGGTCTGCATGCGCGACCAGTTGATGAGCCGCTCGTAGGGAGACCCGGGATGGTTGACGAACCGGGTGAACACGATGGCGCCGCCGGCTGCCTCCCAGCAGCGGACCAGCTCGCCGACGCGCGGAACGACCGGTGTCGACTTGCTGGAGACAAAACCGTTCTGCATGTCGACGACGATCAAGAGGACGATTGCAGGTCCACGTTCTCACGTCCGTTCGGTGTTACGCATGAGGTCGACCGCGGTTGCGAGGTGCGCGGCAAGCCCGCTCGTCGTCAGGACGGACTCACGCATCGCGGCGTACTGTGCGCTCTCGTTCGGGCGGGCGACGGTGAGTCGGGACTGCATGGCGCGCAGCCAGCGCCAGTCGAACGGTGGCTGCACTATCGGGTCGAGACCCGCCTCGACCTGCTCACGCAGGTGATGGCAGAAGATCCACAGCGCCTGCCCGACGACCTCCAGTTCGATCAGGTCGGCGGGCTGGAGTGCGCGTGACGTGGAGAGCGGGCAGTACGACACTGCTCCCCAGGCGGAGAAACCGATCGAGATGCCTTGGACGCCGAACTCGGCGATCCGGCTGTCATGGAACCCGTCGCGCAGCAGGACCCGTTCCACCTGCTCGGCGTGCTCGACCGACGGCTCACCGTCGCTGCCCGCGCGCCCGAGGAGCACCCGGGGTTTGGCGAGGAGCCGCATGGCGGCGTTTAGGGTCGGGCCTGACCATGGCGGTGAGTCGAGCCAGAAGGCCGACACTACGTAGTGGGCCGTTGGCTCATCCGAGCCGGCCACGGCGCGGATGAGCTCGGTGACCCATCCCTGCGTCGGGAGACCGGTGCGCTGACGCCAGGATGCGACGGCCGCGAGGTTCGGCACGGTGAGTTGTTCGGCAAGATGGACGGTGGCCGCTCCCCAGGGGAAGACGACGAGCTCGGACGTGCCAGTGGGGTGCTCGACCGGTCCCCGCCAGCACTCGACACCGAGCGCCGTCGCCGCGCGGAGCCCGAGCCCTCGGACGAGTTTCTCCGCGGTTCCGGACCCGCCGAGGTGCAGCGGGACGAACTTGTGGCTCGTCAGTGCGCACGCCGACGGGCTCGTCGATCCGGCCTCTGAGGTACCGAGCAGTTCGTGTCGACCGAGTTCGTACACCGCGCAGTAGAGCCGGACGTACATTTCATCCCGAACTTCGGCTCGGCCGGTCTCGTGCCGGTAGATCGCTTTGACCAGCGCGGTCCGTTCGGGTGGCTGGAGTCCGAGCTCGCGTGCGGCTCGCTCGAACTCCACCGCCAGCCGCTCGCGGCCCCACCCCCTGGCCTGTCGCTCGGCAATCAGGAGCTGGTGGCACTGGCGGGTGGTGTGAGCGACCGTCGTCGGTCCGTGCCCGGACGCGTCCATGTCCTCCCCTGTCCGTCCTCGTCGACTACACCCACCAACCGTCAGGCGCGATTGTTGCAGCCATGGCGAGAGCCGGAATTGGGTCGTCGCATCGAACCCGTTCCGGTGCTCGCGATGCCGACTCCGGCCGGCGCGGGAGTTCCCCCACCCCGCACCGGCCGGAAACCACCGGAAGTTGTCCATATTCAAGGAGCAGGTCGTGACTATCACCTGGGACCCGTCACCCGATGCACATCCGGCGACCGGATCGAACTGGGCGCCGGTCTTCCCCGACGCTCTCGCTTCGGCGAGTGAGCAGTTCGGTCTCGGCCGGCCGCCAGGGCTTCCCGCTGGGCTCGACAGTCCGTCCGCCCGAGACGTCCGTCCATGGGGGTTGCGTGGTCTGGTGCGTCCCGAGCCGATTTCCCGGCACCGTTCGGGCCTCCGGTACGACCCGGGCCGCCAACTGTTGGTGGGTGCGGACGGGCGCCCTGTTCTGGAGGACCGGGACGACGGGCCGAGTGCGGACTCGGTGAGTGACTACGACGGCGACGAGGGCAAGAGCGAGGACTGGAAGTACGATTTCGCGCCTGATCATCCGTTGATGCCATGACGGTGTTGATCCTCGCGCCCGAGCTGGATCTCAGCGCGGACCGCATGGTCGAGGAGCTACGACATCGGGAGGTGCCCGTGTTCCGCGCCGATACCGCATGGTTCCCGGCGCACCTGAAGATCGATGCGCGCCTGGACGGGGGCCACTGGGCTGGACGGCTCTCGGTAGGATGCCGTTCGGTCGAGCTCCAGGAGATACGGGCGGTCTGGTTCAGGACGCCCAGTACCTTCTCCTTCCCCGACACGCTGAGTCCTACCGAGCGCCAGCACGCCTTCCTCGAAGCCAAGTTCGGCGTCGGCGGCGCGCTTGGCAGTCTTGATGTGCGGTGGGTCAACCACCCAAATCGGGCTGCCGCGGCCTACAAGCCGATCCAGCTGGCCACGGCGGCTCGATGCGGTATGGACGTGCCAGCGACCGTCATCACGAATGTCCCGCAAGCGGTCCGGGAGTTCGCCGACCGTTGTGGCGCCGGGCGGATGATCACGAAGATGCTCGGTGCCAACCACATCGAGGAGGAAGGGGTTCGTCGAATCGCATTCACCAGAGTGGTGCCCGAGGCTGATATCCTGGATTTGCGAGGCGTCGACGCCACCGCTCACCAGGTTCAGGAGTGTGTCCGAAAGGCGCACGAGGCGCGGGTGATCATGATCGGCGATCGTGTGTTCGCGTTCTCGATCCACGCTGGGAACAAGGAAAGCTTTGTCGACTTCCGTGCCGACTATGGCGCGCTGACCTACCGGACGACTGATGTACCGCCGACGGTCGCCGCGGCTGTCCGGCAGTTCATGCGCAGAATGGGCCTGCTGTACGGGGCCCTGGACTTCGTCGTCACCCCGACCGGCAGATGGGTCTTCCTGGAGTGCAACCCAGGCGGGCAGTATGGCTGGCTGGAGTCGAAAACAGGCGTTCCGTTGACGGCTGCGCTGGCCGACCTGCTCGCGGGTGCGGCGAACTGATGGAGTCCTGGCAGGTCAAAGCCGCTCGGCTCGCCGCCACATTGGCCGACGCCGGAAAGATCCGGTCGCCGAGTTGGCGGGCAGCGGTGGAGCGGACTCCGCGACACGTCTTCGTTCCCGCGTACTATCAGCTCGACCCTGACTCAGGCCGATGGACGTGGCACGAGGTCGTGGACGAGGAGGCGTTCGACCTCGTCTACTCGAACACCGCGCTCTTCGTCATGGCAGAAGGCTTGTCCTCGTCGAGCATGCCGGGGCTCATGACCCGCATGCTGGAGGACCTCGTGATCGCCGACGGCGACCGGGTGCTGGAGATCGGTACCGGGACCGGTTACAACGCCGCGCTGCTGTGCCACCGGCTCGGCGACGCGCAGGTCTGCTCCGTCGACATCGAGGCCGAACTGGTCGAGCTGGCCGGGCAGCGGCTGGCGACGCTCGGCTACAGGCCCCTACTCAGGATCGGGGACGGCGCCGGGGGTTTGCCCGGTCAGGCGCCGTTCGACCGGGTCATCGCGACCTGCTCGGTTCCGCGCGTTCCGTGGAGCTGGGTCGAGCAGACCCGGGTGGACGGTCGGCTGCTGGTCGATCTCAAGATCGGTAAGCAGGCGGGCAATCTGGTGCACCTGGTCCGTACGCCGGACGGCGCCGAGGGAAGGTTCGACCGGTCGTACGGCAGTTTCATGGGGATGCGCACTCCGGGCGACCCGCGCTCACGCATCGCTGGTTCCGCAGGTCCGTGGCGGCGGCGCACCTCCACCTTGGATCTTCTTCGGCCGTGGGAGAACACGGTCGTCTGGTTCCTCGCCGCGCTGACCATGCCGCAGGTGTCGGGATTCGGCCTGCGCGCCGAACCCGGCAGCACGGTGCTCGACTCCGTGATCGTCGCGGCACACGACGGTTCGCGATGCGAGGTCACGGCCCCCGTGCGCGGAGTACGCCAGGTGCACGAGAAGGGTCGGCCCCTCTGGTCGCACATCGAGGATGCCCACACGTTCTGGGTGGCCCTCGGGCGTCCTGGTTGGGAGCGGTTCGGGCTCACGGTGCATGCGGATCAGCAGGTCGTCTGGCTGGACTCCCCGACCGCCACGCACCGCTGGCCGCTTGTCACCGACGAGGTCGGCGTGATCGCGGAGTGATGGCCGGTTGCCGGGATCAGCGGCAAGGCAAGGATTCAGGGGAGTCCCCGGAGCCCGCGGCGGACCTATGACGCGCGCATAGTCGTGATCGGCACGCGTCAGTTCGGGTGCGCCATCCATGCCACCAGCGAAGCATCCCGGCTGGACTTCCGCCGCGACCACCAGGCCTTACGCTACGACCACCGGCAGGTTCCAGGCGATGTCGCCGACGGCGTTGAAACCGGCGTCCCGCTCACCGGCATCTTTGCTGACCTTCTCGCCCACGGATCCGTACCCAGGGCGTCCACCACGGGAGCATCCCCATGAGCACACCGACCACCAGCGGCTGGCCGGCTCGCGCCGAACGGCTCGCCGATGAGCTCAGTGAACGTGGTGTGCTCCACGACCCCCGCTGGCGCGCCGCGCTGCTCGCCGTCCCCCGCCACGAACTTGTGTTCCGCTACTTCATCCAGCACGACGCCGACGCCACCTGCGCGAGATCACCGGTGCGGACCCGGCCACCAGCCGACATCGCGTTCGGCTCACCCTCGACGAAACCACCCACCAGCCGGTGGCGACCTTCCTTGCCGCATCAGACGGCTCCTGGTGCGAAATCGACCACCACGCCGAAGACGACCGACATCAGCTCCGTGAAGCCGGACCCACCCCGTTCTGGACCTACATCGAGAACGCCCACCAGCTCTGGCACGACACCGGACGCCCCGGCTGGAACCGCTTCGGCGTCACCGTCACCCGCGACCGCCAGTACGTCTGGCTCGACGATCCCGCGAACAGCGAGCACTCCTGGCCCATTACGCAGGCTTCATTTCCAAGACCGACCACCGAACTCCTCGAACGGGCGTCCATCAACGGTAGATCTGCTGACACAGCAAAGGCCTCACTGTCACATGCACCAGGTGATCAGACAGCGGTGGAGCAGGGGGAGACCGGCTGCCTCGGCATCGCTAGCAAGGATAAAAGTATGAGAGATCCGGTAAGAGATTCCTGTTTGGTAACTGGTCAGGTCCTTGGCGGCGTGGCTGCTTGATCTTCGCGTCGTGGTGTTGATGATGGCGGTGTGTCCGAGGAGTCATCCACTGTAGAGCTGCGTGAGCGGCTTGCGGTCGTGGTGGCGTCGTTGGCGGAGCGT
>JBBSGM010000175.1:0-8178 GCA_038254065.1 Mycobacteriales bacterium | reverse complement strand
GGGCCCCCGGCCTCGCGGGCTGGATCGTGTCTCGCGTCGGCTCCGGACGCACGTGGTTGCCGCAATGTACTCATCTGCTGAAGACAGTGAGCGTCACCCACCGCATGCCGTGGGCCGCCTCCCGTAGCTGATCGAGGAACAACACCCCACGGTGCCCGAGGGTCCTGTCCCTTGGCTTCCGGCGAAGCGCAGGGTGTCCCCAACCGCTATGCAACGGCGGCACCGCCTAGATAAGACGATTCTTTGCTTAAGACACACCTATCGAGTGATCCGCGTCCACGCGGGCTGAGCGTGCGGCGGTAGCTCCGCATGTCTTCGTCGACAGCCGGATCCATCCGGCGCGCCCGAACGCTTTGATCATCGGGCGTACCAGCGATGGAGCCAAGGGGACCAGCAATCAAGTGGTGAGCTGTCTGTTCGACCCTCGTGCGGTCACGACCACGTTGGGTCTGTCGTCGGGCGAGGGTCTGATTGAGCTGGTCCGCGATCCCAAGGCGACGACGACGGCATGGGGGACAAACGGCTGTTTGTCGGTGAAATCCGAGTTCAGCTCAGTGCTGGCGGTAATGGAACGGCAGGGTTCCATCCTGCCCCGGGTGTTCCGCGAGGCGTCGGATGGGGACACGCTGCCGACGTTGACCCGCTCGCCGCTGACTGCGACCGCCCCGCACATCACCGTCGTCGACCACGTCACGCCCGGCGAGCTGCGCATCCGGTTGAAAGAGCCACAGCTCGTCGGCGGCACTATGAACCGATTCCTGCCGGTCGCCAGTCGCCGCACGAAGCTGTGCCCCGATGGGCAACATTCCCGCAGAGATCATCGCCGAGTACCGCCCCGCGCTCACTGCTCCGATCATGGCGGCCAAGGCCACGGGCGGATCAAGCGCTCCACGGACGCCGACGCGTTGTGGCGCGTCGTATCCACGGCTGCGGCGTGTCCGTCCAGACGGTCCGATCGCCTCGATCCTGGCCCGCGCTGTGCCGCAAGTGCTGCGCCTGTCACTGACCTATGCGCTGATCGACGGCAGCGGGGTGATTGACGAGGGGAACCTGAGTGCGCGCTGGCGCTGTGGAGCTACGTAGAGGCCGCCGCCGCGTGGCTGTTCGGCGGCGAGATCGACACCGGTCAGGTCGATGCGTTGCTCGCCTGCATCGCGGTACCAGGCAGCCAGAGCCGTACCCGGTGCTCGACGTCTCGTGCGAGCGGCTCACCGACCCGCATGCCGGTTGTGGCGAGCAGAGGGTGAGCGGGATACGGGTAGAAGAGCCTGGAGCGGGGTTGATCTCGACGAACCCGTCAAGTTTTGAAGCGCGACAGCGTTATTCGGGTCGACCCGACACCGGTGGGGACCGGTGGTCGTGGGTGTTGGTGGAGTGGCTAAGTTGCCGCGGTGAGCGCGTCGAGGTCGACCACGTTGACAGCAGCGTCCCGAAACGGCAGGCGAAGCGATGTCCGCACTGCCAGCAAATGGCCCATCAACAGATAGGGACTTACAGAAAGGAAACTGACCTTATGAGTGAGACGGCAGCCACGCCGGACATGGATTCTGTGTTGGAGCCCGTGTGTTGTGATGAGCGGTGCCCGTGGCCTTTTGAGTGGATGCCGCCACTGGACCACGCTCCGGTGCTGGCCGCGTACAACAAACTCACCGTGCTGCTGATGAACGCCGTCGAGAAGGACTCGGACGAGCCCGCAGCAGTGGCCGACCTGTGCGCCGAGGACCGGGAAGTGCATGTGTACCAGAGCGACGCTCGGTGGTTGGACGTCAGGGACGCCCTGGAAGGGCTGGCGGAGCTGGTGGGCCTGCGAGCCGAGTCCGGACGCCTCGTGCAGCATCTGGTGGTCAGCGGTCGGTTGGGAGGCTGTTAATGGCGCGTTGCCGGTCTTCGTGGGTGGGCAGGCTGTAGGTCCAGCAGTTTCCAGCGGCGGCCCATGAGTTCGTCGACGAGGTCGTGGCCGTCGCGGACGAGGTTGAGCGCCGGATGTCGGACGTGGTAGGGATACCGGTCCAACCGCCGAAAAATCACCGGAATGGCCGTAGGAGGAGACGGACGGAGCACCCGCCCAGTACTTAACTTCTTCGCGTTACGTTGCTCATGCCGCTGTGTGCGCGGTGAACGCCCGGGCATGAGCGGCTACGGATGCGTCGCGGTCGGCGTTGCCTTCATAGCTCGTTGAGTGGGTGAGGTCCGGTGGACACCGGCGATGTGCAGGAGGCGCTTGACACTCTTAAGGCTCAAGCCGTGGGCAGCGGCGAGGGAGGCGCCGGTGGCGCCTTGGCGGTAGGCGGTGAGCAGGTCGGCGATGTCGCACCTATCGAAGCGGTCGCGCACCCTTCACGGACGCTTCGCGCTCGGTCTCGGGGCACACAGGGCTGGTGAGAGCCACGGTGGCAAAGCCGCAGGTCAGCAGCTCGCGCTGAGTGCGAGTAAGCGGCAAGCACCTCCGGGGGGTACAGCGGTTCACCACCCTGTTCATCGCCGCCGCGCGGCCGTGCCGTCACTCGCCAGGAGACCGCTGGTTTTTGTGGATGAGACCTATCCGGGAATCCTCATCGAGGAACACTCCGTCGTCGATCTTGAAACCATCACCGTGCACGGCGGGAGGCGAAGGCGAACAGTCCCGAGACGATGACCAGCAACGTCTGGGTGTGGTCAGCACAGCGACGGGTGGCGTGTCACACCATCTTCCTGTCCCGCTCACGTAGTACGTCCGCTGCCGCCTCAGCGAGGATGGCGACCAGCTCCATGAGATCGGCCGGTTGCATGTGGGTGCGTAGGGATAGTGCGGCGGCGGCAGGGTCGTCAAGGCGGAGGGAAAGGGTGCGCGGGCTTGCAAGCACATCAGCGCGGGGATCGGGGGCGTCTTGGGCGTGCCTGCCGCACTCCGGCGGAGCTAGGGGGACGGGTGGGCTGGGTGTGCGCTAGCCGGGGGTTGGGGAGTCGTCCGGGTGGCCAAGGCTTCACCTACCGGGGCTTGGGATTCCATGCACTTAATCGCTGTATCGCCCCCGCTGCGAAGCGTTACAGATCCGTCGCTGATCGTGGCGGGTAGCAAGTTGGTAATATTCGGCTGTCGCCTCGCAGCGCCGTGAACTCTGCGCTCAGCGCAGTCGCAGCGCCGCTGCGCAGATCCCTCGTGGTCCATCGACGAGTACAGGGGGATCGGCGTCCAGGTCGGCTAGCGCATGGATCTGATGCGCCGGCCAGCACGAGCCGGGCACCGGCCTCGGTGGCGCCGGCGACGATGTCGTGCGCTGGGAGCAGCGGATTCACCGGCAGTGGCACTGCGCCCTGCTGTATCGCGCCGGCGAAGGCCTCGGCGAAGCCCGGGACCGTCAGGCAGCATGATCAGCACTCGATCGTTGGGGCGCACGTCGAGCTCAGCCAGCGCGGCGGCGACTGCGGTCATCTGGTCGGTTAGCTTGGGGCAACTCATTCGGTAGCCACCGTGGCGACTGATTTGGTGTTGCAAGGACCGGTTTGTTCGACTGCACAGTTCCGGGCTGACGGGAGGGCCGACGAGCGCCCCGTCGGCTGCAGGGGCGAGTTCACGGTGTCGCGGGGTCATGTGTCGGGTCGAGGTCGGGTGTGAGTTGCGGTTGGTCACGGGGTGGATTTTCCTGTTCCTCTTTTTGGTGTAGGGCGATGATCTGGGCGCGTAGCGCCTTCTCCTGCAGGCTGATCCGCCAGGCATGCCGGCCCAGCTCCACCAGTTCAGCCAGCAACGCCTGCATTGGGAACCTATCGAGCTCCCCGTCCGGCCTCGACCTGGAGCTGGCGGTGTTCGCGGGTCGCTTCGCGTCGGACTTAGTGCACCCCGAAGAGGCGTCACCCGGGGAAGCATGATATCAACCGCGGTGACCAAGCGGGGTCATGTGACTACAAGGAGTAACCATGGAGCATGGCACGATGCGTAAACTGACCAGGGCAGCGACCTTGTCCCTTCTTATGCTCGCGACGACATCAGGCGTCGCAGGCTTGGATGTAATGGCCGCTAGCCCTGCTATGGCCGCATCGGATACTCCGGGCAGCGGTACGGCCCCGGGATCGGGCTCGCCGGCGCCTTCTGACCCGGTCACCGGCCTCCTCAGCGGCCTCACGGGTGGCAGCGGCACTCCGGCCCCCTGAGCGTTCTAGTGGAAACCCGGCCGCTCGGCCGTGCCGGATCCAGCCGGGCACGGTAGCGGTTGACTCGGACACACCCAGCGGGTCCAGTCTCTCTACGATGCGGTCGGCTCCGATCGGGCCCGCTGACGAACACCGCGGGGCCGGCACCCCGCACCGCCGCGAACGTGGTGCTGATGGTCGCGGCGTCGGTCCCCAGCCGGGGCTCGGTGACCAGCACCCAAGGGGGTGCTCGTCGCCAGGACCTGGCGCAGCTCACGCGGACGCACGCGCGGTCCAGCGGGATTGAGACACTTTAGGGCCCTGCGTAGCTCTCAATCTCGCGCTCAGCGGGCCGACCGCTTACTGCATCAGTGCCAGGGGGCGACCGTCGGGCGGTGGGGCCGCAGCCGCATGGTTTCCGTCGGTGGTTGAATCTGCCGCGTATAAAGGCCGCATGGGTGCCCTGTCGGGCGGTCAGCGCGCGGCCGATGGCCGCAACCAGAACGTGGCGACGGTGCAGGATGTGGACTGGCTCGTTGCCCACATGCGGGCCGTGGTCGCGGCCAGCCCCGCCGTCTGGGCAGGTCGTGGGATGACGCTGTTGCAGCTCACCACGCTGCACCTCATTAGCGCGCTCGCACCGGTCACCCTCACCGACCTAGCCCAGGCCCTGGGTACCCGATCGCCGGCCACCTCCGCGATGGTCGCTCAACTAACCCACGCCGGACTGGTGCGAAGCACCCAGACCCGCAAGACCATCGACGCCTCCAACTGAGGCCCACCGCCGACGCCGAACCGATAGTCGCGACACCGACCCGGGCACGGCCAGATGCCTGCAGGCAGTGCTCAACGGCATGAGCCCAAAGAACCGCCGTCACCTGATCGAAATACTCAGGGACACCGTGCGACGCTCCGCCGAGTAGCAACCTCGGTAGCGTTGTTCGAAACAGAGATCTCCACCAGAGCCAATCCCAGACCGTCCAGATAGGACGGCGACAGGAACCGATCACGGCTCATTTAAGCATGAGGTGAGTCTGGAGTGTCCAAGATCAGATGACACTACCCACCGCGCCCGCAGGAGGCGTTGCCCCCTATGTTCGATGATCAAAATCTTGTCTGGAGATCCCACCGCCGCGCAACGGCGGCACCGCAGGGATAACACGACCCTTCGCTTAGGACACACCTATCGAGTGATCCGCGTCCGCCCGGGCTGAGCCTGCAGCATGGTCTGGATTTTTCCTTGACTTCTGATATTGGGCCGCCGGCTTAGCGGGATTTGACCTGGGGCTGCCCGGCTCCGGTGTGCGCTCGATCTGGAACGTCACCCGGGTTGGATGATCGCAGCGACGTAGCGGGTCGTCGCGAACGTGACCGACCGGGCATGATCGGAGATCACCGGTGACCGCGTGGACCCGACGATCGGCCGATCGTCCTCGCGGGTGCGTCGGGAGCCGGGGGGATGTTTTGTGCGTGGTGCTGCGGGGTTGTGTCGGCTCGACAGCGATGATGATCCGCGAACCAATCCACTACGGGTGGCAACGGAAAGGGATTCAACGCCATGGCACTACCCACACTGACCCCCGAGGAACGCCAGGACGCGCTCCGTGCTGCGGCGGCCGCGCGGAGCGCTCGCAAACAGCTCTGCGACGCGATCGCCCGCGGGGAACTGACCATTCCCGCGGTGCTGGACCGGGCCAAAGCCGACACCGTCGTCGGCAAGACCAGGGTCGCCCAGTTACTCAAGAGCCTGCCCGGCTACGGCCCGGCCAAGGTCACCGCACTAATGGAACGAACGGGGATCGTCGCGTCCCGTCGCGCCGCCGGCCTCGGCGACCGCCAACGCCAGGCGCTGTTCGACGCGCTGACATAGCCGACCCGCGGCCTCGATCCCCACGACGAGCCGCTGGCTGGGTGACCGGTCCTGTCAACAATCCCTCCGGATATTTTACATCGCAGTTCAGGGCCTTTTAGGGTGTCCGCAGGCGACTCGTGGTGTAGCTGCGGATTTCCAGCACAACCCAGCTCGCCGACACGTTAGCCGCTGGGCGGCCGGACCGGGTCGGATTGGTCCACTGCGTCGCGACCAGGCGGCGGTGCCAGGCAGCAGCGTGACTGGAGTAACGATCCGATGCCGACGCAGTTGCCGGGAGAGTAGGCAGGCCGAGGGGATCTCGTCACCGAGAAGGCGCACGAGTTGTGCACGAACGTGCGGCCAGGCGCGGCGGGGTTAAGCGTCGCGTCCCGGTGCCGGGTGGGATCTCTTCGTCTCGTAACCGCTGTGCCGTACGCTGTGACCCATGTCCGAGCAGCTACAGCTTGAGGTCGACGCACGCCTGGCTCCTTCGCTGCGCTCGACATGCCGGCGGCACCCCCTCCGCGGCCGCCGCAGCACAGCTACGTGAGCTGGCATTACGCGATGCTGTCGCCTCGCTAAGTACCTCGCCCACGTCGACCGCCGGCTATGCCGAGGCAAGCCTCGAAGAGACGGAGCGGGCACTGGCCGAGGTGTCGTAGGCAGGTCTGTACCCTGCCGCGGTGCGCAGAGGAGAGATCAGAGCCTACGAACCCGTCATCCCTCGACCCGGCATCAGCCGCCTTCGTCTGATCGTCTCGGCCGACACCCTCAACGACGCAGAAGACCGAGAGTTAGTCCTTGGCGTACACGTCGTCGACCATGACCCTGAAAGCCTCTTGTCTCCACGCGTCGGCGATTTCGGCTGGGCCGTCGTCACTACCATCGAGAGTGTCGTTCGCTCCAGAATCTCCGAGGTTGTCGGTACGGCTACCGCTTCGGAGATGGAGCAGATCTCGATCGCCCTACGGACAGCCCTTGATTTGGACTGAGGCATTCGTCGCTGCCAGGCACCACGACCGCAACCGTCGCGGCGCCTAAGGACGCAACATCTTGACTAAGGCGGTTGTGTGCCGGGCTCTACCGGAGCAGTGCCAGGCTGTTGCGTCTGCGCCGTGGTGTCGCCGGTCGTCGGGGGGTTGCTAGCGTTCGGGTGAGCCGCCGTGCCAGCTGCAGGAATACCCATTGCGCCCGTACGGGAGGTGCCCGGTGTCTGCTGCAGCCGACCGACCTCGCCGTCCACTGTGGACCACGTGAACTGGCGTTTCGCTACGGTGCTGGCGCCCGCCCGGCAGCCAGTGGGGGAACGAGCGCCATTGGCGAGAGAGCGGAGCTGCGATGGGTGACTCCGGACGAGGTCGCGAACCCGGCGTCGCATCGGGTCCTCGGGCCGGCGTGGCCTGCCTTGGGTGAACAACTGGACAGCGAGCTGGTGCTCGTCGTGGACGCGGCGAACGTGGTCGGCTCCCGCCCGGATGGCTGGTGGCGCGATCGCCGGGGCGCCGCAGAACGTTTGCTCCGTAAACTCGCCGCGTTGGCGAGGTCTGGGGTTCCCGGCGCTGAACTCGGCCTGACCGGCGGCCGGGAATGGACCTGGTGGCCCCGGATAGTGGTGGTCGTAGAAGGACAAGCGAAAAGCGTCAGCCCCGTCGACGGCGTCGAGGTGGTCGCGGCCGAAACCGACGGTGACTCGGAAATAGTGAAGGTAGTCGCCGGCATCCGGGCGCGGCGCTCCGAGGATACGTGGTCGTCGTCACCGCTGATCGACAACTCCGGTCACGGGTCGAGGCGGCGGGGGCGACCGTCGTGGGACCGGGCGTTCTCCTGAAGTTGCTAGACGGGCCCTGAACCGCGGTTCCGATCACCGTGCGGTGCTGTGCCGCGGACGTTCACCGGGGTCAGTCCCGCGGTATCCCGTCGCGCATCTCGGCGATGAACGACGCGACCGCCTTGAGGCTGCCGTTGCGCTGCCCGGCGACCGCCCGCTGACGCTGGTAGCTCGGGCCGTAACGCAGGATCGTCTCCACCCCGCGCAGCTCGTCGACGCAGCCTCGCCGGCGTGCGAGTCGGTGCCGCGCGATGATCCCGCCACCTGCCCAGGATGCCAGGTGTCGTGGCGTGGGACGGTGCGGGCGCATTGCCGGGCCTGTCACGTGACTCTTGCTGACGATGTCGTCTTCGACACCCACCGGCGCACCGGGCGCTGTGTGCCTCCC